>NZ_JBAGKV010000022.1:0-110653 GCF_037049705.1 Janthinobacterium sp. LPB2021202312-11-4 | reverse complement strand
AATACATAGCTACGGCAACGTAAAACAGATAAAAAACTTTACCTCACCTGGATCACCCCACAAACATAAACAATAAATTTTAAATACAATAGTAAATTCCCTACAAGAAAACAGGAACTCTTAACCTGTTATCATTTGTATATCCTCTGCTATATTCGCGCTGTCCCCCAAAACGCGACCAGGTTTGGCGACCTGCTGATCGGATCAGTCCTTTACTTAAATCTGATTCGGAGTTTCACCTATGGAAAGATACATGCCCCTAACCGGAATCGACCTGATCCCGGCATCCCTGCTCATCGACACCCAAGCACCACTCGACGTCCTGCAAGCCATGGCCGATTACCGCATCCGCACCGTCACGCAGGTGTTGGAAAACATCGCTTACCGCGCCGAGATTGGTTGTGACACGGTGGTGTTGGCGGATTTCTCCAAGTTGTTGGTCATTCCGTTGCGCGACGGTTGTGACTTGATGGATGTGATCGGCCGGCGCTTGCGGGCGCAGGTTAAGGCTTAACGGGAAACGGGCGCGTGGTAGGCGCCCGTTTTTTTGTGTCGGTGATCGTCGTAGTATCCGGGCCTTGCTTCTCCCCTTCTTTTTTCGAGTAACCGATGAACATGGATGAGTTTCATCAAGGCAGTTGCCTCTGCGGCGCGGTGACGTATGAGGTGTCGGGGCCGCTGAAAGCGGTGTCGCACTGTCATTGCGTCAAGTGTCGAAAGGCCCACGGTGCGGCGTTTGCGACGTATGCCAGTACGCCGAGGTCGGCGGTTTCTGTTTCGAGCAGTGTGGAGGCGCTCAGGCGTTTTCAATCGTCGGCCGGGGTGACGCGGCAGTTTTGTTCGAACTGTGGGACTTCGCTGTTTTGGTCGGATTCGAATGGCGAGTTTGCGGACTGGATTTCGATTGCGATTGGCACGCTGGATACGCCGTTTCAGACGAAGAAGCAGCGGCATATGTGTGTGGCGTCGAAGGCTTCGTGGTTTGAAATCGCGGATCAGTGGCCTCAGGAAGGCTGATGGTTGCGGGTCAAAAGCGTGTTGTCAGGCCGATATGAAAAACGGGCGCCACGAAGGGGCCCGTTTTTTTTTGTTGGTGCGTGAGTGACTTAGCGAGATGCCATCAATCACAACGGGGGGCCCGCACCCAACCATTGCTCGCGTCGATAGTCACCATCACATCAATGAAGTTCTCATAAAAAATCCCCGGCGTAACATCCGCTCCATACCCAACCAATAAGCACCCCGGAGCACACCCTCATGAAACGCCAAACTCTTCTCAGCATCGCTTTTTCGGTTTTTGCAGTGAACGCTTTTGCCGCAACGCCAGCGCATACGATGATCGCTGAAGGCGGTTCGGACCGTCTGATTGAAAGTCGAGTGGCTGAGGGTGGTTCGGATCGGTTGATCGAGAACCGCGTCGCTGAGGGCGGCTCGGATCGTCTGATTGAAAAACGTGTGGCTGAAGGGGGTTCCGATCGTTTGATCGAGAACCGCGTCGCTGAGGGCGGCTCGGATCGTCTGATTGAAAAACGCGTTGCCGAAGGCGGTTCCGACCGTTTGATCGAGAATCGCGTCGCTGAAGGTGGCTCGGATCGTTTGATCGAAAAACGTGTGGCTGAAGGCGGTTCCGACCGTTTGATCCAAAACCGCACCGCATGAATGAATGTCTTTAACGTGGTACTCAACAAAGAGCCCGGCCTGATCAGCCGGGCTTTTTCATGCCTTGGATAAATCAGTCGCCGTTTTGCAGTTCAAACCGCTTCACCGCCCGGCGCTTACCCCGCTGAATCCAATACCCCAACACCGCCAGCGGCACCGTCGCCAGCATCACCACCACCGCAATCTCCAGCGGCCGCTCAATCCCCGTCGATACCAACAAACTCGTAGCAAAACACATCCCCAGTTGCAGCGCGTTTTGTAGCGCGGCGGCTTTGCCGGAGTTTTCCGAAAACGGGATCAACGCATTGGTGACGATGATCGGGAAACTCGCGCCATTGACCAGGCCCAGCAGGCAGAACGGGATCAGCAGTGTGGTCAGGGTCGGGGTGGTCAGGGTGGCGACCAAGTACAGCGCGACCATCGCGACGCCATAGGCGAGGATCAGCCACGGCAGCATCGCGGCGCCGCTGATGCGTTGCAGCAGGCTGCGGCAACTGAAGCCGCCGATCAGGAATCCGATGGTTGGCAGTGCGTAGCTCAGGCCGATGTCGCTGGGGCTGTAGCCCATGCCGCCGAGGATGAACGGTGAGGCGGTGAGCCAGGCGAAGAAGCTCGCCGAGCACGCGGCGTAGATCAGCACGTTGCCGCTGAACGCGGTGGATTTGAGGAGTTGTCCGAAACTGATACGCGGCCGCTCGCCGTTGGCGGTCAGACGTTTCGGTGTGGCTTTGAGCAACGCGGTGGGCACCAGCAGCGCGACGCTGACGCCGAGCAGCACGACGAAAATCGCCTGCCAGCCCCAGTGATCGAGCAGCAGCGCGCCCAGCAGTGGTGCAAGTGCCGGCGACAGGGACATCAGCGGAATGATGGCGGCGAACAGGCGATTGGCCTGTTGCGCCGGGTAGCGGTCAATCACCAGCGCTTGCCAACTGACCGCCGCCGAACACACGCCGATGGCCTGGATAAAGCGCAGCGCCCACAGTTGCACGGCGGTTTCGACCCAGAACATGCCCAGGCAGCCCAGGGCAAACAGGCTCAGGCCCATCAGCAACACCGGTTTGCGGCCGATGCGATCCGACAGCGGCCCCCACAACAACTGTCCGACGGCAAACCCGGCGAGAAAGATGCTCAGGCTCGCCCCCACCGCCCCGGCCGACAGGTGCAGTTCGCCACCGAGGGCGCCGAACGCCGGTAAGTACATGTCCATGCCCAGATAGCCGAGCACGCTCAGCCCGATCAGGTAACCGGTGAAACCAAAAGAATTTTTCATCAACGCCCTAACTGAATCTTCAATCAAATAATTTGTTAGCAGCGTGCCATTATGGGTGGTGGGTATTTGCTGTGAAGCGCTAATAATTGAACAGTCTTATCAATATTTTTGAAGGCAACTGAATGTGGTCTGAATATTCCCTGGATGTGGTCGATGCCGTGGCCCGGCATGGTAGTTTCAGTGCTGCGGCGCAGGAGTTGCATCGGGTGCCATCGGCGATCAGCTACACCGTGCGCCAATTGGAACAATGGCTGGCGGTGCCGTTGTTTGTGCGCCGGCATCGCGATGTGGAGCTGACGCCGGCGGGCAAGTTGTTTATCGAGCAGGCCCGTGGCGTGATGAAAAACATGCTCGACACCCGGCGCCTGTGCCAGCAAGTGGCGAATGGCTGGAGCGGTCAGTTAAAAGTGGCGGTGGATGCCATCGTCAAACAGGAGCGTTGCCGGCAACTGGTGCTGGATTTTTATAAGCAGTTTCCCGACGTGGAGTTGCTGCTCGGTTACGAGGTGTTTAACGGCGTGTGGGACGCCCTCGCCGACGAGCGCACCGACATCGTGATCGGCGCCACCAGTGCGGTACCGGTGGCCAGCCATTACAGCTTCCGCGACATGGGCCTGTTGAACTGGTTGTGCGTGGCCAGCGCCCGGCATCCGTTGGCGTCATTAAGCGGTCCGCTGGACGACGATCAACTGCGCCCCTACCCCGCGCTGTGCATGAACGACACCTCGCGCCACCTGCCGAAACGCGACACCTGGTCCTTGGACAATCAGCGGCGGCTGGTGGTGCCGAACTGGGCCTCGGCGCTGGATTGCCTGCGCGAAGGGCTGTGCGTCGGCATGGCGCCGGCGCACTTGATGCTGCCGCTGATCCAGCAAGGCGAACTGGTGGCCTTGAACCTGCAACGGCCCTTCGCCGCGAGCCCGTCGTGCGTGGCCTGGAACCAGAACAAGCTGTCGCCGGCCATGTCTTGGTTACTGGATTATTTGGGGGATGCCGAGACGATGAATCAGGAATGGCTGAACGAAGTATTGCCCACAACGTAAAGCATCCTTTACATCCACCCAAACATCGGCGAGCATGTAAAGCACCTTTTACATCAGGACGATGAAATGAAACGTTACTACGTCGAAATGGGCGCCGCGCTGGCGCTGTACACGATTCTGCTGACCGGCTCGCTGACCTTGCTGCAACACCTGGAAAACGCCAGCACCGCCCTGCGCATTGTCATCACCCTGGCGCCAGTGCTGCCAGCCGGTTTGATGTGCTGGGCCATCGTGCGCAATCTGCGGCGCATGGATGAAATGCATTTGCGCATTCAACTCGAAGCCCTCGGCTTTGCCTTTGCCGCATCGGCGTTGCTGACCTTCAGTTATGGCTTTCTGGAGAATGTCGGGTTTCCACATATCTCCTGGACCTGCGTCTGGCCTGTGATGGGTTTGATGTGGATCATCGGCCTGCAAATCGCCAGACGTCGCTATCAATGAAAAATCACCTCAAGGAGCTGCGGGCCGAACGCAAGTGGTCGCAGGTGGACCTGGCCGCGTTATTGAACGTCTCTCGGCAAACGATCAATGCGATTGAAAACGGTCGGTACGACCCGAGCCTGCCGCTGGCGTTTCAGATTGCCCGGGTGTTCGAGTTGCCGATTGAGCGCATTTTTGACGATGAAGTGGATTAAACCCGGTTAGACGCTGGCGAATCACGCCCCTGTGGGAGGGGGCTCGCTCGCGAAGGCGCCCACACAGGCAACATCAGCATTGAAAATGTGTTGGCCTCTTCGCGAGCAAGCCCGCTCCCACAGCGGATGTATCAGGGTTACAGCCCCAATTGCTTCATCAACGTCGCGTTGTCTTCGATGTGCCAGTTGGCAGCGATTTTGCCGTTTTCGATTTGGTAGATATCGGTGGCAATGAAATCCACGGTTTGCCCGGTGCCCCGGGTTTCGCCGAAGGTGCCGGTGAAGTGCCCGCGAAAATGCAGGTGCGCCACGACCCGGTCGCCGGCGATGATCATTTGCTCGACCTCGCAACGCAGGTCGGGCACCGCGCCACGGAACGCTTTGGACGCCAGCAACGGCCCCTCCGGCCCTTGTTTTCGGCCTGGTGGCGGGGTTTTGTCGATGAAGTTGTTTGCCAGTGCTTCACGGGCAAAGGTTTCTTCGCCGGTGTTCCAGAATGTGTCGTAGCGGAGGGCGGCGGTTTCCATGACCTTGAGTTGCGCGGGCGTCAGGCTCTTGTCGATCACCAGCACACCGGGTTTGACCAGGTCAGTGGTCGCAGCAGCGGCGGTGCCTGACAGTGTCAGGGCGAACAAAACACCGGCAATGCGGGCGTTGAGGGATGTAAATGCAATTGAACGTGGCATCGTCAGGTTTCCTTTTGAGGGTGTTGAGTGCGCGAGACCGGACGATTCAGATCGTCTCGTTTTCTCGAAGGCTGAGCGGGCTCTTGAGGGTGTAATCGGCGATGGCGTCCTTACGCATGAAGGCGACGCCGGGATGACGTTTGGCGTAGCGCAAAAACTCGTCCCAGACCCGGACCATCTGCGGCGTTCCGCTGATACGGTCGTGCGCACTGACCGACATCATGCGTCGCCGACTGCCGGCCTCTTCGTAGAGCTGATCGAACTCCAGTTTGATCTGCTCCAGAAATTGCCCCGGCGAGTAGTTCCGCCCCTCGATCAGCACGATGTCGTTGTTGCGCAGGGTGTACGGCACCACGACAAAATCCTTGCCGTTGACCTGCTCGATAAAGGGCTCGTCCCTGCTGACATCATCGATGTGATAGACGTAGCCAAGTTCCTGCAGCAGCGACAAGGTATTGGGCCCGCGACGCAGCCAGTTGCAGTTGTAACCGGCCACGGGCTGGCCGGTCACTTCGGTCAGCATGCTGGCGGCCTGTTGCAGGAAGGTCCGTTCCTCGTCCCGGCTCATGGCGAATTGCGAGCTCCAGTGCGGACCGTGACCCGAGGCTTCATGACCACGGGCGACGATGTCCCTGGCCAGCGCCGGATTGCGTTTCACCGCGTCGCCGATCATGTGGCTGGTGACTTTGACGCCGTGGCGATCCCACAGGTCGAGCAACCGGGGAATGCCTTCCCGATAACCGTAGGCAAACCAGGTATTGGTGGCCGGGTCCGACGGGACGCTGTCAGGGAAGTTCACGTGGGGGAACGGGCTGTCGGTGTCTTTGAGCGGCTGTCCGCCAGCCTCGAACTGCATGGAGATCGAGACGACCAACCGCGTATCACCCGGCCAGAAACCACCCCTGGATGTTCCCGAAGCCGATGTTGCCGCGCCGGTGTTTTGAGCGGTGGCAGCGTTTGCCGGGCTGAGCAATGTGCCCGCCGCCAGCACCGCCGCACCGGCGCCGGCCTGGGCCAGAAAGGTTCGGCGTTGCGGGTTCTGCTGAGCGCTGAATCGGGTCGCGGGTTCAGTGTTGATCAGATCCATCGTGTTGACCTCAAGCAAAAAAAATGAAGCGCCGAAAGGCATGGCGCAACGTTAGTGCTTAAGGTTTATTTTGATAATCGAGCGCAAAACGAAAACTACTTTCGGAAATTCCGAATAATTCTTCATGCCAGAGGTCGGGCCACGATCGGCCCATGAAGCGCCATCAGTTCAGCGACCCAATCGATAAATACCCGCAGCTTGATGCTGATGTGCCGGTTCGGCGGAAACGCCACGTAAATCGGCATCGGTTCCAGGCGCCAGTCTTCGAACAGCCGCACCAGATAGCCCCGCGCTTCGTGTGCCTTGGACATGTAGTCGGGCATCCAGAGAACCCCCATGCCGGCCAGCCCCGCCGCGAGGTAGGCATTGCCATCGTCGACCGCCAGCACATAGCGCCCCTTGATCTGGACGCTTTCACTGCCGTTGCTCATGGCATAAGGCAGCGCTTTGCCGGTGCGCGCCCAGAGGAAACCGACGATACGATGCGCCGAGTCTTCCAAGTCTTGCGGATGCAACGGTGTGCCGAGGCGCGCCAGGTAACTCGGCGCCGCGAACACGCCCAGTTGCAGGTCGCCGACGCGCCGGGCCATCAGCGATTGATCGGTCAACTCGCCGCCGCGCACCACGCAATCGACGTTCTCACCGATGATGTCCACCATGCGATCGCTGACCCCCATGTCGATCTGGATGTCGGGGTAGCGCGCATGAAACGCCGGCAAGGCTGGCATCAGGATCATGCTGGCTAACGGACTGGGCACATCCACTCGCAAACGCCCCCGAGGCAACGCCGCAGCGGTGGACAGGCTGGTTTCGGCATCGTCCAGATCCGCCAGCAGCCGCACAACGTGCTCGTAGTAAACGGCACCGTCGGCGGTCAGGTTGACCTTGCGCGTGGTGCGGTTGAGCAATTTGACCCGCAGGCGTGCTTCCAGTTGTTGCACCAGTTGCGTCACGCTGGTCTTGCTCATGTGCAGCGTCTCGGCAGCCTTGGTGAAACTCCCCGCCTCCACCACCCGGGCGAAGGCCTGCATCGCATCAAAACGGTCCATATCTGCTTCCGATTGTTTGGGATTCACAAACAGTGATAGCTACGGTTGCTCGTTTATCGGGTCGGTGCAAGTGCTTACAGTCACTTCATCGTTTTTCAACCGTTGATGGAGACACTGATGACAACCCGTGATGTGGTTTTCCCGCCTGGACGCCAGGCCCTGTATGAACGCAATCGCTATTCCCCGGCGATCAAATCCAATGGTTTTTTGTTCGTTTCCGGGCAAGTCGGCAGCACGGAGGATGGCTCCCCCGAGCCGGACCTGGAGGATCAGGTGCGACTCGCGTTCAACAACCTCAACGCGATCCTCGGCGCCGCCGGCTGCAGCTTCGACGACGTGATTGATGTGACGGTGTTCATCGTCGACCCGGAATCGAAGTTCGACACCATCTGGAAAGTGCTCCCCGAGTTCTGGGGCGAAGCACCGCACCCGACGCTGACCGGCGTCGGGGTGACGTGGCTGTATGGTTTCCAATTCGAGATCAAGGTCATTGCCAAACTGCCGGATTCGGTTCAAGCCGAATAGCCGTGCTCCAGCGCCGGGAATTCCCCACTTTTCACCGCCGCCACATAGGCGAATAACGCCGACTGGATGCTGGTGTGCCCCGCCATAAAGTTGCGCACGAACTTGGGGGCACGCCCGGTCAGGGACAGGCCCAGCAGGTCGTGCAGCACCAGCACCTGGCCGTCGGTTCCGGCGCCCGCGCCAATGCCGATGACCGGGATGCGCACCGCTTGGCTGAGCTGCTCGGCCAGCGCGCCGGGCAGGCATTCCACCAGCAACATCGCGGCGCCGGCCGCTTCCAGAGCGATGGCCGCCGCAACCAATTGCCGCGCCCGAACCGGGTCGCGCCCCTGCACCTTGAAGCCGCCGAAAACGTTGACCGATTGCGGCGTCAGCCCCAAGTGCGCGCACACCGGTACGCCGTTTTCAGTCATGCGGCGAATGGACTCCGCCAGCCATACATCCCCTTCCAGCTTGACCATGTGCGCGCCGGCCTTCATCAAGCGACCGGCGTTGTGCATGGCGTGCTCGGGGGTGGCGTAACTCATGAATGGCATGTCAGCGACGATGAAAGCGCCACGGTTGCCGCGTTTGACGCTGGCGGTGTGGTAAGCCACGTCCTCGACGCTCACCGGGAGGGTGCTGTCGTGACCGTTCAAGACCATGCCCAGGGTATCGCCGACCAGCAGCATTTCCACACCGGCGGCGCTTGAAGCCTGGGCGAAGGTCGCGTCGTAGCAGGTCAGCATGACGATTTTTTCGCCGCGCTGTTTGAGGCCCTGCAAGGTGGTGAGGGTGATGTCGGGCATCGTCGGGCTGCTCATTTCTGGCTGAGTGGTGGTGTTAACGGGCGCATCAGTGCGAGGGATTGCACCAGCGCGAAGGCGAGAGGCCGAAGGCTTTCTTGAAGTGCCGGGACATGTGGCTCTGATCAAAAAAACCGGCCTCGACCGATGCGTCCGACAACGTTCGCCCGGCGTGGGCGAGTTGCTTGACGCGGTCGAGGCGGCGCAAGGTCAGGTATCGGTGGGGGCTGGTGCCGAAGAACAGCCGAAAGTCATGGGACAGGCTCCAGCGATCCCGCCCGGCACAGTCGGCGAGGTCATCGAGGGTGATCGACCGGTCCAGGTTATCGTCGATGTACTCCCGGGCCCTTGCAGCGGCGGCGAAGTGCGGTGTGGTTTTGGCGAGGGGCTGTTCGGCGAGTTCCGCCAGGGTGGTGACGAGGCGGTAGAGCGCATCATCTTCGGCCAGCGGGTCCAGTTCGGCGTCGAGGGTATTGAGCAACGCATCGGCCGCAGCGGCCAGACGCGGATCGCGGGTCACACTGGCCTTGAAAAACGGCAGCGGCTTGCCCTTCACAATCTGCTGAACCAGGGAGGGCGGCACATACACGCCGCGATAACGCAGGCCCGTTTCAGAACCGGCGCAACCGTCGTGCGGCTCGTCCGGGTGCACGATCATGGTTTCGCCGGGCAGGCACAGTCTGGTTTCGCCCCGGTACTGGAATTGGTGCACGCCACTGAGCGTGCGGCCGATGGCGTAGGTGTCATGTTGATGCGGGTCGAAGGCATGGGCGCCAAAGAATGCTTCGAAGCGCTCGACCTTGGAGGACAACGGCGCATGTCTGACCCAGTCCTTTTCTGTAGAGCGATTCGGCATGTTGGCGCACCGGGGCGATGGCTGATGTGAGGTTTCTGGACCATAACATGCGTTCATCACGGCGTCCTGACGTGCAGATAGAACGCCTGAAACATGAAATAAGCACACACCACCAGCGCAATCCCCATCAGCCGATTGAACGCCGTGAAGTAAGACTCACGGGTAATGCGTCGCCCAAGCACGGCACCGAGCAGCGAATAAACCCCCGGTGCACCGCCGCCGGCAATCGCCAGCAACGCCGAGATCAGCGCGATAGACACGCCGGTGATATGCGCGGCCGGCAGCATGACGCTGGTGATCGGCAGCACCACCATGATGCCCTTGGGGTTGAGGAGCTGAATCAGGAAACCGTTCCAGAACGTCAGCGTCTTTTGCGCAGCGGTCGAGGGTTGAGCACCCTCCCCCGGCACGGCGGTGGTCGCGGTGTAAACCTGATACGCGAGATAGAGCGTATAGAGGCCGCCCACCAGGGAAATGTAGGGCAACGCCGCTTGGGAAATAAGCGCCTCGCCGGTGTAGCCGAAGAGGACGAACAGCAGCAACAACGCACACCCCACCCCGACGAAAAACCCCAGCGAACGACGAAACCGTCCGGTCAACCCGGCATTCAACGCCATGAAATTCACCGGGCCGGGGCTGTACATCACGCTGAAGGCGTAGAGAAAGATTTCCATGATCAACCGATAACAGTGACGAGTCATCGGAGTCTACGCAGGCCGGTCAACCGTTGGATTGTACGTTTGTGGGTGACGCAGGGATGTCGCCGCCAGCGGAGAGGCCCTGCTTGCTGGCGGCGATGGGTGCGTCAACCCAGGCTTACTTCGGCTGCGCCACCGTGCGCAGATAAGGTTTCACCGTACGGAAACCTTCCGGATATTTCTTGCGGGCGTCTTCGTCGGACACCGACGTCGGGATGATCACGTCTTCCCCCGGACGCCAGTTCACCGGAGTGGCGACGGTGTGCTTGGCGTTGAGTTGCAAGGCATCGAGCAAGCGCAGCACTTCATCGAAGTTGCGCCCGGCGCTCATCGGGTAGATCAGCATCGCCTTGACCTTTTTGTCCGGGCCGATGATGAACACCGAGCGCACCGTCGCGTTGTCCACGGCGGTGCGGGCGCCGCCGCTGGCGTTCGGGTGGATCATGTCGTAGAGCTTGGCCACCACCAGGTTTTCGTCGCCAATCATCGGGTAGTTGACCGCGTGTCCCTGGGTCTCTTCGATGTCCTTGGCCCAACTCGCATGGTTGCTCACGGGATCGACGCTGAGCCCGACGATCTTGGTGTTGCGCTTGTCGAATTCCGGCTTGAGCTTTGCCATGTACCCGAGCTCAGTGGTGCACACCGGGGTGAAGTCCTTGGGGTGCGAAAACAGGATCGCCCACTTGTCGCCGATCCACTCGTGAAAATGCAGCGTGCCTTCGGTGCTTTCGACGGTGAAGTCCGGTGCTTCGTCGCCTATGCGGATGGTCATGTTCGTTCTCCTGACTGTGAGTTCGTAGGGGAAACTGTCTGCGTTAAACGGACCAAGTATAGGAGACGCTTAAAGACCCGATGGATACGCCGATGATTGGCCGGGAAACCTGAACAATGCATCCCGCCCGCCGTGGCTTATCTTTGTGCGATCCGCCTCTAGACTGAGCCGTACTTTCATCAGCCTGGAGCAACGTCATGCCGGACCATTCATTAAAAGGAAAAGTGGTGCTGATCGCCGGGGGCGCGAAGAACCTCGGCGGCCTGATCGCCCGTGACCTGGCGCAACACGGCGCCAAAGCCGTGGTGGTGCATTACAACAGCGCCGCCAGCCAGGCCGACGCCGATGCGACCGTGGCGGCCATCCAGGCGCTGGGCGCCGAGGCCGTGGCGTTGCAGGCGGACCTGACCACTGCCGGTGCGGTTGAAAAACTGTTCAGCGACGCCGTGGACGCCGTGGGCCGCCCGGACATCGCGATCAACACCGTGGGCAAAGTGCTGAAAAAACCCATGGCCGAGATCAGCGAAGCCGAGTACGACGAGATGATGGCGGTCAACGCCAAGTCGGCGTTCTTCTTTATCAAGGAGGCTGGCAAGCAGCTCAATGACAATGGCAAGATCTGCTCCATTGTCACGTCACTGCTGGGGGCGTTTACACCGTTCTATGCCGCGTATGCCGGCGGCAAGGCACCGGTCGAGCACTTCACCCGGGCTGCGGCCAAAGAGCTGGGTGAACGGGGAATTTCGGTGACGGCGGTCGGCCCGGGGCCGATGGACACGCCGTTTTTCTACCCGGCCGAAGGCGCCGATGCGGTCAACTACCACAAGACCGCCGCCGCCCTGTCGCCCTACTCCCACACCGGCCTGACCGACATCGGTGACGTGGTGCCGTTTATTCGCCACTTGGTCAGCGACGGTTGGTGGATCACCGGCCAGACGATCCTGATCAACGGCGGCTACACCACCAAGTAAGCAACGAGGAAAACCGCTGCACACATGGACAGAATCGAGCAGTACCGAGTGTTCGTCCATGTGGCGGAACTGGGCAGTTTCATCCAGGCCGCACGGGTGCTGAAACTGCCTCGGGCGACGGTGTCGGCGGCCGTCCAGCAATTGGAAACCAGTGTCGGTACGCGCTTGCTGCACCGCACCACGCGCAAAGTCACCCTGACCACCGACGGCGCGCAGTTACTGGAGCGGGCACGGCAAGTGCTGGCGGATATCGAAGACATCGACCAGTTGTTCCAGAATCACCAGCAGCAGGTCACGGGCCGGCTCGATGCCGATGTGCCGAGCCGCATCGCCCGGCGCCTGATCATCCCGGCGCTACCAGAGTTGCTGCGTCAGTACCCGGGGCTGCAACTGAGCCTGGGTTCGACTGATCGAGCGATTGATCTGGTGCAGGAAGGCGTCGATTGCGTGATCCGTTTCGGCGAACCACACAGCAGCAGTCTGGTGGTCAAACCGTTGGGCAAAGTCATTCTGGTCAATTGCGCGGCCCCGGCGTATCTCGCCGAATGTGGCCAGCCCGAACACCCGGACGATCTGGAAAATGGCCATCTGTGCGTGGGTTATGTGTCGGGGGCCGGCGGCCAGGAATTGCCGTGGGAATGTGTCGTCGATGGCATCGAGCAATCCCGCCAGTTGCCCAGCCAGGTCATCGTCAACAACGCCGAAAGTTACATCGCCAGTTGCCGCGCCGGGCTCGGGTTGATTCAGGTGCCGTTGTTCGATGTCCAACACATGCTGGATGCCGGGGTGCTGGTCGAGGTCATGGCGGCGTATCGCGCGCCGCCCATGACCGTTTCAGTGCTGTACCCGGATCGGCGTCAGCGCTCACGCCGGCTCGGCGTGTTCATCGAGTGGTTCACGGCGCTGATCAAGCCCTGCCTGGCGGATTGATCGGGCTGCTATTGCGCCAACGGCAGCCGCAGGCGATTGCGATGGGATAAACCGGCCTGCAAGGCAAACGCCAGCACCACCGTCGCGGGGGCGGAAAAACTGCTCAGCCCGGCGCCGGAAAACATCAGCGCCAGCCCCAACGCCGTGGCGCCGAACCACGCGGTCAAACCCACCGGGTTGAACGCGGCCACTTTATCCAGCGCCGCCACGTCGCTGCGACCATAGAGAATCTGCGCCAACGCCACGCCGACCCACGCCACCACGAAGATCCCCTGATAGGCCAGCGCCTTGAGGAGGTAGGCAAACACGTCCGCAAGCATCAAGCCATAGACGATCACCCCCACCGCCACTGCCCACATCAGGTACGAACCACGCATCCCGAAACGGCCAAAGAACGCCTGCATGTTCAGGGTCGCCAGGTAATAGTTGGCGGTGTTGATCCGGGTTTGCGTGGCCCAGACAAACAGCAACCCCCACAAGCCCATCAACTGCAAAATCGCCATCACCACCGAGACTTCATTCAGCGCGCCTTCGTGGGGAATGCTGCTGACCAGGTAAATGCCCGCCGCGCCGTTGAGCAGGAACGTCACCGCGTAGAACGGCATGCCGAAGTTCCAGCGACCGTGGTACTCGGCGTCTTCAGGCTTGCCGAAACGCGCATAGTCGAAGGTGAACAGCATCAACACCCACACGCCCATGTAGGCGACAAAACAATCCCACCAGCCAAACGCGCTGGGGGTGGCCGGGCCGAAATCCAGCCATTGCGGCTGGTAGCCATAACGACTGATCGACAGCCCCACCGCCACCAGCAAACCGCCGAGGTAGACCGGCAGCAACACGCCGTTGAGCTTGTCGAGCCAGTGCTGCACGCTGCCCAGGATCATCGGCACGCTGTAGAGCACCACCGCCAACGCGGCCAGCGGATAGACCAGCTCCGGGTACAGGTGATTGAGCGCCACGGCGATCACCGAACCTTCGAACACCGCGTAATAGATCGCGGTCGAGAAGAAAATCAACGTCGCCAGGCACGCACCGGTGCTGCCGAACAACAGCCGCGAAAACAACGCCACCGACAAGCCGCTGCGAATCGCAAAGCGGCTGAGCACGCTGTTGACCACGCCGTAACTGATCACCGACAGGACCATGCCGATCAGCGCATTGCGCGCACCGAATGACAACGCCAATGAAGCGCCAACCACGATGTAAAACATCGCACTGCACACCGCCCACCAGGCCATGGTCAGGGACAGTCGGCCCATGCGCGCTTCGGTAGGGACGGGATGATGCGCCGGGTCTTGCCCGGTTTGACTCGATTGCGATAAAGCAGCCATATGCGTGAACTCCAGAACCAGTCAAAGGTTGAAGCGCGGGCAGCCGTCACCGCACCGAAGTGCGGCGTTGGCTCGCCGTTTGGCAGGGCCCGCACTGGACGGCGGGCAGAATCAGGAAGGGAACAGCTTGCTCAAGCAGCTGAGTTTTTTCTTATAGGAACGTCGCGCTTCCAGCGCCTCTTCGAGGGTCACCGCGACAAAGCGGGCCTTCTGGTTGGGTTGCATCTGGCCGATCAAATCGAGGTCGGCGCTGATCACCGTGCCAATCATCGCGTAGCCGCCACCGGACACCGCGTCACGGTGCAGCACGATGGGTTCGAGCCCGGCCGGCACCTGGATCGAGCCGATCGGGTAGCAACTGTCGACGATGTTCGACGGATCGGAACCGGCGCCGAACGGTTGCTCCCGGGGCTGAAAGCTCAGCGCGCTGCCGCCCTTGAAGCGATAGCCGATGCGGTCGGCTTCCGAACCGACGGTCCACGGCTCGGCAAAGAAACTGCGAGCCGCCGATTCGCTCAAACGGTGGTAGTACAAACCGGGCACCACTCGCAGGGTGATTTCGCCGCCCAGCGACTGCCGCAGCGCCATGGGCAAACTGGCCCCGGCGCGGCTCTTTCCGCTGGCGATGCCGACCGGCAGTTCATCGCCGGCGATCAGCCGTCGCCCCTGAAAACCACCGAGCGCACCCAGCGCATAGGTGGAGCGACTGCCGAGCACCACCGGCACATCAATGCCCCCGGCCACCGCCACATAGGCGCGGGCCCCGGCCTTGGGGAAATCAAAGCGCAGCACTTGCCCGGCCTTCACCGTGAACGCCGTGTCGTGGTGCATTTCCACGCCATCGACCCGTGGCGTCATGTGCGCACCGCTGACCGCTACCAGCGCATCCTGCTGAAATTCCAGTTCTGGCCCGAGCAGCGTGCATTCCAGCACCGCCGCGCCGGCCGGGTTGCCGACCAGTTGATTCGCCGCGCTCAAGGCGTATTGATCGAGCGCGCCGGACGGCGGGATGCCCAAGTGGTAATACCCTTCGCGGCCCAGGTCCTGCACGGAAGTGGCGAGGCCGGGTTTGAGGACCTTGATCATGCCAACACCTCCTGCAACGACTTGGGATAGCCAACGGGGTCGGCCAGGAATGCGTCGAGGGAAAACTCCACCGGACGAATCCGCAGATCAAAGCGCCCCGCTTCCACTTCGGCCACGGCGTGGTCGTAAGCCTCGCGGTCCATCGGTTTGAACTGCACGATGTCCCCCGGACGGAAAAACACCATGTGCTCTTTGAGGTACGCGAGGTTCTGTTGCGGGTCGTAGATCGGCGCGGGGGTGACGCCAAACATCTGATATCCACCCGCACCGCGTACCGAGTAAATGCAGCCAAAACAGCCGCCGTGACCGAGGGTCAGTTTTGGCGTGTCGGTGCGCGGTCGCAGGTACTTGGGGACTTGCAACTGCCGCTCGCGCTCAACCATTTGGAACATGAACGGCAACCCGGCGACAAAGCCGACCATCGAGACAAACCACGGCGCGCCACTGTGGGCGGCGATGAACGCCTCGACATCGGCCAGACCGTTGATGCGTGCGGCGTACTCCAGGTCCGTGGCGCTCGGGTCTTGATGGCGGTCGCGAAAGCGCATCAGGGTTTCGTGGGTCCAGGGGTCGTTGTAGAGCACTGGAATCTCGATGATCCGCGTCTGCAACGTGCGCTCGGCAACGGCCCCGGCCTCGGCGATTTTCACCGCTTCGAGCAAAGTGTGAGGGGCGATGCGATCCGGGTCGAAACGAATCTGAAATGACGCATTGGCCAAACAGATATCGAGCACGCCATCCAGCGCCAGCCGCTCTACCGCGCGGGTGACGGCCAGGCCTTTGAAGAACGCGTCCAGGGACATGCTGTCGCTGACTTCGGCAAACAAATGCTCGTCGGCGCCAAAGCTGTAGCGGATGGGCGTACTCATGCTTCACCTCCGCTGCGGCGCTCGGCCAGCCAGGTTTCCAGGGTGCCGGTGTGGAAGTCGGCGCTGTGCAGCCACGGTTGTTCCAGCAATTCGCCGTGCAACGCCAGGGTGTTGGCCATGCCGGTGAGCGTGGTGCCCGCCACCGCGATTCGCGCACGGGCCAGGGCTTGGGCACGATCCGCACCGTGAACAATCAACTTGGCCAGCAGCGAGTCATAGTACGGCGGCACGCGGTAGCCTTGATACAGATGCGTGTCGACGCGAACGCCCTCGCCCTGCGGCCAGATCAGTTCTTCGACCAGACCTGGACTCGGGAAGAAATCCCGCGCCGGGTCTTCGGCGTTCAGGCGCATTTGCAGGGCGGCACCGTTGAGTCGGATGTCGCTTTGCTTGAAGCCCAGCGGCTCGCCGCCGGCAATGCGTAGCATGGCCTGGACCAGATCGATGCCGGTGATCCATTCGCTGACTGGGTGCTCCACCTGAATCCGCGTGTTCATTTCGATAAAAAAGAACTCGCCCGTCGCGTCGTCGTACAGGTATTCCAGGGTGCCGGCGCCCTTGTAACCCAGGGATTCGGTCAGGCGCACGGCACTGGCGCAGAGGGTTTCCCGTTGCAGTTGGCTGAGGACTGGCGACGGCGCTTCTTCGAAGATTTTCTGCCGGCGCCGTTGCAGCGAGCACTCGCGCTCAAACAAATGCACCGCGTGCTGACCGTCCCCCAACACCTGCACTTCAATATGCCGGGCCTTGCTGATAAACCGCTCCAGGTACACCGCGCCATTGCCGAACGCCGCTTGGGCTTCGCGTTGGGAACGGGGAAATTCTTCGCGCAGTTGCTCGGGGTTTTCCGCCAGCCGAATACCGCGCCCGCCGCCACCGGCCGAGGCTTTGATCAACAACGGGAAACCCACGGATTCGGCAGCCTTGAGCGCCGACTCGACGTCGAACAGTTCACCCGGCGAACCCGGCACCACCGGCACGCCAGCGGCTTGCGCCGTGCGCCGCGCCTCGGCTTTATCGCCCATGCGCCGGATCGTCTGCGCGCTCGGGCCAACGAATATGGCGCCGGCCGCCACCACGGCTTCGGCAAAATCGGCGTTCTCCGAAAGGAAGCCATAACCGGGATGCACGGCGTTGGCGCCGGTGGCTTTCAAGGCACCGAGCAAGGCCTCGACGTTCAGGTAACTTTTGTCGGCGCGGGCCGGGCCGAGGATATGCACCTCATCAGCCATGCGCGCAGCCTGGGAGTCAACGTCCGCCTCGCTGCACGCGGCAACGGTGGGAATCCCCAGTGCCTGGGCGGCGCGGATAATCCGCACGGCGATCTCGCCCCGGTTGGCGACCAGCAGTTTATGAATGGCTTGGGTCATGATCGCGCCCTCACTCGTCGTCGAGTGTTGCGACGACTTGACCCGGCTCCACCGGATCACCGTCTTCTACCAAAAAGGCACTGAGGCGACCGGCCGTCCCGGCGGTCAGTTCGGAAAACTGCTTCATGATCTCGATCAGGCCAATCACCGTGTCGGCGCTGACCTGCGCGCCGACCTCGACGAAGTTCGCCGATTCCGGGGTGGCTTTGCGGTAGAAGGTCCCCGGCAAAGGGGTGATGACAGTATGTTCGGCCATGTCTGTTCCTCTTGGAATAGTTGTAGAAAGGCAGGCAAAAATGAATCGGTGTGCAAAACCCTGGCGTCTGTGTGCCAGGTGTTTTCGTGGAGTCTCAGCGCGGTGCACGCACCTCTATTTCCGCGCCATCGAGTGCCTGGCGTGTGGCTTCGACCAACGCCAGGGCGCCCGGTGTGTCGCTGTGCAAACAGATGGAGTCGAATTCGATCTTCAAGTCTTCGCCCTCGACGGTGCGCACCACGCCCTGCTGACAGGCACGCAACACTCGCGCAGCGACGTGGGCAGGGTCGTAGGCACGCACGTTGCGGGTGAAGACGATGGAGCCGCTGAGGTCGTATTCGCGGTCGGCGTAGAACTCGCGGACCACCGGTTGACCGAGTTCTGTGGCGACCCGCCAGATCACCGAATCGGGCATGCAATACAGCAGCAACTCAGGCTCCAGGCGTTGCAGGTTTTCCACCAGCAAACGGGCGGCCTCTTCGTCTCGGGCCAAGTGCATGTAGAGCGCGCCGTGGGGCTTGATGTGTTGCAGGGCCACGCCTTGAACCCGGGCGAGTTCACGCAGGGCGCCCAACTGATAGAGCATGTCGTCGACCAGTTCCTGGGCCGGGGCATTGATGTGTCGACGGCCGAAACCGACCAGGTCGCGAAACCCCGGATGCGCGCCGATGGCCACGCCCAAACGCTTGGCCTGCTCGACGGTGCGACGCATGGTGCTGGGGTCGCCGGCATGAAAACCGGTGGCAATGTTGGCCGAACTGATGAAGCCCATCAGCTCATTGTCGACGCCATCGCCGATGGTCCAGGGGCCGAAGCCTTCGCCCATGTCCGAGTTGAAATCTACTGCTTGCATGACGCTTGCTCCCGACGCTTGTGACTTCATGCAGGCCAAGTTAGATTCCCTCCACCCCCCTTGGGAAGATCTATTATCAGATGGGTTATCTTCTGAAAAACAGATACCTCGTCACCCGGAGTGCTCATGTCCCTGACCCTGCGCCAAGTCCGCTATTTCGTCGCCACCGCCGAGATCGGGCAAATCTCTCAAGCCGCGATTCATTTGAATATTTCCCAGTCGGCGGTGACCACGGCGATCAAGGAACTGGAAAGCATCCTCGGCACACTGTTGTTCCAGCGCTCGGCCCAAGGCATGAGCCTGACCGATGCCGGGCGGCACTTTCTGAATCGGGCCTATGTGATTTTGCGCAGCGTCGACGACGCGTTGAACAGCCCATTGCCGGACATCCGCGCCAGCGGCGTATTGCGCTTGGCCGCGAGCTATACGGTGATCGGTTACTTCCTGCCACACCATTTGCAGCGGCTGGAACACTGGCATCCGGACGTGGCCATCGAAGTCCACGAACAGGAGCGCCAAGCCATTGAACAAGGCCTGCTGGAATGTCGCTTTGACATGGCCGTGGTGCTCACCGCCAACCTCACGCACCCGGACATCGTTTCGGAAATTCTCTTCAACTCCGAACGGCGGTTGTGGCTGCCCAGCCACCATCCCCTGTGCGAACGTTCAGCGGTCAGCCTTGCCGACGTTGCGAAAGAACCCTACATCCTGCTGACCGTCGACGAAGCCGAACAAAGCGCCATGCGTTACTGGGAACATGCGCACCAACAGCCCAACGTGCGGGTGCGCACCAGTTCCGTCGAAGCGGTGCGCAGCATGGTCGCCAATGGCAGCGGCGTGGCGATTCTCTCGGACCTGGTGCACCGCCCCTGGTCGCTGGAAGGCAAGCGCATTGAAACCCTGACCATCACCGACAAAGTGACACCGATGAGCGTCGGCCTGGCGTGGCACCGCGAGCGGGAATTCAGCCCGGCGATGCAGGCGTTCCGCAATTATTTCCACGATGCTTTTTTAGCGCCGCAGCAGTTGTCGGCGCGCCGCTGAACGGGGACGGATAGACGACCGACTGGCGACGAATGGTTGCGGATGGGGCGAACCCGGCCTATGGTCCAAACGAGGTTCTGCCGGCGACTGGCGTGCGAAAAATCGTGGCCCGTTGCCGACCATCCAGTGCATACCCACAGGAGGTGAACACATGCCGAACAACTCCCGCCCCGCCGTGCTCGAACTGATCGGCAATACGCCGCTGGTCCGCGTCAGCCGCTTCGATACCGGCCCGTGCACGCTATTCCTCAAGCTCGAATCCCAGAACCCCGGCGGCTCGATCAAGGACCGCATCGGCCTGGCCATGATCGACGCCGCCGAACGCGATGGGCGCCTGAAGCCCGGCGGTACGATCGTCGAAGCCACCGCCGGCAATACTGGCCTGGGCCTGGCGCTGGTCGGTCGCGCCAAGGGTTATCGGGTGGTGTTGGTGGTGCCGGACAAGATGTCCACCGAGAAGGTCCTGCACCTCAAAGCCATGGGCGCCGAGGTGCACATCACCCGCTCCGATGTCGGCAAGGGCCATCCCGAGTATTACCAGGACGTCGCGGCGAGATTGGCCAAGGAAATTCCCGATGCGTTCTTCGCCGATCAATTCAACAACCCGGCCAACCCACTGGCCCACGAATGCAGCACCGCGCCGGAGATCTGGGCCCAGACGCAACATGATCTGGATGCCATCGTCGTCGGCGTCGGTTCCGCCGGCACCCTGACCGGGCTGACCCGTTTCTTCAAACGCGTACAGCCAGACCTGGAAATGATCCTCGCCGATCCGGTCGGTTCGGTGATGGCTGAATACAGCCGCAGCGGCACCCTCGGCACACCCGGCTCGTGGGCGGTGGAAGGCATCGGCGAAGACTTTATTCCGTCGATTGCCGACCTCTCCAGCGTGCGCCACGCCTACTCGATCAGCGACGAAGAAAGCTTCGACCATGCCCGCCAATTGCTGCGCGCCGAAGGCATTCTCGGTGGCTCGTCCACCGGCACCTTGCTCGCGGCGGCGCTGCGTTATTGCCGCGAACAAACCGAGCCGAAACGGGTGGTCACGTTCGTCTGCGACACCGGCACCCGTTACCTGTCGAAGGTCTATAACGACCAGTGGATGAACGATCAGGGCTTGCTGAAATACAAACGCTACGGCGACCTGCGCGACCTGATCGCCCGGCGTTTCGAGGATGGCCGGGTGATCAGCGTCGGCCCGGACGACACCTTGCTCACGGCCTTCCAGCGCATGCGCCTGGCGGACGTGTCACAACTGCCGGTGCTGGTGGACGGGCAGGCACTGGTGGGCGTGATTGATGAGTCGGATATCTTGCTCGGCATGCAGGAAGACGCCTCGCATTTTCGCCTGACGGTGGCCAGCGCCATGACCGACAAACTGCAAACCCTGGCGCCCGGCGCCAGCCTGGCTGAACTGCAAGCCGAACTCGACCGCGGACTGGTCGCCATCATTGCCGACGCCTCGGGCTTCCATGGCCTGATTACCCGCGTCGACCTGCTTAACCACTTACGGAGATCCCTTACATGAGTCAGCACGATGACAGCGGCGCGCGCCACGGCTTCGCCACCCGCGTGATCCACGCCGGGCAAACGCCGGACCCTTCCACTGGCGCACTGATGCCGCCGATCTACGCCAACTCCACCTACTTGCAGCAAAGCCCCGGCGTGCACAAAGGCCTCGATTACGGCCGCTCGCACAATCCGACGCGTTTTGCTCTGGAACGCTGCGTCGCGGACCTGGAGGGCGGCACCCAGGCCTTCGCGTTTGCCTCGGGGCTGGCGGCGATTTCCACGGTGCTCGAACTGCTCGACACCGGTTCGCACATTGTCTCCGGCAACGACTTGTACGGCGGCACCTTCCGCTTGTTCGACAAAGTGCGCCAACGCAGCGCCGGGCATCGCTTCAGCTACGCCGACCTGACTGACCTCGCGGCATTCAAAGCCGCGTTGCAAGACGACACGCGGATGGTCTGGGTCGAGACGCCAAGCAACCCGTTGCTGAGCCTCACCGACCTCACCGCCATCGCCGACCTGTGCCGCGACCGGGGCATCATCTGCGTCGCCGACAACACCTTCGCCAGTCCCTGGATTCAGCGTCCGCTGGAACTAGGCTTCGACATCGTCGTGCACTCGACCACCAAGTACTTGAACGGGCACTCCGACGTGATCGGCGGCATCGCCATCGTCGGGCAAAACCCGGCACTGGCCGAACGCCTGGGCTTCCTGCAAAACTCGGTCGGCGCCATCTCCGGCCCGTTCGACGCCTTCCTCACCCTGCGCGGTGTGAAAACCCTGGCCCTGCGCATGGAGCGCCACTGCAGCAATGCCCTGGAACTGGCGCAATGGCTCGAGCGCCAGCCGCAAGTGGCCCGCGTGTACTACCCCGGCCTGCCCTCTCACCCGCAACACGAATTGGCACGCCGGCAGATGCGCGGCTTCGGCGGGATGATCGCGGTTGACCTGAACACCGACCTGGCCGGCGCCAAGCGCTTTCTGGAGAACGTGCAAATCTTTGCGTTGGCTGAGAGTTTGGGCGGTGTGGAGAGCTTGATCGAGCACCCGGCGATCATGACCCACGCCAGCATTCCGGCTGAAATCCGTGCGCAACTGGGGATTGGCGATGGGCTGGTGCGGTTGTCGGTGGGGGTTGAGGATCTGGAAGATCTGCGAGCGGACTTGGCCCAGGCCTTGGCGCTGATTTGACGGATGGGTTGCAAGCCGCCGGTTGAGACTGGCGGCACTTACCTCGGAAAACAGGACTCGGCCAGGGACAGATGATGACCTTTTTGATTTTTCTTTTAGCCTGTGCGGCTGCGGCGAGTACCGGGATGATGTTTAAACCGGGCCCGTGGTACGAAGCCCTGAACAAACCCGGTTTCACGCCACCCAATTGGCTGTTCCCGGTGGCCTGGACCACGATTTACCTGCTGCTCGCCTGGGCCGGATACCGCTTGACCCTGATACCCGGCAGCCAAATGGTGCTCGCGTTATGGGCCGCGCAGATCGCCTTGAATACGCTTTGGACACCGGTGTTCTTCGGCGCACACCGACTCTTCGCTGCGATGCTGATCCTTACCCTGCTCTGGCTGGTTGTCGCGGCGATGGTGGTCATGGCATTGCGTCTTGACGTCATCACCGGTCTTATCCTGTTTCCGTATCTGATGTGGCTGTGTGTCGCGGCGGCGTTGAATTTTTCGATCTTGCGTCACAACCGGTAAACCAGAGGCAGAAGACCGTTTTGCGGCTCCTTAAACGGAACATCAGCCTACATAGAAATTGTCAGGACAACGCCTTGAAAGCTCGATGCCCTATCTGTGGTTATATTGCAGAAAACCTGGCGCCAACCCATAAGTGCCCTCAATGCGCCAATTTCTCCCACGATTGGCTGATTTATGATTGGGAAAGCTTTGCTTCAATAAAACGCAGACATGCCAGATACAACCTCTTAATCATTGGAATAACTCTAATTAATTTACTCGCGGCGACCACCTTAAAATCAACAAATGCGTCCCAGTGGTTGTTCAGCTTGTTACTGATACCAGCAGTGATCAGTTTGTTTTATTGTCGAAAGAAACTTAGAGGGAAATCCGAATATCAAGGGCATAGAGGCAGGGATATCTTTCCTTGGTTTATCGGTTTCGGAGGGTTCTAAAGCTGCTGTCTACGAAATCGCTAGCTCTGCCTCGCGATGCAATGAATCCATCACTACACATCAACGCACAACCAGCCTGCATATTTCCGACAACGGCCATTGCTTTAAAACCACAAACCTCTTGAGGCGCCCGCATTACCCAGGCTAACGGTGCTGTTCGATTCATCATGTCCGCCAGCAGAAAAAGCGGCCCCTTCAATATGGTAGACACTCGGTTCTTCCGAAAAATATTCCTCCAGGCCCATCATGAACATCCGGTGATCTTCACTTTGTTCGAAGCCCGGCGTGTGATCCTCAAGTGAAGTCCAGCGCACTATCAGGTTGAATTGCCCGGGGGTTTCAATCCCTTGCGCGAGCAAGTGGCCGCCGTAACCCTTGGCGCGGGTAAGCAAAGGCGTGACCTCGGCAAATGCACGTCGGAACATTTCAATGCGTTCTTTGTGGACGGGCAGCAAAGCAATCTCATAAATCATGGCGTTCCTCTGACAGGACTTAAACGGTTAAAAGTACGCTCTTACGAGATGAGCGATGGCTCGACTGCAATTACGATTTTTCCTTGAATGCCGTTGTTCGGACTTTCCAGCCGGGCATGCGCGAGCGCCATGTCGGCAAGCGAATAGACAGCGCCAACGTGTGGCCGCAGCTGACCACGCGCTACCAATGCGCTCAGCTCATCAAGCTTGCCGCGGTTCTGTCGGGTGAAAACGAAGTGATAACTCGCGTTCTTGCCCCAGGCTTGAACGACGTTTTGCGGCTGTGCAATGTCCACAATCGTGACCACGCGGCCCAGTTGTGCGAGCACATCCGGGCTGCGCGACAGCGTGTTGCCGCCGATGGTGTCGAACACGACATCGACTCCGCGGCCACCGGTTTCCCGGAGGATGGCGTCAACGTAATCCTCCTTTTCGTAGTCGATGACCACATCGGCCCCCAAACTTCGTGCGAACTCGGCGTTTACCTCACGCACGGTCGTGTACACCCTTGCACCCACGGCTTTTGCCAGCTGGATCGCCACATGACCCACTCCCCCCGCGCCGCCGTGTATGAGGATGCTTTCCCCTACTCTGAGCGCTGCACGCACGACCAGTGCTTCCCAGGCCGTCCCGCCCACCAGGGTCAGACTTGCCGCCTCAAGATGGCTCAGCGACGGCGGCTTCTTCCCGATAATGCTTTGGGCCGCAACGTGGTACTCGGCATAACTTCCTGGCCCGTCAAATATTTGCGGGGTGTACCAGACTTCGTCTCCCGGAACGAAGGTCGTCACACCCGGGCCGACTTCTTCGACAACACCCGATACGTCGTGTCCGGTGATGGCCGGCAGTTGCACCAGGTCGGGATAATCGCCACGTCGAACCTGATAATCCAAGGGGTTGATGGAGGTTGCGTGTACCCGCACCAGGACTTGTCCCGCATGGGGTACTGGCTTGGGCACGTCGCAGAGCTCGAACGATTCCGGGCCGCCAAATGATTTAAGCATCATCGCTTTCATTAGAAATACTCGTATCGACAAAAAGGGATATCGAGATATATCGATATCATGCAGTAAAAAAATTACAGATCTTTCCCTATGATCTCGGCGAGCGCACTGATGGTTGCTTCATTGCGCTTGTAGTAGGTCCACTGGCCGATGCGCCTGACTTCGACCAAGCCCACTCGCTGCAGAGTCGCAAGATAGCCAGACACCGTTGACTGCGACAGCCCGATACCTTCTTGAATACTACTGACGCAGACCCCCACCGTGAGAACGTCACCTTCATCTTGCGCAGGGAAGTTCTTTGCGGGGTCCTTCAAGCCTTTCAAGATCTCAAGGCGTGTCGGGTTTGAGAGGGCTTTGAATATTTCAAGTAATTCCATGCGCGGAGAATATCGAGATTTATCGATATGTCAATACAAGAGTTACTGAGGACCTATCGACCCATCGCCGTATCAGTTCCATTTGCCAGATGGCGTGTGATCACGAACGCACCCGACTGGCGTGACGCATCCGTAGCCAAACCAGCCCAAGCAGCCCCAACGGCACACCCAGGCTAAGCCATGACAGCCAGTCATAGACGCCATCGCCGATCAGTGCCGACAGCAAGCCAAACAGGCTTAAAACCGCCAACAACAGCGGCCAGCGGAAGATCATCCAGAGTCCGCGTCTCATGCCCCGCCCTCCGCGCCCAGGCCATTGGTATTCAGTTCGGCCAGGCGTTTTTTCAGCGGTATCTTGCGGCGCAGCAGCCAGAGGTAGAGGCCGCTGCCCAAGACGATGATGCTGATGAGATCGAGCAGTGCCCAGATGATTTTCAGCGGCAAGCCGCCATAGTCACCAAAATGCAGCGGTTGCGAGACCAGCAAGGTTTTCACGTACAGCGGCATTTCGCGCATATCAGTCAGTTCGCCGGTACTCGCGTCCACCAGGGCTGGCTTGAGCAGTCGTGCGGTGAGCGGCGTGGTTCCGCGCATGAATACCGCGTAATGATGCTGGCTGCTGAACTGAGTACCGGGAAAAGCGATGAAACTCGGTTCCATGTCGGGCGCCGCCTTGCGGGCGGTTTCCAGTGCTTTTTGCAGCGACCCGAGTTGCTCCAGCGGCGGCGCATCCTTGTAGGGCGACGTCATTTCTGCCAACTGGTCGCTCTGCCACAGGCCAAAAATGGGCAGCGCAAGGGTGTTGATCACGCCCGTGACGCCCACCACCAACACCCAGGCCAGTGTGACGATGCCGAGCACGTTATGCAGGTCCAGCCATTTCAAACGTAAGCTACGTCCGCTCCGTACGGTGGCGAAGTCGAGTTTGCGCATGAATGGCGTGTACACCACCACCCCGGACACCAGCGAGGCGACCAGCAACAAGCCCATAAAACCGAGGAATAGATAGCCGGGCAGCCCCATGAACAAATCGGTATGCAATCGCAACATCAGGTTCATGAACCCATTGTCCGGCGGCTCCGACGGGAATAAATCGCCGGTGCGTGTATCGAACGGCTGAGTATGGCCTTCATCCGGTGGCGGCATCAGGCTCGTTGCCGTGTACACCGCGCCTAGCGGGCCCTCCGGGTCGAAACCGACAAAACGCACGACCTCACCCGGTCGCGCCATCAATGCACCGGCCATGACCTTGTCGTAGTCGATTCGCGGCGCGTCGGCAGTCAGCGGACGCAGCTCCGGGTGCGGTTCGAAGTAGTGCTCGATCTCTTCATGAAAGATCAGTGGCAACCCCGTCAGGCACAGCAACAACAAGAAGACCGTAGCGATCAGGCTCGTCCATTTGTGGACCAGGAACCAGATACGCAAGGTGTGGGCAGTCATGTGGGGTTGTTTTCCATAAAGATCCACGCTCGCCGAAAGTGTTGTGCGAGGGCTCGATCACCGAGCCCTCAGGCGCTATCAGTATTTCCAGGTCACCGAAGCCACCAGGTTGCGTGGCGCACCGTAGCTGGCGGTAGTGGCGCTGTTGTAAAGCGATAGCAGGTATTTGCGGTCGGTGACGTTGTTCAGATTCAGCGACGTGCTCCAGTTGCTGTCGATGTCATAGCTGGTCATGAAGTCGAGCAAGGCGTAGGCATTTTGCCGGATCGCGCCGTTCGTATCGTTTTCCACCGCGCTCTGCCAACTGACCCGCGTACCAACTTTGGCTTGAGGCAAGCTTGGCAAACGATAGGTGAGCATGCCGCGCACGCTGTGGGCCGGCACATATTTGCGCGCCTTGTCGCCGTCGTCGTTGTCGATGCGTACGTAGGTGTAGCCGCCGAGCAGGTCAAGACCAGGCAGTGCTTCGCCGGAGGCTTGCAGTTCTACGCCGTGGCTCTTGTAGTCCATGGGGTCATAGACAAACCGGCCATCGACAAAGCCGGCAGATTCGGCGACGTTTTGCTGTTCGGTCTTGAAGGCGGCAGCCGTGAGGTTGAGGCGATTATCCAGCAGGCTGCCCTTCACACCGACTTCCATGCTCTTGCCTTCAAGTGGCGCGAGCAATTTGCCGTCGGTGCCCAGGTTGTACTGCGCGCTGTAGATTTTCGTCCAGCTGCCATACACGCTCCACTGCTTATCCAGGTCGTAGACCAGACCTGTGTAGGGCGTCACTTTGCCGTGGGCGCGAGTGTAGTAGTCGGAACCGTAGCTGTCGCCGGAACCGTCCAGGCTGATCATCCGCGCGCCGGCGATCCAGTGCAGGTCATCGGCCAGACTGAAACGGGCGCCGGCGTACAGGCTCTTCTGGGTATCGCTGAAGTTCTGGGTGTTGCTGTCGCTGGTGAACAGGAAGGACGGACGAGCCAGGTTCCCCGCCAGCACCTCCGAGAACGATGCGTCGTAGTAGCCTGTTTCAGCTGCGTCGTATTCCCGGGCCTTCTGGTGGGTGCGGCCATAGGCGGCGCCGAAGGTCAGTTCATGATCGCGGCCGAACAGGCTGAACGGGCCGGAGACTTTGGCTTCTCCCAGCAATTGATGAGCTTCGCTGGTGGTGTTGGCGGCGAACACCGAGGCGTCATCACCGCTGACCCCGGCGACATACAGCATGTTGGTGTCCTGTTTTTCGCTAATGCCGGTGGCCGTGACGGTAGCGTTCCAGCCGTTGCCGAAATCATGCTTGAGTTCAGCGAAAGTGCGCTGGGTGCGCAGGTTCCAATAGGTCCATGGCTGGCCGATGCTGGAGCTGCGGCTGCCGTAATGGATGGCGTTGCCGTCGTTATCTACCAGCGGCAAGTTACCCCAGGTACTGCCGTTGGAATTGCTGTCGTGCTGAGAGAAACCCACGGTCACGGTGTCGGCATCGGACACATCGAACGCCAACAGGCCAGCGGCGACGTTGCGCTCGTGGCTGTAGCGATCCATCCACGAATTGCCCTTGTCGTGGGAATAGATGAAACGGCCCCGCACATTCCCGGTGGAGGTCAACGGACCGGCAACATCCACATCCACACGACGACCGTCCCAGGAGCTGACGCTGGTGTCGATTTGCGCCTGGAAGGTCTCGGTCGGCCGCTTGCGCACGAAGTTGACCGTGGCCGACGGATTGCCGGCGCCGCTCATCAAACCGTTGGCGCCGTGCAAGATGTCAATCTGTTCGAACTCGGCCAGATCCTGGTCACCCACTAGCACGGTGCCCACGAACGGCATGCCCACGCCGTCGTATTCAAAGGTGTTGATATCGAAACCGCGCGAGGTGAATTCGGTGCGGTCGGTCTCGGTTTGCTCCACGGTCACCGAAGGTGCTGAGCGCAGCGCCTCCTTGATGCCCGTGATCTTGAAGTCGTCGAGTGCTTGCCGGGTAATGGTGGTGACCGCCTGCGGGGTTTCCTTGTCCGTCAGCCCCAGACGGGTTGTGCTGGAGACCGGGCTGCCTTGGTAACCCTCGCTTTGAACGTCAGCGCGCCCGCCGCTTGCTTCGATCTGGGTTGCCGGCAAAACCAGATCATCAGCGGCGTGGACCAGGGGCATGGCGCTGCAAGCACCGGCAAGCAACAGGCTAGCGGGGAGACGATGTTTCAAGGAGATATTCCTACGGCTGAATAATCGAGAAGGCAGTCATTTTTTGAGAACGCTATTGATAATCTAACTCAATAACAACCCAGTCCTCGACAAAATTTTCACATTTTGAAATATTTACTGTCTGACTGGTCGATCTGATGGCCCACTATCAGGTCACTGAAAACCTCTCCGCCAATAGCCCGCCCTTCGCAACTGGCAACGAGCGACCGGTAGTGGATCATCAGGCTTGAACGCTTTACCCACGGGACGTCCACGCTGCGGTGCCGCTCTCCCCGCGCAAAAAAATCAAAATCGCCATGTGTTCCACTCGTCCTTTCATACGTCCAGTCTTCACTTCCCCGTTCCCGCCTGTTGGAGTTTTCCCGATGCCGTCGCCCAAATCCCTGCCCACTGCCTTGCTGGGGCTGGCCCTTGCCTGTCCGGCCATGGCCGAGACACAAGGCCTGGAATTGGGGCAGGTGTTGATTCAGGCGCAGGAGCGCAGTGGCGAAGACGCCTCCGTCGAGGACGCCAAGGCCCGGCTCGCCCAAGTGCCTGGCGGCACCAATGTGGTCGATATGCGTCGCCCGTTGCAGGGCCGCGTGGCGAGCAATCAGGATGTGCTGGCTTATCAACCGGGGGTGTATGCCCAGTCTTCGGGCAACGAAGGGGTGAAGATTTCGATTCGCGGATCGGGCATCAACCGGGCGCCGGGGGCTCATGCCTCAGGGCTGTACACGATGCTCGACGGCCTGCCGCTGACCGGTCCGGGCGGCACGCCTTATGAGTTGCTGGAACCGCTGTGGCTCGACCATGTGGAAGTGCTGCGCGGCGCCAACGGTTTTGACAGGGGCTCGCTGGCCTTGGGCGGCGCCATCGATTACGTCAGCCACACCGGTTACAACGCCCCGCTGTTGCAGGTGCGCTATGGCACGGGCAGCCACGGTTATCAGCAACGCCAAGTCAGTTCCGGGCAAGTGCTGGGGGACTTCGATTACTACGTGTCGATGACGGACGCGCGCTCCGATGGCTATCAGGATCACACCGCCAGCGAGAGCCAGGGCGTGATCGCCAACTTCGGTTATCGCTTCAATCCCAACCTGGAAACCCGCTTCTATCTGCGCTATCGCCAGACCGACAACGACCTCGCCGGCCGCGTGACCAAACACTCCATTGAGCACGATCCACGGGCGGCCAACCCCGCCTACGTGGCGCGGGATGACCGTCGCGAGCAGCCGGGCAGCACCTTCATCGGCAACAAGACCACCTACTACATCGACGACGATTCGAGCATCGAGACCGGTCTTGCCTATCACGACTATCCGATGGATCTGCGCGAAGGCCCGAACCGTTTGAAGGTGGCGTACACGGATGTCAGCGGCACGTTCGACTACAAACGTCGCGACACGCTTTGGGGCCTGGAAAGCCATAGCACGCTGGGCCTGCGCACGACCAAACACCTGCCCAACGACGGCGCCAGCGAGTTGGTGCGCATCCCCACTGGCAACACCGCCGGCTACGCGCCGGGCACGCACATTCGTAATTTCACTTATCAGGGTTCGGACAGCGTCCTGCATGTGGGCAACGACCTGGAGATCGCTGACGACCTGTGGCTGACCACCGGCCTCGCCGCCATCTACACCCGACGTGAAAGCGCCGTCACCTACCCGCAAGGTGGTGGCAAGACCAGCCTCGGCGACTGGGACTACGCGCCCCGCCTGGGCCTGCGCTACCAAGTGACGCCGGACGTGCAGGTGTTCGGAAATCTCAGCCGCTCGGTCGAAGCGCCACATCCCTGGTCGCTGATCTACAGCTCCAACATTCGATTCCCGGCCGGCAGCGGTCCTGCGACTGGCGCCCAGCGTGATCCGATCAAACTGCAAAACCAGACCGCGACCACTCTGGAAATCGGTGGTCGCGGCGACAGCGCGATGGGGCAATGGAGCCTGGCCTGGTACTACGCGCAGGTTCGCCATGAATTGCTCTCGGTGCTGCCCGACGCCAACGCCATCACGCCCTACGAACTCAACGCCAGCCCCACCGTGCACCAGGGCGTGGAAGCGAGCCTGCGCAGCAACCTGTGGTCAGCGGGCGATGGCGGCCAGTTGAGCCTGCGCCAGAGCTACACCTTCAGTGACTTCCACTACCGCGACGACGACCGTTTCGGCGATAACCGCCTGCCCGGCCTGCCGATGCACTACTACCAGGGCGAACTGCGCTACGACTGGCCCATGGGCGTCTTCGCCGCGTTCAATACGCAACTGGTGTCCAAAGTCGCGGTGGATTACGCCAACAGCTACGAGGCCGATCCTTACGCGCTATTCGGCGCGACACTGGGCTATAACGCGCCCAAAGGCGACTGGCAAACCTGGCTGGACCTGCGCAACCTGACCAACAAACACTACGCCGCCACCGTCACGCCGGGCTACGACGACAAAGGGCTGGACGCGGCACGGTCCACACCGGGTGAGGGTTTGGGGGTGTATGTCGGGGTTTCGTGGAGTGTGCTTTGAGGCTGGCAGACTCTTAGAGCTTTCTAACGGCGCGCGTTCTACTGGAGAAGTAGATGCCGCGCGCTTGAGCTCTATGCGGTGCGCTTAGTGCGCGTTGAGCAACGCAAATACACCCATTGCTGCCCACAGCACTGAGACGTACTGCATCGGCACAAAGAACAATGTGTTCTTCTTGCGAAAGACGACTTCGCCACCGGTGTCTTTATCAATGAAGACTTTGCCCGGCTGATTGTTCAGCCGATGGCCAACGTAGGCATTGATCGCCGCGCCCACCAAAAGACCGAGCCCCAGCCCGTACCCATGGAAGAGCACCGCGAAAGGCACCACGCAAAGTAGCGGAATAAGAATCGAAAGAACGCCCCATCCTTGCCAAATAACAAAAAACATAACTCATCCCTGACTGATTTTTGAGGCGCGCAATCTAACAAAAAAAATCAGACTGCGGTAACAATTTGAAATAGGTTGACCGTTTCAACCCCTATCGAGCCACCAACGTAGTCGCCAACAACGCCTCCAACCCCATTGGCTTGGCAAAGTAATAACCCTGGGCCTGCCCTGCGCCCATTTCCCGCAGCAGCACCAGCGTCGCTTCATCCTCGACACCTTCGGCCACCACGCTCAGGCCCAGGGATTCGGCCATGCGCACAATCGCCCGGACGATCGCGCGACTGCGGGCACTGGTGGTCAGCTCGAGGATGAACGACTTGTCGATCTTCAAGCCGCTGAAACGGTATTGATGCACATAGCTCAGGGATGAAAACCCGGCACCAAAGTCATCGAGCACCACCGACATGCCGTTGTCGGCCAATTGCTGCATGGTCAGTCGCGCAATCGCCGGTTCAGCCACCAGCGCACCTTCGGTCAACTCCAGGCAAATTCGCGACGGCGCGACCCCATGCCGCGCCAACAATGCCAGCACCTCACTGGCGAAGTCCGGACGCGTCATGCTGTAGCTGGAGCAATTGACGTGCACCGCCGGCCAGTTGGAATGCTCGGGCCTTGCCAGGATCTCGGCGACGCTGGCAAGCATGTACAAGTCCAGGCGCCCGATCAGGCGCAGGCCTTCGACATCCGGCAAGAACTCGCCCGGCGCGATCACCCGGCCGCCCGGCTGATGCCAGCGGATCAGCGCTTCCAGGGCCAACAGTTCGCCGGTTTCGACGCTGACAATCGGCTGGAAATACGGCAGCAGTTCGTCGGTGCGTTTGAGCGCATTGCGCAACGCCCCTTCACGCTCGACCTGATCCGAGACTTCACGACGCACTTCCTGGTTAAACACCGCATAGCTGTCGCGCCCGGCACTCTTGACCCGGTACATCGCCGCATCGGCGTCGCGCAGCAAGTCGGCCGGCTCGTCATGGAACTGACTGTCGGCGCTGACAATGCCGATACTGCAGGACGAAAAAACTTCATAGCCATTGATGAAAAACGGCAGGTCGAACGCCACCAGAATCCGTTCGGCGATTTCGATCACCACCTCCAGCGGCGCCTCGGGCGCGAGCACCGAAAACTCATCGCCGCCCAGCCGTGCCAGCATGTCAGTGTCGCGCAGGCAGCCGCGCAAACGGTGGGCCGCCTGCATCAACAGCAGGTCGCCAAAGTGATGGCCAAGGCTATCGTTGACCATTTTGAACCGGTCGAGGTCGATGAACATCACCGCCAGGTGCCCGCCTTCGCTGCCGAACCGCGACCAGGCCAGATTGAGGCGCTGCTGCAGGTAAGTACGATTCGGCAACCCGGTCAGCGCATCGTGGGAGTTTTCGTGTTGCAACTTGGCATTGGCGTGATCGAGTTCGCGGGTGCGGTTCTGCACCCGAGCTTCCAGTTTGAGGTTGGCGGCATGGATCGCTTCGGCGGCTGTGCGCCGCGACAACGCGGTGTCGATGTGCCGCGACACAAACGTCAGCAACTCCTGGTCCCGCTGGGTGTACTGCACCTGCGAGGTATAGCTTTGCACCGCCAGCACGCCCCGCACCACATCGCCATCGAACAACGGAATGCCCAGCCAGGAGTAGGACCGGAAATACGCCTCGGCCAGTTCGATTTCACCCTGCTCAGACAATCGGTCCGCTTCGTCGACATCAATCAGGCACGCTCGACGCTGACGAATAACGTACTCCGTCAAGCCCCTGCGCCCACGCCGCGCCGCCGGGCAGATGGTCTGGCGCTCGTCGACGTAATACGGAAAAGTCACTTCACTGGTCGCGTCGTCGAACAGTGCAATGTAGAAGTTCTGCGCAAACAGCAGTTCACCGACGATGCCATGCAGGGTTTGAAACAACTCAGCCATGTCGCCAGGCTGGCTCGACAGCTCAGCAATCTGGAACAGCGCGCTCTGCAGATGTTCGGCGCGCTCGCGGTCGGCCACTTCCTGCCTCAAGGCATCGTTGAGCGCCGACAGCTCCAGGGTGCGACGCATCACCGTCTCTTCCAGGTCCGCACGGTGCAGAATCCGGTCCAGCGCCATGGCCACGTGGCGGGCCACCACCAGAAACAACGCACGGTCTTCAGCGCTGTAGGTACGCGCCACGTCGTAGACCTGCATCGCCAGCATGCCAAACACCTCATCCGAGGCATTTTTCAACGGTGCGCCCATCCAGAACTCGGGACGGTCACCCACGCAATAAAACCGCCCTTCGGCTTGCGCCGCGAGGATGCCGGCAGCGTCGATCAGCAACGGCTGAGCAGTGGTCAACACCTGGCCGGTCAACGACAGGTGCGAACGGTCGAGGTATTCGTAGTTTTCGGACTCCAGGGCATCAACGTCGATGATGTCGACGTAATACGGGTAGTCAATCTTGCCGGTGTGAGGGTCATACAGCGCGAGATAGAAGTTCTCGGCGTCGATCAGGCTAGCCAGCAGTTGGTGAACCCCCACCAGAAACACTGAGCGGTCGCGGGTCGAGCTGGCCAGGTAGGTAATTTCATACAGCACACGCTGAGTTATCTGCGCGCGGGCCAGGGTATCGGTCTGCACCTGAATGCCCAGGCGCTGGGCAAATTCGGCGAGCGCCGGTTCCGTGGCATCGTCGACTGGCGCGAGCAGCCAACCCAACACCGTTTCGCCTTTACCGGTGGGCCAGCGGTGCAACTGGCGGGTCAGGCAAAAAGCTTCAAACTCTTCATTCACAACAATTGACGGCCAGTGCACCCGTGGGTCGCCCTGCCCGACCAAATGCATTTGTTCACCCGCGCGGTAAACCACCCACGAAGTGGTATGGCCCCACTTGCGCGCAGAGTCCAGCAATTGCTCGATCGTATCGTCGTTGCCAGCGAGGGCCATGCCGACAGTATCCGAGTTCCCTTTTTGTTGAGATGCGACAACATCGCAATCGTTCGATTGCCGGGGGAAGTCGGTCAATGGACGAAAACTCATCAGCGCTCCCTGAGCCAAAAACTGGCGATACTCACTTACTGATTGCTAGCAATGTGCCAGTGACCTTCTCCTTTAAAGCTTATAGCGGGTTTTTTCAATAGTTTTATTCGCTTTACGGCCAATCAAGGGCCGTGACTGCCTCCCGCACCGGGCGGCGAGGCAGCCTTGTACACCGGCGGCTTACTTAAGCCTGGAGCAGGTTGGAGATCTTGACGTCCGGATCGACGTCCGCCTCGTAGTCCACCCCTTCGACGCCGAAACCGAACAGACGCAGGAACTCGGCTTTGTAACCGACAAAGTCCGTCAGTTCATACAGGTTGTCATTGCTGACCTGATCCCAGAGTTGCTTCACGCGGTCCTGGACTTCGGGAGCCAGTTCCTTGTAGTCCGCACGCAAGCGGCCCTCTTGATCCACGACTGGAGACGGGTTGTACAAGCTGTCCGCGAAGAGCCCGTAGACCTGCTCGATGCACCCTTCGTGCGTGCCCTGCTCTTTCATGACTTTGAACAACAAGGACAGATACAGCGGCATGATCGGGATCGCGGAACTGGCCTGGGTAACCACGGCTTTCAATACCGAAACCCGCGCATCGCCGCCCAAAACAGCCAATCGCTCACGGATACCAAGAACCTTCTGGTCCAGGTCCTTCTTGGCCGCGCCAATGGAACCGTTCCAGTAGATGTCGTGAGTCAGCTTTTCGCCCAGGTAGGTGAAAGCGGTGGTTTTCGCACCTTCGGCCAGAACACCCGCTTCATCCAGGGCATCGATCCACATCTGCCAGTCTTCGCCGCCCATCACCGCTACCGTGCCATCGATTTCGCTTTGGGTGGCCGGTTGCAGCGTGGTGTCCTTGACCACTTCCTTATCGGTGTCCAGGCCGCGCAAGGTCACCGGGTGGTCCAGCGGCTTGAGGGTGGAACTGAAGACTTCGCCCGTCTTGGGGTGCGTGCGACGCGGTGCGGCCAGGCTGTAAACCACCAGGTCGACCTTGCCGAGGTCGCGCTTGATCACGTCGATGGTCTGCTGCTTGATCTCATCGGAAAAAGCGTCGCCATTGATGCTCTTAGCGTACAGGCCCTTCGATTCGGCAAACGAGTGAAAAGCAGCGGTGTTGTACCAGCCGGCAGTGCCGAGCTTGCCCGCATCACCTTCACGCTCGAAAAACACACCGAGCGTATTGGCGCCACAACCAAAAGCTGACGTGATTCGTGCTGCCAGTCCGTAACCGGTCGATGCGCCAATCACGAGTACGTTCTTCGGCCCTGCGGCAATCGCGCCTTTTTCGCTAACGTAGTCAATCTGACTCTTGACGTTGGCTTCGCAGCCAGTGGGATGGGTGGTCACACAGACAAAACCACGAACGCGCGGTTTGATGATCATAAAAAGATCTCCCTCTTGCGAAATATAGAGAGCCAACACTGGCTATAAAAGTCATAGACGCCCGGAAAGCTTACGCGTCACGCGTGACGCTCATCACACCACCTGATTGCGCCCATTGTGCTTGGCCTGGTAGAGCGCATCGTCGGCACGAGTCACCAGGCTTTCCACCGTATCGTGCGGATTAGCGAGGGCGACACCGAAGGATGCCGTCACCGTGTCGAGCACTTCGTTGGTGCCACGCGCCTTGATCCGCAGCGACTGAATTTTTTGGCGCAGCAGTTCCGCGAAGTCACGAGCCGCCGTGAGATCGGTGCACTCGCGCAGGATCACGCAAAACTCTTCGCCGCCATAACGCGCCGCCAGGGCCTGAGGAGGAAGCGAGCTGCGCAACACCTGCCCCACATGTTCGAGCACGCGGTCGCCCAGCGGATGCCCATACTGGTCGTTGAATTGCTTGAAATGGTCAATGTCCAGCATCACCAGCGCAACAATCTGCGCGTCGGTCTTGAGCGCATGCTCCAGCACGCGTGCGAAGGTGTTGCGGTTGAGCACCTGAGTCAAACCGTCCAGGGTCGCGTCCAACTGGGCGCGCTCAAGCTTGTCGCGCAGGCTTTTAATCTCGTTTTGAGCCGAATGCAGTTGAGCGAGAAAGCGCTCCTGCTGATCGTGCATCGCTTGCGTGCTCTGTTGCAGCTCGCTGAGGATCGCCGGCAAACGCTTGTCGACCGGCTCGGCGAGCATGTCCAGGCAATGCCCCAGACTGGCCTTGAAATTGAGACTGCCATTGACGCTGTGCGAGACGTCTCGCTCCATGCCATCAACCAGATTGATCGCCTGTTGCTGGCCGGCGCGGGCATCTTCCAGCTCGTCGCGAATAATGAAGTCGCGAAACAGCTTCGAGGCGGACTCCGAGGGGAAATAGTCGAAGTCTTTGACCACCCGGTCCAGGTGACGATTGAGCTCCGGCTCCAGGCCTTTGCTATAGGTGTACCAAAGCGCGTAATGGACCGGGTTAGGCGGGATGTTGTGACGCACCATGAGCGGCACTGCCTGTTTAAGCAGCGCTGCCGCCTCGCGGTAGTCCTCTGGATACAATGCTAACGCGGTCGCATGCAGCTCTGATTGGCTCATGGCATCACTTTGTTGGTTGTAATTGGCAAATAAGAATGCGCCGCAGCATAGCCCTACGTTCGCCGCACCGCTACACACTTGATCTCCACCAAAAGCCCCGGGTGAGCCAACTCACTGACACCGATACACGTCCAGGCGCACAGGCCTTTTGGGAAGATCCGGTTCTTCACCTCACGAAACACCGCCATGTGTTTCGCCATCTCGACGTGATAAGTCGTCATGTCGACCACATCTTCGAAGCTACAGCCGCCAGCGGCCAGCACTTGCCGAAGGTTTTCCCAGGCGACGACGAACTGCTGCTCAGGATCGTGGATGACCGCCATTTCAGCGGTTCGTCCCACCTGACCGGCACAGTACAGCGTGTCGCCGACCTTGACGGCGGGGGCGTAGCCGGCGCGTGCGACAATCGGCCGCATGGTTTCAGGAATGATGATTTCACGGTCAGACATTGCGCAGTCTCCGGGGGTTTACTTGACCAGCCGCGTTTCCTTGGAGGGTCGGTAGCCAAAGTACGAGCTGTAGCACTTGCTGAAATGGCTCGGCGAGACAAAACCGCAGGCCACCAGCACATCAACCTGGGACAGCTCGGTGTGCTGGAGCAGTCGACGCGCTTCGGTGATCCGCAACTCCAGGTAATAGCGTTGCGGTGTTGTGCCCAGTTGTTCCTTGAACAAACGCTCGAGTTGGCGCCGGGAGCGACCGGCATAAACCGCCAGTTGATCCAGTTCCAGCGGTTCTTCGAGGTTGGCGCCCATCAGGTTGACCACCTCACGCAACGGCGCGCTCAAACAGATATTTTCCGTCGGTTTGATACGCCGGTAGCGCGACTCCTCGAACGCCAGGATGTCCTCGATGCCCTCAACCAGGGCTTTGTCGTGCAAGCCCTTGATCCAGTCCAGCGCCATGTGGAAGGCCCCCGATGGGCTGGACGCTGTGAGCCGGTCCCGGTCAATGATGTAGGGCTCACTGCTGACCTGGGTGACTTTGCAGAATTCCGCCAGCGCCGGGCGATGCTCGGGGTGAATCGCGCAACGGTAGCCATCCAGCAACCCGGCGCGGCCCAGAAACCACGCGCCATTCCACAACCCGGCCAGACTGATGCCCTGCTCCGCCGCCATTTTCAGCAGGTTGATCAATTCATCACTGGCCTTCAATTCGGTGCGGTAGCCGCCGCAAATGACCAGAAGATCGAGGTCACGGATCTCGGAACAGTCGATCCGCGCATCGGGCCGAATGACCAGCCCCAGATCGCTGACGACCTCGCCGTCGTTCAAGCTGAAGGTGCGGGAGGAGAACAATCCGGGGCGCAGCAGATTCGCGGTGATGATCGTATCCAGCGCTTGGGTAAACGCCGGCAGCGAGAAATGCTCCAGCAACAGAAAACCTGTCCGGGCCATTTGAGTGGGTTGGTCTGAGTGCTCATTCAAATAGCGGAGGTTTTTCCCTTTCATGCCTCCGCTGAATTGGCGTCGTTCGATCAAGGTCTGGGTTACTCGATTACGGCTGATGCGTTGATAAAGCATCATGCTAACCGGCAACGGGCTGAAAAGTCGCTATGGGACGGGGAAGTCCCGTTACATCAAGGTCGCCGGCTCAAGGGTCCACCTGCCCCATCATCTGCGCGACCGTTTCCGTGCGATTGGCATAGCGCTGCGCCAACACCGCACACACCATCAGTTGAATCTGGTGAAACAGCATCAACGGCAGGATCAACACCCCCAACGTACTGCCGGCGAACAGCACCTGAGCCATCGGCACGCCGGTCGCCAGGCTTTTCTTCGAGCCGCAGAAGAGGATGGTGATGCGGTCTTCCTGATTGAAACCGAAGGCTTTGCTCAACACGGTGGACGCCACGAGCACCAGCGCCAGGAGGATGCAGCAAACCACCACCAGCCCCCCCAGTTCCCAGAGCGGTATCTGATGCCAGATGCCTTCAAGCACCGCCTCGCTGAACGCACCGTAGACCACCAGCAAGATCGAGCCCTGGTCGACAAACTTCAGCCAACTCTTGTTACGCCCCACCCAACTGCCAATCCAGCGCCGAGCAATTTGCCCGGCAACAAATGGCAGCAGCAGTTGCACGCTGATTTTCAGAATGGCATTCACCGTCGAGCCGCCATCGCCATGCACGTTCAACAGCAACGTCACCAGCAACGGCGTGAGGAAGATCCCGAACAGACTGGACGCCGCCGCACTGCAAATCGCCGCCGGGATGTTGCCCCGTGCTAGGGAAGTAAAAGCAATCGCCGACTGCACGGTGGCGGGCAGCGCGCAGAGGTAGAGCATGCCGGTGTACAGGTCGTTGCCGATCAGCGGCGACAGCAACGGTTTGAGCGCCAGGCCCAGCAGCGGGAACAGGATGAAAGTCAGGCTGAACACCAGCAGATGCAGGCGCCAGTGCCCGGCACCGGCGATGATCGATTCACGGGACAGCTTGGCGCCATGCAGGAAAAACAGCAGGGCAATGGCGATGTTGGTGAGCCAGCCGAAGCCGACGGCGACTTGACCGCTGGCGGGCAGCAGGCTGGCGAGGATCACCACGCTGATCAATGTGAGGGTGAAGTTATCGGGGAGGAATCGAGGGCGGGTCATGAGCAGCATCCGGGAAGCCAGGAACGTGGCGTCGACTCTAACGCGCCTGTCGGTGACCGACTAACGCCAATGAGCCAGTGAGTAGCGCCAAAAGGACACGGCGCCACTTCAACCACTTTCTTTCAGGATGGCTCCGGCAGAGTCACTTAAACACGTCGCGTCACGATCAGCTCCACGGCCGCAATGCGCTCAACGTGTTCATACCCGGCTTCGAGTAATTCCTCACCGAAAACATCCGGGTCGAGTTCGCGGTAGCGCCACACCAGCGACGGATCTTGGAGCTTCTGCGCCACGGCGGCAAGAAACGGGTCCTGGCCGTCAACAATGGCAACCCCGGTGTAAAGCACCAATGACCCGCCCACCGACAACCGCTCAACCGATTCATGAACGATTCTGACCGACAGGTCGGCACCCAGCGCATCGCCGCCATGTCGATACGCCCGTTGCTTTGAATCTTTCATGTAAGGCGGATTGGCGACAATCAAGTCGAAGCGCCCTTCCAGTTCATTGAGCACATTGCTCGTGCGGCAGATCAGATTGTTCAGACCTGCCAGTTCGGCGTTGATGCGGGTGAACATGAGCGCTTTTAGGTTGATATCCACCGCAATGACTTTCGCCTGGGGGTGCGCCTGGGCAATGAGCATCGCACCGGCGCCGGTGCCACAACCGATGTCGACGGCGCGCTTGATGACGCTATGGTTCGAGCGCAGATGACGTTCTATCGACTGTGCGAATCGATAGGTATCCGGGCCAAAAAAGACCGAGTCTTCCTGGACAGTCGGGAAGGCAGAATGAGCCAGTAACAGGTTATTCAGCGTTGACCATCTAACAGTACTTTTGAGACGTCCCTGCTGGTGTTCAAGCAATCGATGGGCGAGCAATTGTTTCTCTTGTGTAAGGGGTAACAGACCAGGTGCAAACGGCCTGTTCCAGCCAAACGCATCCCGCAGCGTTGTGCCAGGTTCGTCGCCAGCCCTGTCGTTGACCCGTTGATGGGTGATGGGCGTTGGCGTGATGAACGTGTATCGGCTGTTTTGGAGCCAAAAACCAAGTTGCAGCAGTGAAGGCTCAAAGCCGAAGTCGTCCGTTGGCACCTGCTCTCTTTCCTGTCCGCTCATGCCTGGTGCCCCTTGATGTTCTCGCTCATCACTTTGACGAACTCCCTCGTAGCAAAGAGTCCGGCCGGGGTCGCGTGCATGGCCGGGTGCATAAAATTGATGAGCAACGACATTCTTTCACCCGGTGCGCACTGCTCAAGGTCGCCGATTAACCCTTGAAGGTCAGGGTCAGCCGAAGACTGCACATCAGGTTGTGTGGAGGTCTTGCTTCTGAATTGAAATCTGAACGCGTTGCCCGTATTACGCGGGGGCTCACCTTCGCCGTCTTCCATCGTCCAGTTGCCGGCAATCCAATCCCGGAGCAACTGTTTTTCGTATCCGCAGAACACCCCGAACATCGGCGCGCCAGCGCCATCGATCAGCTTCCAGAAACGGCTATTGGCCGGGTCTTCATCACGCTTGATCCAGCCCTTCTTTAATAGCGCAGCGAGAAACTCCGGAATCTGCCCGGGTTTCGCCAGCCACTCATTCACTGTCAGGCCTTCTAGCCGGCAATAGTCGGAGTGCATGTGTTGCCCGAACGCTCTTTTGCGCTCAAGCATGGCGATGACTTCTTGCTCCAGATCGAACGACTTGATCACGGCCGTCGAGCCAATCCCCAGTTCGTTGAGCTTGTAGCCTTGAACCACGCGCCGATAAAACTCATCACGCTCCTCCCCCAAGGGCATCAGCGACAGCACGCTCTGGGCAGCCTTACGCGCATGACCGGTGCTGGCGTTATCGATGGTGACATGCAGCGTGAAGTACTGCGGATCGATGCCCAGCTCATTCAATTCAAAAGAGGTGATCAGCAAGTGCAGCGGAAGTTGTTCATAGCCCAGGTTGTAGCCGATGACTTCGGGCAGGAACTGCGCACCGTGATTGCCCAGCGCCAACTGGATAGCGCCCTGGACGTAATAAATATCCGCCAGCGTGTCACTGGGGTCGCCGTCGATGTCGGCGATCAACTTCTTGTACAACGACACATGATTAAGCGCCGGTTCGCCCTCCCCCAACTCTTCCAGATAAGTACGAATCAACCCATGAAATCGATAGTCCGCCCACTGCGGCAACATCGCGTACAGCCAGGCGCCGTCCACTAACTTGGTCGGAGCGACGTGTTGCAGGAAATACATCGCATGGCTACGTCCGCTGAAAAATTGTCGGGGACCACCCGCGTGTCGCGCTTTCAGATAGGCCGCATATTGTTCGGCAACTTGCGCTACACCCTGGCCAATCCACGCCTGAAGTTGCTCCGCAGTGGCCGGTATCTCACAGACTTCACAATCGGCGAGCGCCAGTTGCTGATTGAGAAAATCAACAACGTCGACGTTGACGTTCGGCCGCATCAACGCCTCATAGATGGATCGGGCTTGAGCATTGGCGGCTGGTGCCGGCGGATTTACAGGCGTACCTGTCATGGGCTGAAGGGAAGTCATAGGCATACCTGGCAGTCAAAACTAGGAAAATTCCGGCGATATTCAGTTCGCCGCTCTTCCTGTTACGAGTCACCCCGTTTCGGAAGATTCATTGAATTTCCTGACGGCCCGGCGTTAGGCGCGCAACGCCGACGAAAGGCAGGTTTAGTGCAGTAATGCATAACGACGGCAATGCTCCAGATAACCCTTTTCATGGTTGCCGACCAGTTGAACGACGCTCGACCAAAGCCAGGATGGCGCGTCCAGCATCTTCGAACGACAGGACTGCAACTCACTTATCCAGGACGCGCGCGTGGCCATGTCCATCTGCCGCGCATGGGCGATCCCCACCACCCGCGCCAGATACCCGGCGGCGCGCATCGCATCGCGCTGACTCAGTTGATCGAGTTCCAGTTTCATGTCCTGCGGGAGCAACTCGCGAATAAAGAAACCACTGTCGAGAATCCGCGTCGCCAGCATGCGATTACCCAGGCCTGGCGACAGAAACCTCGCGCCCTCCACCACGCGCTGACCGTTGTCCCTCGGCATGGCCGCCCGGGCTACGCGCGGCGCGGCGGCGCCAACGGCTTCCTTGATGTCCAGCAGGCAATAGTCCTGATCGTCATCGTTACTGATCCCCATCAGTACGGCGTAACGCTTCAAACCCAGCGAACTACAGCCTTTCACCCAGTACGCGGAGTCGAGCATTTCGACGTGATCGTCCTTCGACCGGCCCTTGAGCGAGGTCACCAACGTATGAATTTGCGGGGTGGCACAAAGCGTCTCAAGCGCGTCACGCTCCTTGGCGCAGAGTGCCCAGAAACGTTTACCGAGGGGGATGGTTGGCCGGGTGTTCTCGATGCGTTCCCGAGCCAGGTGTTTCCAGGTTCGCTGCACCGCGCTGCGCATGCTGGCCTTGATCTGCTCGGGCCGTGGCGGTTCTTCATCGACGTCGTCTTCAAAGGCTTGTTCATAACCGCGCATCATTTCTTCAAGCATTCGTGCGGTCGCCACACCCGGCAGATCCGAGCCTCGGGCGGCGGTCGCCAAGGACAGCGCCAACCGAACGAGGTCGTGAGCCGGGTTGCCGATGACGGTTTGATCCAGGTCGCGAATGTGAATATCAATTCGGCCCTTGGAATCACCAGTCGGCCCGAGATTGCCAGCGTGGCAGTCGCCGCAGATCCACACGGCGGGTCCCTTGGGCAGTCGCTTGCCTGACTGGCTATGCAGCCACTCGTAAAACTGCACCGTACTGCCTCGAACATAAGCGTGCGCAGATCGGGCCATCTTGAGATTTCTGAGCTGGGAAAGCGGTTCCAGGCGTGCGGACGGTCGAGGAGTCTTCATGGGCGATTCTTAAAAGGGCTGAGCTCTATGGACTGCTCCCCAGAGCCAGATGTTTCAAAATATTACAGGATCTGTGACCGGGCACCGACGATTGCTCTTTGAGCCGCTAAATCCTCCCGACCAGCTACCCTTTCATAGTTTCGCTGGACGTTACTCAATTCCCTCTAGAGACCTTGCCATGACCCGCCTCCTGCTAACCGCTTTTATGCTGGTTACCCTGAGCCTCCCCGCACAGGCAGACGTCACGCCATTCCCCAGCGCTTTCCGTGTCCAGGACGTCCCGTTGAACGGTGTCACCCTTCACGTACGCGTCGGCGGCAAGGGGCCAGCCGTGGTGCTATTGCACGGTTTCGGCGATACCGGCGACATGTGGGCGCCACTGGCCGCTGACCTGGCGCGGGATCACACGGTCGTAGTGCCGGATCTGCGCGGGATGGGTTTGTCGTCGATTCCGGACAGCGGCTACGACAAGAAGACCCAGGCCGGCGACATTCGCGGGGTGTTGGCGGCTTTGGGCATCGAACATTCGGTGGTGATCGGTCACGACATCGGCACCATGGTTGCCTTCGCCTATGCCGCGCGTTATCCGCAACAGACGGATCGGCTGGTGGTGATGGACGCGCCGGTACCGGGGATCAAGCCGTGGGACGAGATTGTCCGCTCACCGATGCTCTGGCATTTCGACTTTGGCGGTCCGGATGCGGAGCGGCTGGTGGCCGGTCGCGAACGGATTTACCTGGATCGCTTCTGGAACGAGTTCGCGGGCGATCCCACCAAGATCGATGAAGCAACCCGTCAGCACTACGCCAAGCTCTACGCCCGCCCCGGTGCGATGCGCGCCGCGTTCGCTCAGTTCCGCAGCATTCGTCAGGACGCGGTGGACAACGAGGCGTCGATGACAACGCGGCTGACAATGCCGGTGCTGGCGGTCGGCGGTGAAAAGTCCTTCGGCAACAATGAAGCGATCGTGATGCGCAACGCGGCGGACAACGTCACGCAAGTGGTGGTACCGGGCGCCGGGCACTGGCTGATGGAAGAAGCGCCGACTCCGACCATTCGGGCGATTCGCGACTTCATTGCGCAGTGACCGGGCCGTTCATTTAGCCGGTTTCTTCGAAGTGTTCAGCACCACGGCGGCGCGAATCAGCGCCTGTAATGCCTGTTCATCGATCGTTTCGCCTTCATGAATATCGATGGCGCGCCGGGTGTTGCCTTCCAGGCTTGAGTTGAAAAGCCCTGACGGGTCTTCCAGCGAAGCGCCTTTGGCAAAAGTCATTTTCACCACGGCCTTGTAGGTTTCGCCGGTACAAAGAATGCCGGCGTGGGACCACACCGGCACGCCGCGCCACTTCACTTCCTCGACCACTTCGGGGTCAGCCTGGCGAATCAGCGCGCGAACCTGCGCCAGCGTTTCGCCGCGCCAGTCGCCAAGCCCGCTGATTTTTTCGTCGATCTGCGCAGAGGCCGAAGCACCCGGCTCTCCATCGCTTGAATCCTGTGCATCCTTCTTCATGGAGCGTCGTCTCGGGTGATGATGAGAGACCCTTGAGTATTGCTGACAAACCCATTTCCTCCAGAGGCTCAACGACCGTTGGGTCGACTGAGATCACGGGGTCTGACGGATGATCAATAATTTCAGTCGTGTGCTCACTCTTTCCCGAGGAACTGAAAGATGCCGCTGACGCTTTACTACCATCCGCTCGCGTCGTTCTGCCACAAGGTGCTGATCGCGCTGTACGAAAATGGCGTCGACTTCGAAAAAAGAATCATCGACCTGACCAACGAGGCCGACAGAGCCGAGTTGCAGGCGCTCTGGCCCATCGGCAAATTCCCGGTCATTCGCGATCACGCGCGCCAGCGCAATGTGCCGGAATCCACGCTGATCATCGAATACCTGGACCGTGTTTATCCGGGTGAACATGCGCTGCTGCCAGACGATTGGGAGACGGCGCTGGAAGTCCGTTTGTGGGATCGATTCTTCGACCACTACGTCCATGAACCGATGCAACGGATCGTCGCGGATCGGATCTACGCCGCCCACGGCGACCTGACCAAGGAACGCACACTGCTGGCAACGGCATACCGCATGCTCGAACAACGGATGGCGTCCAGAATCTGGGTGGCCAGCGCGGATTTCAGCCTGGCTGACTGCGCGGCAGTCCCGGCATTGTTCTATGCCAGTACGCTGGTGGCATTTCCCAACGACCATGCCCACTTGCACGCCTATTTCGAGCGACTGATGCTCAGGCCCTCAGTGCTGCGGGTCATCGAAGAGGCCAAGCCGTACTTTGCGTTCTACCCGTTCGCAGAAGCGATCCCGGAGCGGTTTCGCTAGCGCTCGGCTCATTGCGGCTGGAAAGTCTGGAGGTAGGCCAAGAGGTTTTCGATTTTTTCCGGGTCGCTGATGCCCCAGAAAATCATGCGGGTGCCGGACACCACACCTTTGGGGTTTTCGATGTACGCGGCGAGGGTTTCGCGGGTCCAGACCACGCCGGACGTTTTCATCGCCTCGGAGTACTGATAGTCCGTGGTGCTGCCAGCCGTGCGCCCGATGATGCCATTGAGCTGCGGCCCGAAACCGCCCCGTGCGGACTCGCCGACCTGATGGCAACCACCGCAGGTTTTGCCGAACAGTTTGCCGCCCGCTTCGGCATCGCCGGCCGCGCTTGCCGGGATGCTGAACAATCCGGCATTGAGCACTAAAGCGAAGGTCAGTAAGGCGACTTGCTTCATGTAACGACTCCGATATTGCTGACAGAAAACGGGCCGCTATTTCATCACGACAGGCGTGTGTATCGAAGCACTAATAATGTTGCCCGGTCGGTCATAGCACCGTTCCATCCTGCAACGCCGCGCCTTGAAAAAAATCGGTCTAAAAAGCCCCGGCCGGGTGTCGAACCCTTTGCTAGTCTCAAAGGTGTAGGTGAAGACGCAGACTGATGCGCAAGAGGATAGCGAGGACGCGTGGGGCGCGCTCCGAAGGGTACACGGTTAGAAAGATCTCCGCGCTGAGATCCAGCCCTTATGCCGTGTGAGGCAGGAAAGTACACAATTTTGAACGCAAAAAACTTTCCTGTGAGAGGCCTGATAAACCTCGTAAGCCGGAGACCAGCACCGGCCACCTACTCGATTTCAAAGCCCGCCTCGTGCGGGCTTTTTCATGGGCGCTGGTTAATCGTGCAACAGGCCCGAGCTGTATTCGTTGAAGTTGTTACCAATCGCGCTGCCGCCAAAATTCAGCTTGTTGGTGCTTCGGCCGTCAAACTGCTGGCAACCGTCCGAAAAGCAGGTGCTGGTGGTCACACCGGACCCCGAACAGGCGCTCAGCAACAAAGCACCGGCGATCAACACGACTTTGAAGAGATTCGATTTCATTGCTCCGTTCCCTTTGGCTGCAAGCATGGCCACGCACAACCCGAAGCCCTCATCCTAAGCCGGCAAGACTCCTGAAACATAATGAAACATCGCAAGCCGACAGCATTGGTTCAGCTATGACACCGAAGGGGCCGGCGACAGCGTCATTTACGCGCCAACTTGTACTTCACGCAGTCTTCATAAAAGCCCTGCCGGATAGCCTCGGGCTTGATTCGCGACTTGCTGTCATAGGTTTGCTCGGTGATACCCATGGCCATCATGCGCATCCACGACTTGTTGAACGGATAAGCCTGGATCTTCTGCCGTGCGGCATACAGTGAGACACCCGCCAGCTTCAGTTCCTGAGCCCTCGCCGCCGTCCCCGCACCCCAGCTGCACATATATTTGTCATTGGACTGCAGCTCCCTGGCCTCGACCGGGATTGCAACGCTCGCCAGGGCAAACGAGATCAACACATTGCGCAATTGAATTCACCTAACCACCTGAAAGTGCGGCGATTCTGGCGATTACTCCGGCGCTTGGGGGCCAGCAAATTGCCTTATCGGTGTGTTTCTGTCCCTTCGCCGCAACCCGAAACAAGCCAAATCCCGACACTCGCCTACACTTCTTCCCCGTGCATTGATTTTTCAGAAAAAGTTTAAAAACGAGGCCCCGATGCTTAAAACAAAACAATTAATGGGTTTGATGGCCTTGTTACCGGCTTTCACCGCGCTCGCGGATGACGGCGGTATCAGTTTCTGGCTGCCAGGCCAGTTCGGCACACTGGCGGCGGCACCGACCACGCCCGGCTGGAGCCTTCCGCTGGTGTACTACCACGTCAACGCCAGCGACGGCGGGAGCAAGCCATTCCCACGGGGTGGCCGGACCACCCTGGGGCTGGATGCAAAAGCCGATTTGCTGTTCGCCAGCCCCACGTACACCTTCGCCGAACCGTTGCTGGGGGCTCAGGCGGCCGTGTCGATGGTCGCGGCGGTGGGCCGTTCAGAGGCCAATATCGACGCCACGCTGACCGGCCCGCGCGGACGAACCTTTTCCGGGGGCACGGACGACAGCTTGAAGGGCGCCAGCGACGTTTACCTGTTGGGCACGATGAAATGGAATTACGGCGTGCACAACTTCATGGCGTACACCATGGGCAACCTGCCGGTCGGCGCGTATGACCCGGATCGCCTGGTCAATATCGGGCTCGGCCATGCCTCGCTGGATGCCGGCGGCGGCTACACCTACTTCGACAAAACCAACGAGTTTTCCGCCGTGGCGGGCCTGACCCACAACTGGGAAAACCGCGACACCCATTACAAAAACGGCGTCGACGCGCATTTGGACTGGAGCGCCTCACGCTTCGTGACCGACCAGACTCAACTGGGCCTGGTCGGTTACTTCTATCACCAAGTCACAGGCGACAGCGGCAGCGGCGCGACCCAGGGCGATTTCAAATCCAAAGTCAGCGCCGTCGGGCCCCAGGCCGGGCATTTCTTCAAGGTCGGCAAAGACCTGTGGTACGCCAACCTCAAGGGTTACTACGAGTTTGATGCCGAGAATCGCCCCGAAGGCTGGAACACCTGGCTTTCGTTGGTGATTCCGATATCGGGTTAAGCGAAACCGTTCGTTGGGCCGCGCCTGTCGCGGCGCGGCCTGGCGGGACGGTTATTACGTATTGGTTTTCAACTTGTTCCACAACCGCGTCGTCAACCGGGCAATGGCCGGCGGCAGGTCTTCGACAATGAACAGCTTGTCCAGCACCGTTTTCGGCGGGTAAATCGCCAGGTCCTGCTTCACCTCCGGTACCACATATTGATCCGCCGCCAGGTTGGCGTTGGCGTAATGCACGCTGTTGCTGATATTGGCGATCACCTTGGGCTCAAGCAGGTAGTTCATGTAGGTGTAGCCGTTCTTTTCGTGCGGCGCGGCTTTGGGCATGACCACCATGTCGAGCCACAGCGTGGAGCCTTCGTTCGGGATCGAATAAGCGATGTCGATGCCGTTCTTGGCTTCCTTGGCACTGGCGGCGGCTTGGACGATGTCACCGTTGAAACCGATCACCGCGCAGATGTTGCCGTTCGCCAGGTCGCTGACGTATTTGGAGGTGTGGAAGTACTGAATATACGGGCGGATTTTCAGCAACGCCTGCTCGGCCTTGGCGTAGTCCGCCGGCTCGTGACTGTGATGCGGCAACCCCAGGTAGTTGAGGGTGATCGGCAGGATTTGCGTCGGGTTATCGATGATCGCCACGCCACACTGACTCAGCTTCTTGATGTTGGCCTCATCAAAAAACAGGCTCCAGGACCGGGTGACATCGGTATTGCCGAAGATCGCTTTGATCTTCTCGACGTTGTAACCAATCCCCGCCGTGCCCCACATATAGGGGAAACCGTACTGATTGCCCGGGTCGTTGACCTCTAGTTTTTTCATCAGCGCCGGGTCGAGGTTTTTCCAGTTGGGCAACTGGCTTTTGTCGAGTTTCTGGATCGCCCCGGCCTTGATCAGCCGCGACAGAAAATGGTTCGACGGACTGACCGCGTCATACCCGGTGTTACCGGTCATCAACTTCGATTCCAGGACTTCGTTGCTGTCGTGGATGTCGTAGGTTGCCTTGATCCCGGTTTCCTTGGTGAACGTGGGCAACGTGTCGTCGGCGATGTAACCACTCCAGTTGGAAATATTGACGTGTTCATCAGCGAACGCCGCCGCCGAAAACGTTGTGAGCAAGACCGCCAGGGAAACAGGATGGACGCGCATGTTCGATCACCTTTGAAGAACTTTTATTGTGTGTGATAGCCGGTGTTCTAGATTTCTGTTCTGGCCCTGACCGCCTCCACGCGCATGCGAAGCATGGCACCGATATCGAGAAAGGGTTTGGGCGGCAGCCAACCGGGCTGAGCCCTTTGCATGACCGACGTCAACAAGGGCGAGGTGGCACCCGAGGCCAATTCCGCCAGCAGCCGCCCCCACAACGTGCCGCGAGCGACGCCCGAGCCGTTGCAACCGGCCACGGCGAACACGCCCTCCTCGACCTTGGCGAAAAACGGCTGGCCGGAACGCGAGGCGCTCAGGTGTCCGGTCCAGGTGAATTGAATGTCTTGCTCGCTCAAGAATGGAAACCGGCGTTGCAAACCCAGCACATGGTGTTTTCGGCGCACGTGCAGATCAGTGTTGGATAAATCCCGGGCGCGGTACTCGGCGGTGTTGCGGATCATCACCCGACGGTCCGGGGTCAGCCGCACCGTGGCGCCCAGTGGCCGGGTGGAGAGCACGCCCCACGGTTCGACGCTGCCGATCGCTTGAAACTCTTTATCGCTCAAGGGCCGCGTGAGGCTGGCGCTGAGCTCCATCGCGAACGTGCCACTGTCGGCGATGCCTGAGCGCGGGATGAAGGCATTCAGGCACACCAAAACTTGCTTGGCGACGATGCTGCCCTCGACGCCTTGGGCGCGGATGTGTCCTTTGCCCGCACGCTCAAGCCCGGTGATGTCGGTGTTTTCGTAGAGCGTCACCGTCGGCGGTAACGCCTCCAGCAAGCCCTTCACGTACTTGGCCGGTTGCAGCAAGGCGTTGCCGTTGCCACACCAGATCGCCGCCTGGTAATGCCCGGTGCCGAGTTTTTGCTTGAGCGGTTCGCCTTGCAGAAACTGCGCAGAAGCGCCCACCGCGTGCAGCGTTTGCAGCTTGGCCTCGACATGGGTCAGCTTGGCCGGGTCGCTCACGGCGAAGAAGTAACCGGCCTCCCGGAAATCGCACTCGATGCCATGACGGGCAATCCGCTGACGGACTTCCTGGCTGGCGGCGCGGGAGATCGAGGTATCGATGTCATAACCGGCGAAGCCCTGATGACCGCAAAGTTCATCGGTGGCCGGGTGTTCGTGGGCCACCACGAAACCGGAGTTGCGCGCCGACGCGCCTTGCGCCGCCCGTTGCCGATCGACGATCACGATGCGCGCCTGAGGGTGCAGTTCGGCCAGGGAATGAGCGGCGCACAACCCGGTGATTCCGGCGCCGATGATCAGCCAATCGGCTTGTTGCGTACCGCTCAGGCGATCACGCACCGGGGCATCGCCCGCTTGCGCAATCCAGCCACAGACATTTTCCATGCATCACCTCATTTGACTGTAGATCGGCGTGCCACCTTCTGAACTCATGCGATGGACGCATAACGGGGTTCAGAGGGTTACAGCCAGAGCTGGAATCTATAAGGTCCGAAGTGATACAACCAACGTTATAAAATCATCGAGCCATTCGGAAAACGCATGGATAACATTCGCCACGTTCCTTCCCTCCAGGGCCTTCAAGCGCTGATAGAAGTCGCCGATTGCGGCAGCTTCACCCAAGCGGCGCAAAAGCTGTTCCTGACCCAAAGCGCCGTCAGCCGGAAAATCCAGCAATTGGAAAACCATTTCGGCGTGCCGATGTTCGTCAGAAGCAGCCGCAGCCTGCAGTTGACCGTCGAGGGGGAACAGGTGCTGGCCAGCGCCCGGAGTATTCTCGAACAACTGAAAAATCTGGAAGATCGGCTCTCACCGCAAAAACGCCCATTCCGCATCCGCATGCACGTGTCCCTGGCGGTGCGCTGGTTGCTGCCGAAACTGAGCGATTTTTACCTGCGCCACCCCGACGTTTCCCTGTCGATTGAAACCGTGGCCACCGAGATCGTCGAACCGGCCAGCGACAGCGACGCCTACATCCTTTACCTGCCCGAACCTTCGACCGATCCCGCCTGCCTGGCGCTGTTCGAAGAAGCGCTGGTGCCGGTCTGCGCGCCCGGTCTGGCCGACGCCAGCCGACCACTGGATTCGGTGGATGACCTCGTGCGCTTCGCCCTGCTGCATCGTTCGGCGGACAAGCAAGCGTGGATCGATTGGCTGGCAGCCAATGGAGGAAAGCCGCTGGAAGACTACCGGCACATCCCCTTCAACCTCGATGAACTGGCGCTGGACGCTGCCGCACGCGGGCTCGGCGTGGCGATGACTGACATGACCCTGGCCCAGGAATCGATCGATCGCGGGGTGCTGGTTATTCCGTTTGGCCAACCGTTGAAGACCCGGGGCAACTATTCACTGTGCCCGCAACCTGCGGCGGCGTCGCATCCGGCGTGCGGCGTGATCATGCAGTGGTTTGCGCAGCAGGCGCAGCGGGTTGCCGGATGAAGGCAGGCCGGCGTCAGGTCGGGGTTGCCGACGCTGGCAATCGGGGCAACCCGCAAAAACCGCACGCAAAAAAAAGCCCCGCGATCAAATGAATCGCGGAGCAAAGAAATTGGTTGGTTGCGGCCAACCAAAGGAGCACGGTTAAAAACGCTGATCGGTTACAGGCATTCCTGCGCGGTACGTTCGAAGCTCGACGGTGTGAAGCTCGACGCCAGCAAGTGGCGCTCATACACAAATACCTTGCCGCCGTCCGGGGCTTTGTAGGCTTCCAGCACGTTATCCGCCGTGACTTTGCTCGGCACCACGATCCGGTAGCTGCGCTGGGTTTGCGAGACGCTCGGGGCCAGTGCATTGCCCTGGAGCTTCGGCACCACGCAGTCTGCGTACTGGGCGGGCGTCTTTTTGGTGTGCAGGGTCAGCGTCGGGTCGTTAGGCGCGGAGGCGCAACCGGCCAGCAAAAACGTTACAACAGCCAGTTGAGTCAATGTCTTCATCACGCAGTTCCTTGAGCAGCGTTTTCGATGGAGGCGATTCTCGGCGTTTATCCCGCGAAGCAGAACTTGCGTTTGTTGATGGTCACTATTACTTGAACCGATGGTTGTGCCGCGTGCAGACTGCTCGGCAGCCCGACTACAACTAAAAGGAATTCCCCGTGCGAACGTTTGACCTGATCCGCGATGCCGTCCTGCCTGAGTTTCGCGACCGGGTGGCTGAATACCTGGTGGAGTACGAAACCGTGTTGCGCGACAACGCGCCCGATTCAGAACAAGTGCGCAGCACCGCCCAGCAGTTGCGCGGTTATTTACGCGGTTTGAACACCACACGGGTGTTGGGGATGGCGGATTGGGAAGAGCTGGATCGGCGCGTGACAGGCACCTGGCTGGAGTAGCCTCGCCGTCGAGGCATAACAAAAAAAGGGACTGGCCTGCTTTCTTTGCAGAAAATAAACCAGCCCCTTTTCGGGAATATGGCAGGGGCGGCTGGATTTGAACCAACGCATGGCAGGATCAAAACCTGCTGCCTTACCGCTTGGCGACGCCCCTGTATCTGTAACAGAAGGCCCTTGTGAGGGCCTCTGCAAGAATGCGCGGCAATTTATCAACTTTCGCGCCGCATGGGAAGCCCCAAGCGAAGATAAATTTGTTTTAAAACAGCCACTTGTTATTAAACGAACGGTTGATGACTGGTCACACAGTGAATTCCGCCGCCCCCGGCGGAGATCGCATCGATGTTGAGCTGCACCACGTCGCGGTTCGGGTAGAGCCCGGACAACAGGCTAAAAGCCCTGGCATCGGCGGCCCGATCGCCAAATTCAGGCGCGATGATCGCGCCGTTGATCACGAAGTAGTTGATGTAGCCCGCCGCGAAATCCGGGTTGTTCTTGCTGAATTTACTCTGGCGCGGGTTCAGCGGTGGCGACACGGTGTGCACCTGCAGCTTGCGACCATCGGCGTCCGTGGCATTGTTCAGGATCTCCAGGTGCGCTCGGGTGACCTTGTAGTCGTATGACGCGGGGTCGTTGTCGAGGTTGGCGATCACCACGCCAGGCTGGATAAACCGCGCATAGAAATCGACGCGGGCGTCGGTGATGTCCTTGCCCTTGATGCCCGGCAGCCAGATGATTTTGCGCAACCCCAAGCGTTCTTTCAGTTCTTGCTCGACCTCGGCCTTGCTCCAGTCCGGGTTGCGATTGCCATTGATCCAGCTGCTTTCGGTCATGATCCCGGTGCCGTGACCGTCCACTTCAATAGCGCCGCCCTCGCCCACCAACTCGCTGCGCAGATAATCAGCCTCGGCATTACGCGCCACCTGCGCGGCCAGTTTTGCATCCTTGCTGTGCTGCTGCTTGTTGCCCCAGCCGTTGAAGTTGAAGTCCACCGCGCCCAGCTCACCCTGGCCATCAATGACAAAGTTGGCGCCGATGTCGCGCATCCAGATGTCGTCGAGTTCAGTGGTGACGTAGGTCATGTTGGTGGTGCCGCAGTGCTCTTCGGCGAGGTCGCGCTCGCGCTGGCGGCAGAACACGGTCACCGGCTCGTAACGGGCGATGGCGCGGGCGATGCGCCCAAGGGCGGCTTGCACATCCGCGGTGAAATCCTCCCAGATCGCGTCCTGCGCGCCAAAAGCGATAAACGCGCGCTCGTGTTTGTCACCCTCGTCCGGCATGTGCCAGACACCGGCGCTGGCCGCTTGCGCGTACAAGGGCTTCAGGCCCACGGACAGCGCGGCGCCAACCCCGGCGACGACTGAAGCGTGTTTGATGAACTGACGACGTGTCGACATGTATGAATCCCTGATCATTTCGCCGTAGCGGTCTTGAATTTGGTCCAGGTGCGCATGCGGGCGCGCATATCGGCCTGGGGAATGTCCTTGCCGGGAATCAGCCGCGCATAGGTGGCGTCATCGAGGTAGATATCCGGGTTCTCGCGCATCGCGGCATCGACGCTCGGGCGGGCCTTGGCATTGGACGTGGGGTAACCGGTGAAGTTACTGATGGCGGCCATGTTTTCCGGGCGCATGACGAAGTTGATAAACGCATAGGCGTATTCCGGGTGTTGGGCGTCGACCGGTATCGCCAGGGTGTCCATCCACACCGTGGTGCCTTCACGGGGAATGCGGTACTGGAACGACGTCGTCTTGCCGGCGCTGTCCGAGGTGCGTTGGGCCTGGATCATGTCGCCGCTATAGCCGAGGGACATGCACAGGTTGCCGTTCACCAGGTCGGTCACCGGTTGCGACTGGAACTTGCGAATGTACGGCCGCAGCTTCATCAGCAACTCGCTCGCCGCCGCCAGATCTTGCGGCTTGGCACTGCGCGGATCGCGGCCGAGGTAGTTGAGCACCACCGCCAGCACTTCATCGGGCGAGTCGATCATCGAGATTCCGCAATCGGCAAACTTGGCCGCCAGTTCCGGTTTGAACAGCATGTCCAGGCTGTCGACCGGCGCATCCGGCGCACGTTTTTTGATTTGCTCATCGTTATAGGTCAGGCCGATGGTGCCCCAGGTGTAGGGAACCGTGGCCTGGCTCGACTGCACATAGTGGGTGCGCAGCTTCTGCAAACCGGGTTCGATGTCGTCCAGATGAGTGAGTTTGGAGCGATCCAGCGGCAGCAGGCTGCCGGCGCGCATCAAGCGTTCGGCCACGGTGTCGCCGGGGAAGATCAGGTCGTAACCGCTACCGCCGGCGAGCATCTTCGCTTCCAGGGTTTCGCTGCCATCCATGACGTCGTAGATCACTTTAATCCCGGTTTCAGCGGTGAATTTGCTCAGGGTGTCTTCGGCAAAGTAATCGGCCCAGTTGTAGAGCCTGAGAGTCTTTTCCTCGGCGTGCAGCGACGACACGGCACACGCCAGTACCAGGGCACCGAGCAGCAGTTGATTGGCAGTTGGCATGTCAAACCCCTTGAGTCGTCCAGCGTGCATTGATGTGGCGCCCGTCCTGGCTCAACAGCGCTCCGTACATTTCCGGACGGCGGTCACGGTAAATGCCCCAGCTCAGACGTTCTTCGCCCATGGCGGCCAGGTCGAGGCTGTGCACCCGCACGCCAGTGCTGTCGCGGTCAGCCTCGGCGAGCAATTTGCCCTTGTGGTTGCAGATGAAGGACGAGCCGTAGAAGCCCATTTGCAAGGCCGGATCGGTGGTCGCCGTTTCCGGGCCGACACGATTGGCCGCCACCACTGGCAGCAAGTTGGCCGCCGCGTGGCCACGCATGGTCATCTGCCAATGGTCCCGGGAATCCAGGGTGGCGCAGCCCGGTTCGGAGCCGATGGCGGTGGGAAACAGCAGCACTTCGGCCCCCATCAAGGCCAGGCAACGGGCGGTTTCGGGGAACCACTGATCCCAGCAGATCCCCACACCGAGGCGCCCGAACGCGGTGTCCCAGACCCGGAAACCGGTGTCGCCGGGGCTGAAATATTCTTTCTCCTGGTAGCCGATGGCATTGGGGATGTGGGTCTTGCGATACACCCCGAGCAGGCGTCCGTCGGCATCGGCCACGCTCAAGGAGTTGAAGTAGGCATTGCCGGCCTTCTCGAACCAGCTCAACGGCAGCACCACGCCCAATTCTTTGGCCAGCGCGGCGAAGCGCTTGAGCACGTGGCTGTCGCGATATTCTTCGGCCAGCGCCAAATGCTTGTGGCTTTGCTCGATGCAGAAGTACGGCGTGGCAAACAGCTCTTGAAGCAGGATGACCTGGGCGCCCTTCGCCGCCGCTTCGCGCACTAATTGCTCAGCCTGATCGAGGTTGCTTTTCAGGTCCCAGGTACAGGGCATCTGGGTGGTGGCGATCGTCAATAACGTCATGATTTCAACCCTCCACCGGCCAAGCGGGTTGCTGCTGGGTGATGCAGTGCACCCCGCCGCCGCCATGGGCCAGATGATTGATCCGCACCGGCACCACCACCCGACCCGGGAAGGCTTGAGCCAGGACTTCGGCCGCCGCGTTATCGGCCTCGATGCCATAGGCCGGCATGATGATTGCGCCGTTGGCGATGTAGAAATTGGTGTACGAGGCGCAGAACACTTCGGCCTCGGTGTCCACCGCGTCGGTGGCTTCGAACAACTCGATCAGCTCGAATTTGCGGCCCCGGGCATCGGTGGCCAGTTCCAGGGCACGACGGTTTTCGCGAGCCACTTCTGCGTACACCGACTGCGTGTCATGGGTTGCGTCCACTAACAAAACACCGGGGCGGGCGAAGGCGCAGACGCCATCGACGTGGCCGTCGGTCATGTCGCCGATGACGTAGTCCGGATCGCCCGGCAGCCAGATGGTTTTCTTCACCCCCAGCAGACGAGCGAAGATCTCTTCCATCTCGGCTTTGCTGGTGTCCGGGTTGCGGTTGGCGTTGAGCAGTACCGATTCGGTGGTGATCAGCGTGCCTTCGCCATCGACGTGAATCGCCCCGCCCTCATTGCTCAACGGGGTGCCGAAGCACGGCAGGCCCAGGTGATTCAGTACGCGGCGTGCCAGGCCTTCGTCGAGGTCGTGGGCCGACTTGCCGCCCCAGGCGTTGAAGCGCCAGCTCACCCCGGCCACGCCTTGTTGCGGGTGGCAGACGAAGCTCGGGCCAGAGTCGCGGCACCAACTGTCGTTCACCGCCAAGACAATCAATTCAATGTTGGGTCCGCACAGCGCTTTGGCACGGGTGACCGCCGACGGATCGACAACCAGCTTCACCGGTTCGAAGCGGGCGATGGCGTTGGCCACCCGGGCAAAATCCTCCTGCACCAACGGCAAGGTGACACTCCAACCGGACTCCCAAAGGGCCTGATTGTGTGGCCAGACCATCCACGTTGCGGCGTGCCTGACCCACTCTGCCGGCATCATCCAACCGCTGTTTTTATTGTCGTTCTGCTGCATGATCACTACCTTCAAGTTAAGCCATTGTGTTCAATGGAAACCGCCTCGTTCGGCTTGCCATGCATGCTACGGCTGTAAAAACGGGCAAACAAACGATGGATTTTGCCCACAAGTGATTAGAGGAACTTATCAATATGCTCAAGCACTGGCCCCCGCTCAGCACCCTTCGCGGCTTTGAAGCCGCCGCCCGCCTGGGCAGTTTTCACAAGGCGGCGGCTGAGCTGAACCTCACGCAATCAGCGATCAGTCAGCAGATCCGCAGCCTTGAGGCGTACCTGGAACAACCGTTGTTTTTCCGCAGCGGGCGCAGCGTCAGCCTGACCGATGCCGGCCACGATTTGCTCAGCACCACCCAGGCGCTGTTGCAGCAATTGGCCGTGGGCATTCGCCGCCTCGGGCAATACCAGAAACCCAATCAACTGGTGCTCAACACCACGCCGGCGTTCGCCCGTCACTGGTTGTTGCCGCGTCTGGGGGATTTTCGCCGCCAGCACCCGGAGGTGGATCTGTGGATTTACAGCACCGATGAAGTCCCGGACATGACCACCCAGACCATCGACATCGCCATGCGCGACGACATCAGTTCCCAGGCCGAGTGCAGCTTCAAAGTGCTGCACGCCGACCGCCTCTACCCGGCGTGTCACCCCAGCGTGTTGGCGCTGCCACGGGAACAGCGCGCGACCCTGCACGGCGAGCGGGAAATGGATTGGAGTCACTGGGCGGTGGAGGCTGGCGTCGATGTCGGCCAGCAGGATCAGGGGCTGAACTTCTCTGATCCCGGCCTGTTGCTCGACGCCGCGTGTGCGGGGCTCGGCATCGCCCTGGTCAGTGAACTGTTGAGTTGCCAGGCACGGGCCAGCGGATTGTTGCAACCCTTGGTGGAGCAAACCATTCGCGGGCCGAACTGGGCGTTGCTGACCCATCGTGACAGTGAAAACAATGCGCGCAGTTTCAGCGAGTGGCTGTTGAGCAACCTGGAAGCGACGAACCCCTGAAGCGTCCATTCATGCGAAATCCGGCAACAGTGTTTGTCCGGTTGCTGGCTATTTGAGGGAGGGCTAAACACCTAGCATTGTCTCTACCCGCTGAGCAAACGGCTCACGAGGTAAAAAACCAAACCCTGGATGAGACGGTGAACATCATGAAAGTTACAAGCATTGCGTTGTTATTGGCTCTTGCCGGTTTAGGCACACAGGCCTATGCAGACGAGCTCGCGACCGGCAACGCCGCTGTTGAAACCTATGCCTATGGCATGAACCTCGATATCAAGAAAGTCGTGGCGATTACCGATACCGGTGATCAGTGCGGCCCCGTCCCGGCCCAGATGACTTATGAAGATTCCCACGGTCAGCAGCACGTTCTTCAGTATCAAGTAATGGGCAACGGCTGTTCGAACGGTTGAGTCCGGTGCAGACGATGGAGGGTCGACACTCCATACCTGCTGCGCTAGCGAACCCTTTCTTTGGGCGAGCCCACGATTTTTTCATCGGCAGCCAACAACCCGGGAATGCAGTGTTTAAGAAACTCCACCCAGGTTTTTATTTTTGCATCGACGAACTTGCGTGACGGGTAGATGGCGAACAGATTCAACTCTTCAAGATGATGGTCCGGCAGTACCCGCACTAACGTCCCCGCCTTCAAGCCATCAACGGCAGACGCAATCGGTTGAATACCGATCCCCATCCCGCTGAGTATCGCGACGGTCATCGCATCGGCGGTGTTCACATGAAATGGCGACAACGGAACGGTGACAGTTTGCGCGCCCTCCGGCCCTTCAAATGCCCAGTGTTCAACCGGCATCACGGTATTCACAATCCTCAGGCAATCGTGTGTGCCAAGTGCCGCCGGTGAATCCGGAGCGCCGCGTTTCTTCAAGTACGCGGGCGAGGCGCAAAGGATGCTGTAAGTGATGCCGAGCCGCTGGGCGACGAAACCTGAGTCAGGTAAATCCCGCGCCAGGACAATCGACATGTCGTAGCCCTCCTCCAACAAGTCCGGCAACCGATTGGTCAGGGTCAGATCGAACATGACCGAGGGGTGGGTCTCGCGGTACTTGGCGATCGCATCGATCACGTAATGATTGCCCACGGCCGACATCGCGTGAATTTTCAGCCTGCCGACCGGCATGACCTGCGCCGTACCCGCCTCTTCATCCGCCTCACGCACCTCGTCCAGAATCCTCTCGCAACGCTGCAAGTAACGCAGGCCGGCTTCGGTCAGCGCCAGGCGGCGGGTCGTGCGATTGATCAAGCGGGTCTGAAGCCGGGCCTCCAGGCTGGAGACGGCTTTGGAAACGTTGGTAGTCGTGGTGTCCAATAACTCGGCCGCAGCGGTAAAACTGCCGCTTTGCGCGACGGCGATGAAGACGCGCATGGTTTGGAAAACGTCCATCAATGGCACCTCAATAGCCTGGAATAAATAACAGGGCGAACAGAAAACCTGTGGCGAGGGCGCTTGCTTCCTCGCCACAGGTTCACGGCATTACGCTGGTTTCTTGCGCGCAATGAACCCCGGCACACCGGTTTCCACCACCGAATTGAAGCGTACCCGAGTCGTAATCTCTTCCTTGATTTCGCGCAGGGCCCTTTGCGGCAGGGTCGCAATATCAAAGTTTTCGCGGATGTGGCTCGGTGTTGCGGACGTGGTCAGGAACGCTACACCGCGCTGCACCGACCAGGCCAGCGCCACTTGCGCCGGGGTTTTCTGCACGCGCCGGGCGATCCCGGTAATCACCGAGTCTTCCAGCACTTTAGGCTCCATGCCGTGCCCGAGTGGCGCGAAGGCCAGGAGGATAATGCCCTGTTGCTGGCAAAACTCCAGCAGCTCCCATTCCGGCAGATAAGGATGAGCTTCCACTTGCACCACGGCCGGTTTGATCCGCGCCGCCGCGACGATTTCTTTCAACGCAGGCAACGTGATATCCGACAAGCCGATGGACTTGCAGCGGCCATCCTCCACCAGACGCTCAAGGGCCCGCCAGGTGTCGATCAGCGTCACGCCCGAGTCATAGATGACGTGCCCTTGCTCATCCCGTGGGTCCTGGTTGTCACCGGGTTGAAAAGCAAACGGGGTATGGATCAGGTAGCAATCGATGTAGTCCACTTGCAGGCGTCGGCAACTGGCCTCGAACGCCGGCTCGACACGCTCGGGACGGTGGTTGGTGTTCCACAGTTTGGTGGTGATAAACAGCTCTTCGCGGGGGACTTTGCCGGCGTCCAGGGTTTCTTTCAGCGCCACGCCAACCGCCTCTTCATTTCGATAACGCTCGGCACAGTCGAAATGGCGGAACCCCGCGTCCAGTGCATCCTTGACCGCTTGCGTGGTGACACTTAGATCGCGAAACAGCGTGCCAAAACCCACCGCCGGCATCGCGCCCGAACCGTGCTTGAGAGGAAATCGGGTGTCGCGAAGATCATCGTAAAAGGCTTCGTAAAAGGACATGTCTCTACTCCACTACCTGGGGCCGCAGCCGTTATTGATACGCACGTCGGGATGCTTCGCGAGTCGCGACTTTCTGCTCAAACACACCGACCGAATTGCCACCGAGCGCCACATACAGCCGCACGGTGTCGAGGTACTGGGCCGTCTTCACTCTGATCTGGCCGAGCAACGCCTGCTCATACGCGCGCTCCGCTTCCAGCACCTGAAGAATGCTGTTCTCGCCTTGTGAGTAGGCTTGCTGGTTCAAGCGAAAACTGCTGTCGGCGGCGCGCAACGCGTCGTCCTGGGCCAGGTTTTGCTCGGCGTCATGGTTGATCGCTTGCAGCGTGTCGGCGACCTGGCCGAACGACTTGATCACGGTCTGCCGGTAACCGGCGAGGGACGCCTGGTAGCCATCGACGGCAGCCTGGCGTTCAGCCTTGAGCGTGCCGCCATTGAAGATCGGCGCGGTCAGCCCGGCGGCGAACCCCCAAAGCGCGGCGCCGCCATTGCCGGAGGCCGCTTGGGCCAGCGACGCGGACAACTCGACATGGGGATAGAGATTGGCAGTCGCGACGCCCACCGCCGCGCTGGCCATGTGCAGTTCGGCCTCGGCTTGCAAAACATCCGGCCGGTCGTGGGCCATTTCGGACGGCAAACTGACCGGCACGTTGGATGGCAAGGCAAACTCGGCCAGTTCGAAGTCCGGCGCGACCCAGTCACCCGGTCCCTTGCCCGTCAGGATCGACAGCGCATGGCGGGCCGAATCCCGCTGCTGAGCAAGGGGCGGCAACAGCGTGCGATCCTGCGCGAGCCGCGTCTCGGCCAGCGACACATCGATCTGGGTGGTGGCGCCGTTGGCGTGGGCGGCGCGGACCAGTTCGAGGTTCTTCGCGTCATTGGCGAGCAAGGTTTCGACGGCTTTCATCTGCGCGTTGGCGGACGCCAGCAACAACGCCTGGCTCGCGACATCACCCGTCAGGGTCAGGTAGGCCGCCTCGTAACGATGGGTTTGCAGCGCGGTAAACGCTTGCTGCTGCTCGACCTGCCGTTTGTTACCGCCAAAAACGTCAAGGTCAAAACCAACCCGTGGCCCGATTGCATAGACGTTGGAAATCGTTGGCTCGGGGCCATTGTGGGTGCGTTGACGCCCGGCCTGGGCGGCAAAATCCACCTGCGGATACAACGCGCCTTCCGCTGCCGCGACCGAGGACGCGGCCTGACGGATCGTCGCGTCGGCGGCCACCAATTCAAGATTGCCGTCGATGGCCCGGCGCACCAACGCATCGAGCTTCGGCGAACGGAACGCCGTCCACCAGTCACCGTTGATCTTCTTGCCGATTGCGATGTTCCGAGCCAGACGCTGCTCGACCTGTTGATCGTAGTGTTGCGATTGACTTGCCGCTGGCGTTTGAAAATCCGGGCCGACGGTGCAGGCGGACAGGAACACCAGAAACGACATCGCACCTACCATGACGGGCAGATGTCTGTTGATGACGAACGCATGAGATTTCATTGGTCAGACTCCACGATAGCTAGTTGGTCGGAACGGGTTTGCGCAGGAACACAATCAACGGGCATACCAGCAACATCGCCCACATCAAAATCTTGAACTGGCCGATGACCGCGATAAACGCAGCCTGGCCGGTGATCATTTCGTTAAGCCCGCCGAGGGTTTGCAGGGAATGCCCGGCCACGCGATAAGGCGTCAGGTGACTGGCCAACGCCATGTGCATCGCCTGGGTGTTGTTGAAGAAGAACGTTTGCACCACCGCCACCCCAAGGGTGCTGCCGTAGACACGGGCCAGATTGAAAAACCCGGTGCCTTCCGGGCGCAGCTTGGGGTCGAGCGTGTTGAACGCCACTTTGCTGATCGACGGCATCAACACACCGAGGCCGATGCCCTGAAGCGCGCCGGCAATCGCCACGGGCGGCCAGTCCATCAACGGCGAATAGCCGAGCATCAGCCAATTGGCATACACCACCAGCCCGGCGCCCACTGCGACGAAGAATCGCTGGTCAAGGTGAGCAGGCGCACGCGCCACCAGCATGAATGCGCCAACCAACCCGGCGCCGCGCGGCAGTGTCATGCAGCCGGTCATGATCGGTGGGTAGCCGAGGATTTCATCGAGCATCGGCGACGTCAGCGCCATGGTCGACAGCAGCACAAAACCCAGGGCGAAGAAGATGAGCGTCGACAGCATGAAGTTGCGGTCTCTGAACAAACGCTTGTTGAGGAAATGCACCTTCGCGGTCAGCACGTGCACCCCGAACAGGTACAGCCCCGCCGCTGCGGCCACGGCTTCCAGCCAGATCTCGGGCGAGTCGAACCAGTCCAGGCGTTCGCCACGGTCGAGCAGCATTTGCAAGCCGATCATCCCCAGCGTGAAGGTGCCGACGCCGAAAAAATCAAACGGCGGGCGCTGATCGGCTTTCTTCTCGGCCAGTAACAGCGCCGCCACCAGAAAGATGAACACCGTCAACGGCACGCTGAGATAGAACATCGCGCGCCAGCCAAAAGAGTCGCTGACCCAAGCGCCGATGCTCGGAGCGCTGGCGATGCCAAAGAGCACGATGGCGGTGAACGTCGCGCCGAATTTGGCACGCCGATCCGCCGGCAATGTCTCCAGGGCAATCGCCATCGACAGCGGCGCCAACACGCCACTCGCAACGCCTTGAACAATCCGCGCGCCGACGAATTCCAGCGGCGTCGTGGCGACCGTGGCGAGCAACAAGCCCAAGGCAAAAAACCCTAGCGCCGTCAGGTACACGAACTTCAGGACAAAGCGCGCAGCAAGCCACTGGGCGACCGGCAGGGTGATGGCGCTGGCCGCGAGGTACGCGGTGAAAATCCACCCGGCCTGGTCGTCGGTCATCGACAAGCTGCCCTGGATAAACCGCAGCGCCGAATTGGGCAGCGGCAGGTTCGCGGACTGCATGTACGTCGCCAACAACGCGGCGAACCTGAGGGAACGCGACTGGGCGTTCATCAGAAACGACTCGCAGTCAGCAGCGATTTGAGCGGATGCCACCACGGCGTGCTGAACCCGGTATCGACCTTGACCGTGGCGCTGGTGCCCGAGAACAGCGGCGTCGCCGGGTCCAGCTCATCGAGCTCAAGGCGCACCGGTACACGCTGGACGACCTTGACCCAATTACCGGTCGCGTTTTCCGGCGGCAGCAAGGCGAAGTCCGATCCTGCACCGGGGCTCAGGCTGATGACGTGCGCCTTGAACAACCGATCCGGGTAGGTATCGATGCTGATCGTGGCTTCCTGGCCGGGGCGCATGTGCGTCACTTGGGTTTCGCGGAAGTTGGCCTCGACCCAGACCTGACGATCGGAGATCAGCGCAAAGGCTGGCGCCCCGCTGTTCACGAAGTTGCCGACCTGCAAATCATCGACCTTGGCGACGATCCCGTCGTCCGGCGCATACACCGTCGCGTACGACAGATAAAGCTGCGCCTCGTCCAGTTGCGCCTTGGCCTCGTGAACGGTCGGGTGGTTATCGGCGGCGATGTTTGGGTCACCGTTCAGCGCAACGACGGTGCTGGCGATCTGTTGCTCGATGGAGGCGATGCGTTGCCGTGAGACTTTGAGGTCGGTGTCGGCGCGTTCATAAATGGCCCGAGAGACAAACTCGGTGGCCACCAGCGCTTTCTTGCGGGCAAATTCCTTTTGGTCGAAATCCGCCGACTCTTTGGCCGATTGCAACTCCGCTTGTTGCTGGCGATAGCTGGCCTTGAGCCCGTCGATGCGCAACCGTGCCACGCTCAACTGCGCTTGGGCGCGGTCCACGGCGATTTGCAACGGTTTGGGGTCGATCCGAAACAGCACCTGACCTTTGTGAACCGGCTGGTTGTCCTCGACCGCGATCTCGACGACTTGCCCGGCAATGCGCGCGTTGATCGAGGCTTTCGCCACTCGGGCGTAGGCGTTATCGGTCGAGACAAAGGGCTCGTCGGCCACGTAATGAGCGTAGCCGATGACGGCTAACAGCGCTGGAAACCCCACCATCAGCAGTGGGCGGAGTTTTTCTCTGAGCGGCTTCTTGATGGGCGCGTCCGGCCCAGGGTGCTCGAAGGCGGGTGTTGCTGAGATGTCGAACTGTTTAGTCATGATCGAATGCACCTATAACCGGATGATCGGCGAACACGGCACGCTTTGCCGGCAGCCCAGAAGCCAAGGAAATTGGGGTTCTTATTTTTGTGCGATGATGTAAGAATATCCACGAAGCCCATCCTCATTCAAGAGTTTTGTACGACATGGCACAAAAAAAGATCACAGAAGGCAAAGGTCGTGGCCGCCCCCGCGCTTACGACCCGCAAACGGCGTTGCAACAAGCCCTCGGCGTTTTCTGGAACACCGGGTATTCCGGCGCGTCGCTGGACAGCATCGCCACCGCCGCCGGGATGAATCGCCCCAGCCTCTACGCCGCGTTCGGCGACAAGCACGCGCTCTACATCAAGGCGCTTGAGCAATATTGGGAGTTCGCGGCCGCCGCCATGCACCAGGCGCTGACCGACAGCCACCTGACGCTGAACGAGGCGCTGATGCGTTTTTACGAGGGGCAGTTGTCGATCTACTTTTCGGGCGAAGGTCAGCCACGCGGCTGCTTTGCCATCGGCACGGCGACCACCGAAGCGGTCGAGGACCCGGAAATCCGCGACGTGCTGTCCGACCGATTGAGCCGGCTCGACGCCGACCTGGAAACCCGTCTGCAAGCAGCCGTCAGCGCCGGCGAATTGAAAGCCGATGCCGACCCGGCGGCCCTCGCCGTACTCGCGTCGTCCCTGTTGCACAGCATTTCGATTCGGGCACGGGCGGGCAAATCCCGCGATGAACTGACCGCGCTGGCCCGCAATGCGGTCAACGTGATCTGCGGCTAAGAGGTTTTATCGTGGGTGAAAAACTCGAAGACATCCTGAGCGAACACCTGGCCGTGATTTTTTGCGGTATCAATCCGGGATTGCTGGCCGCCGCCCAAGGGCATCACTTTGCGGGTCGCGGCAATCGCTTCTGGCGCACGCTGCATCGGGCCGGTTTTACCCCGGAAGAAATCAAACCGGAAAACGATCGGACGATCTTGCAGTACCAGTGCGGGTTGACCGCCGTGGTGGACCGGCCCACGGCGCGGGCGGATCAACTGTCATTGGAGGAGTTCAGCGCGGCGGCGGTGGATTTTGAACAGAAGATCATTCGTTATGCGCCCCGCGTCGTGGCGTTTCTCGGTAAAGCGGCGTATTGCGCGCTGTCCGACCAACGGGATATTGCCTGGGGGCTTCAGCCACAGACATTCGGCCACGCATCGGTGTGGGTCTTGCCCAATCCGAGCGGGCGAAACCTGGCGTTCACACAGGAGCAACTGGTGGACGCCTACCGCCAGCTCTATTTAGCCGCGATCAACGACCCCAGAGTCCGGTAGCATTCCCCCTCTCAAGGATCACTTCCCGCCAAGGAGCTTCAATGCTGTTTACCACACGCCCGACCCACACCCCGTTTCTGCTGTGCCTGGGGATTTTCATCACGTTCTGGCTGGTTCAATTCTTCGCCTTCAACATCATCGTCTGGAGCTACAACTTCTGCCATTTCCTCTATGGCTTGTGCGCGGCGCTGCTGGCGGGCTACGTAACGGTGCCGACCCGATTCTTCAAGCGCTCGCTGCAAGAGAATGTCCACGCATTGAAAGCAGGAATGCCATGGAGCCCCTGGGGTGGCCTGATCATCGTGCTGTTTCTGTCGGCGTATAACGAGATGGTCGTAGACCCGCGAGAAAACGGCATCCCGTTCACCTCCGCCTACCAGAACTTTGTCGCCGATATGCTGGGATTGAGCCTGTGCCTGGTGCTCAGTCACTTTGCCTTTCGCGGCCGATCAGTGCTTGTTCATCAACCCGTGCAGCACACCAAAGCGTAACCCCGGCTCGGACGGCGTCATGTGTGAGATGCCAAACACTTTGAACGCCGCCAGCATCACCACCAGGCCTCCGGGCAAAATGCTCAAGCGATGGGTTTGCAGCCCGGCCAGCCTGAGTTGGTTGACGTGCCCCACTTCCAGCAGCCGCAACGACAGGCGCAACAACCCGCCATAGGTGATGCCGTTTTGGCCATCGTCGTTCAAGCCGTTGGCCTTGAGCACTTTGGCCAGCATCCGCGCGGTGCCGGACGAGCCTATGGTCTGCTGCCAGCCCAGCGCACGATAACGCCGGGCGACTTTCTCAAATTGCAGCGAGGCCACGCGCTCGGCCTCCAGCAACGCCTGAGCGGTGATGCGACCGCCATGGAAATAACGCGAACCGAAGGTGCCGCTGCCGATGGCGATGCTCTCGGCCACCAACGGCTGAGTGCCGCGCCCCAGGATCAGCTCGGTCGAGCCGCCGCCAATGTCCACCACCAGTCGCTGGCCTTCTGCACCCGGCAGCGTGTGAGCGACACCGGCGTACACCAGTTGCGCCTCTTCCTGCCCGGTGATGACGTCAATCCGAAACCCCAGGTGCCGCTCGGCGCTGGCCAGAAACAGTTGCGCATTATCAGCCTCGCGCACGGCGCTGGTGGCCACTGCCCGCACCCGGCACGACTCAAAACCACGGAGCTTTTTGCCAAATCGCGCCAGCGCCTGCCAGCCGCGATCCAGCGCCAGTTCGTCGAGCGCTCCACCCTGAAGCCCCTCGGCCAGACGCACCGGTTCGCGCAGGGTTTTGACTTCCTGGATCGCCCATTGCTGGTTCCGTTTGACCGACTGGCCAATCATCAGGCGAAACGCATTGGACCCCAGGTCAATGGCCGCAAACAGCGAGGCTTCTGCTTTCATGGTAGGGATTCCTGGCCGCTTCATCCGCCCGCCTTCAAGACGGTTTGCGAAGAGCTTGCCACGGCTTAGGTGACACGAAGATGACACCGCCACTCCTGCGTCCTACAGCCGTTTCGTCACCACTTCGTCATATCTCCCGGAATACCATCGTCAACGCCACCTTCCACGGGAGCCTCCTGCCATGCTTGCCAACAACGACACACTGATGCAGCGAATCCATCGCGAGCTGATCGATCACAACGACGAAGAGCTGGAACTGGAACTGCTGGAAGACGGACACGACCTCGATGCGCTGTTCGACGGGCACGTCGACGACGGCAGCGAGAAGGAAGAGCGGCGGCGCTATTTCAGCGAACTGTTCCGCCTGCAAGGCGAACTGGTGAAGCTGCAAAGCTGGGTGGTCAAGACCGGCGCCAAAGTGGTGATTCTGTTCGAAGGGCGCGATGCCGCCGGCAAGGGTGGCGTGATCAAGCGCATTACCCAGCGGCTCAATCCACGGGTCTGCCGTGTCGCCGCCCTGCCCGCGCCGAATGACCGCGAACAAACCCAGTGGTACTTCCAGCGTTACGTTTCGCACCTGCCGGCGGCGGGGGAAATCGTCTTGTTCGACCGCAGTTGGTACAACCGCGCCGGGGTCGAGCAGGTGATGGGGTTTTGCAACGCCGACCAATATGAAGAGTTCTTCCGCACCGTGCCGGAGTTCGAGCGGATGCTCGCCCGTTCCGGCATTCAGTTGATCAAATACTGGTTCTCGATTTCCGACCAGGAACAGCACCTGCGCTTTCTCAGCCGCATTCATGACCCGCTCAAGCAATGGAAACTCAGCCCCATGGACCTGGAGTCCCGTCGGCGCTGGGAGGCTTACACCAAAGCCAAGGAAATCATGCTCGAACGTACCCACATCGCCGAAGCGCCCTGGTGGGTGGTGCAAGCCGACGACAAGAAAAAGGCCCGGCTCAATTGCATCAACCACCTGCTGGGGCAAATGCCCTATGAAGAGGTGGAACACGCGGTGATCGAACTGCCGCAGCGCGTGCGCCAGGAAGATTATTCCCGCAGCCCGACGCCGCCCGAGCTGATCGTGCCGCAGATCTACTAAACGTCATCATTCTGTAACGTTGCGTGGCCGATACTCGGGCCATACACAACGCGTGCTGTTTTTTTATTGCTGCCTTAACCGGCGGCATTTTTTTTGCCTGCCGGTTTTGTGGCGAAAGGCTTCTCAGCTTGGCCCATCAAACCGTTTCAACGAAAACGCCGACAGGTCCAGCTCACTGCTGCCGCGAATGCAGCGTTGCGCCAGCGCTTCGCCCAATGCGGCGGAATGCTTGAACCCGTGACCGGAGCAAGCGGACACCACCGTCACGTTCTGCAGATGCGGGTGCTCGTCGATGATGAAATCGCCGTCCGGCGTGACGGTGTAGGCGCACACCGCAGACTTGGCCACCCGCGAGGTCACGCCGGCAATCTTGCCGCGCACCTGAGTATCGAACATCTCGCACGCTTCGGCGGCGCTGATGGTTCGGTCCAGGGTGTCGGGCGAAGACGTTTCGCTGTATTGCTCGCTGGCGACTTTCAGGCTGCCCTCGCCGGGTAACGGGGGAAAACCGTAATGCATGTCCGCATCGCCGGGGCCGTGGTGCAGGATGAAGGTTGGCGATACCTCGGCAAACCGGGCGTGCTCCTCCAGTTCGAACCAGAACAGTTTCTGCCGACACACCCGCAGTAAGCGGTCGAACGGCGCGCCGAGCAAATCCCTGGACCACATGCCGGCGCTGATCACCACTTTGTCGGCGAGGATCGTGCGCTGGTCGGTGGTGACGGTGACACCCTGCTCGTCGGAGGTCACTTGCATCACGGTTTCACCCTTGAACAGGGTCGCGCCGTGTTCTTCGGCGAGCCGCAGTTGCACGGCAATGCAGCGCTCGGGACGGACGTAACCGCCCGCCGATTCGAAGTAGCCGATGGCCGTGTCCAGCACCGGAGAAAATTGCGGGAAGCGTTGGCGAATCTGCGCCGCCGACAACACGTCATGCTCGATGTCATGGGTTTGCGCGAGATGAAGGGTGCGATGAGTGAAGTCGTTTTCGTCATTCGGGTCATAGTCGGGGTTGGAGCTCATCACCAGCACCCCGCATTGTTCGAACAGCGACTCACCGGACAGCGCTTCCAGTTCACGCCAGATCCTGTGGGCATTGCGCACAATCGGCAGGTATTGCGCGCCTTCACCCACCGAGAGCCGGGTGATGCGCGTATCCCCGTGGCTTGAACCCTGATCGTGCGGCGGGTGAAAGCGGTCGACACCGATCACCCTGACCCCGGCCTTCGCCAGTTGATACACCGTGGCCGCACCCATCGCGCCCAGGCCAAGCACCGCTACTTCACACCGTTCCATCGATACGCCTTCCAAAAAGCCCTTTGAGCGCGCAACCCTATGACATTCACCGAATGAAAAGCCAGAGGCCAATGCGGCGCTGGCACGCAACCCTCCATTACGCCTAACATGCCGCGATTCCAAAAACGGCAGACACTCCCTCATGTTCAAAGCAAGCCTGCGTAGCCACCTGACCCTTTGGTTTGCCGGTCTGTCGCTGCTCACATTGATGAGCGTGGGTTTCTATGTGGGCCACATCGCCACCGGACAGATCAAGCAGGCGAGCGGTAATGCGTTGTTGAGCACCGCCAAGTCGGCGGCTGAGCTGTTGGGGGCGCAATTGCGAGAGCGTCAACTCGAAGTGGACGTGCTCAGCCGCGCGCCGTTGTTGAAGCGCGGCAACCTGGACGACCCGGACATTTTGACGTCGATGCAATTGCGCACCCAGTCCCGCGCCGAATACGCCTGGATGGGCGTGGCGGATGCCGACGGCCGTGTGCGCCAAGCGGTGAACGGGTTGCTGGTCAATCAATCAGTGAAGGAACGCCCGTGGTTTCAGGCCGGGCTGCGCGGTGACTACACTGGCGATCCCCACGAAGCGGTGCTGCTCGCCAAACTGCTGCCGGGCAGCCCTGGCGGCGAACCGTTGCGGTTCATCGATTTCGCCGCGCCCATCCGCAATGCCCAAGGCCAAGTCGTTGGTGTGCTCGGCGCGCATGCTCACTGGAGTTGGGTGACGAAGATTGTCGATGCCGCCGTGTTGCAAAAAGACCGGATGCCCCAAGTGGAGGCCTTGATCGTCGACCATGACGGCAAAGTGCTGTACCCGGAACTGCTTGCCGGCGAACAACTGCCGAACCTGCCGGGCACCGCGCAAAACCCTGGCATCGCGCCGGGCTGGTCGGTGGACAATGGCTACCTGACCAGTGCCGTCGCCGTACCGACGCCCACCAGCGCTGGCCTGGCGTGGTACATCGCGGTTCGGCAACCGCTGGATATCGCCCTGCAACCGGCGCGAATCCTGTTTTACAAGTTGCTGGTGCTGGGCGTGATTGCTGCGGCGGTTTTTGGCCTGGTGGCGTACTACCTGGCGCTGTACCTCAGTCGCCCGATAGAACAACTGGCGCGGGCGGCCAAACAAGTGCAGGAGCAGCACCCGGACGTGGCGTTTCCGGTGGATCATTCCGTGCGGGAAATTGCCCAACTGGTGCAGTCGATCCAGGGCATGACCCAGTCATTACTCGGCAAGGAGCGCGAACTGCAAGAGGCCAATGCCTCGCTGGAGGCCACGGTCGCCCAACGCACCGCCGCCCTCACCCTGGCCAACGCCGAGTTGTTGAAACTGGCGACCCACGATGCGTTGACCGGTGTGTTCAACCGTCGTCGCTTCGATGAGAAGCTGGCCGAATGCAGCCTGTTGTTTCAACGCACCGGCCGTACCTTCGCGCTGCTGTTCATCGACGTCGATCACTTCAAGCGAATCAACGACACCCACGGCCACGCCATCGGCGATGACGTGCTGGAACAACTGGCGCGGCTGATCCAGGCCAACACCCGTGGCACCGACTTCGTCGCCCGCTACGGTGGCGAGGAGTTTGCCGTGCTGCTGCCGGAAATCGAAGAACCCGATAGCCCCGAGATCGTCGCCGAGAACATCCGCGCCGCAATCGCCGAGACACCCTTTGCCGTGGTCGGCCAGGTGACCGTGAGTATCGGCATCGGCTTGGCCGCTTCGGCGGACAGCAACACCTCGATGCTGATCAAACGTGCCGATCAGCAGCTATACGAGGCAAAGGGTTCGGGCCGGAACCGGGTGGCCTGAAACATTACGGCGCCGGATAGCCTTCAACCTGATCCGGCCACGGCGTCAGCACTTCAAAGCCGTCGTCAGTCACCGCGACCATGTGTTCCCACTGAGCCGACAGCGACAGGTCCTTGGTGACCACCGTCCAGGCATCGGCCAGGGTTTTCACATGGCGCTTGCCGGCGTTGAGCATCGGTTCGATGGTGAAGATCATCCCGGTTTTCAGGGTCAGGCCCTGGCCGGGGTAGCCGTAATGCAGGACCTGCGGCTCATCGTGGTAGACCTTGCCGATGCCATGCCCGCAGTACTCGCGCACCACGCTGAAGCCGTCGCGCTCGGCCACGCTCTGAATCGCATGGCCAATGTCGCCCAGGGTCGCGCCGGGGCGCACCAGCCGAATACCGGCGCACATGGCTTCATAGGTGGTGTTCACCAGGCGTCGTGCTTCAGGGCTCGGTTCGCCAACGAAGTACATGCGGCTGGTATCGCCGTACCAACCGTCCTTGACCACGGCAATATCGATGTTGACGATATCGCCGTCCTGCAGGACCTGGCCCGACGGGATGCCGTGGCACACCACTTCGTTGACCGAGGCGCACACGGTTTTCGGGAAGCCGTGGTAACCGACATTGCCCGGAATCGCTTTCTGTACGTTGACGATGTAGTCGTGGCAGAGCCGATCAAGTTCGTCGGTGGTGACCCCGGCCTTCACGTGGGGCGTGATCATCGCCAGCACCTCGGCGGCCAGCCTGCCCGCCACGCCGGACTGAGCGATTTGCGCCGGGGTATTGATCACGACGCTGGTCTTCATTGCCCGACTCATTGTTGAACTCCCGCAGCGGCACACACCTGTTGCAAATTCAGGCCACCGGCCTGTTCGGCACGAATCAGCAAGCGACAGATGTCGCTGTGGTCCAGGTCGGGGTGTAACTCGGCGAGCATGCCGATGCGCATCCAGTGCTCAGCCTGGGCGTTGATCGAGCGACTCAGCGCGTTGCTGGCGACACGCAAGTTCTCGTGCATGTCTTCGGAAATTTTTACGATACCCATGTTTACCACTCAATACGAAATGCATACGAAACGTATACTACTTCAAAGAATAGCCGCCGGCCAACTGCTGAATTTCAAAGCCCCCACGCAAGTGCTAGATTGACCCGCCCCGCTCGTCACCCAAGAGGTTTTGCCAATGTTCACCCCGCTACGCCTGCCGCAATGGCTGATCAGTTGCGCCGCCCTCGGCGTGTTCGTCGCCAGCGCCCAGGCCGCCACGCCCTCGCCGGCCCCCGAGGCGTTGAAACCATTACTGGAGACCTTGAATGAACGCCTGAACATCGGCGACCTGGTGGCGCTGACCAAATGGGACAGTGGCAAACCGGTCCAGGACAGTACTCGGGAAGCGCAGGTTATCTTCCAGGTCAGGGCCGAGGCGACGTATCTAAGACTCGATCTGGAAGACGTCAGCCAATTCGTCACCGCGCAAATGGAAGCCAACAAACTGGTGCAATACGGATTGCTGGCCCAATGGCAAGCCGCCGGCAAGGCGCCGGACACACCACGCCCGGACCTCGTGAAGCAAATCCGCCCGCGCCTGAACGAGTTGCAAAACCGTCTGCTGAAGCAATACATCGACTTCCTGCCTTATCGCCAAGACCCGCATTGCGTGGACTGGCTGACCGAGGCCCGGGCCCACCTGACCCAGGATCGCCTGCATGAACTGGCATTGATCCGCGCCACCGGCGAGTTGTGCACGGCCGATCTACCGCGTGCCTGACGTTGAGCCAAACGCCAGAAACTGAAAAGCCCGGCTAAACCGGGCTTTTCCACGTCTCAAGGCACGCTCGCCAATCGGCGAGACGTCGCGCTTACTGAACGTTTTTCAGCTTGACCACGTCACCGGAAACCTTGGTGGTGTAGCCGGTCAGGACCCACGCCCAGAACCAATTTTCCTGCACCTGGGTGTTGATCATGGCGTCGCCGCCCTTGGCCTGGATCGCCGCGTCTTGAGCGCGAACAAAACGGCTGTTCTGCTTGATCGGGATCACGCCAAACAGCAGCAGGCCGGTGGCGCTCGCTTCACTGTGGCCCAGGACCGTGTATTGGCTGCTGTCGTAATGCTGGGTCTTCATCGGGGCGCCAGTGCAACCCGCCAGAACCAGACCGAACAGGGAAACGGCAACCACTTTGCTGAGGTAATTCACGTGTAACTCCATTAGAAAACGCCCGGGACCCATCTCTCGGGCGGCGCACACTCTAACGGACGTGGTGGCTAATAGGTATCACTATTAGCGATGTTCAGCCCTCTTTGTGCACCACACCGCGCTCCTCCAGCAAGCGCACAAACATGGTCAGGCTCTGCGACACCGTGCCCCGGCGCCACACCAACCAGGTGCGCAAATAACGGAACGATTCCGACAACGGCCAGATGCTCACCGTGGTGCAGCCGGGCATGCTGTCGAGCATGCTGCGCGGCATCAACGCCAGGCCGGCACCGGCACTGACGCAGGCGAGCATGCCGTGATAGGACTCCATTTCGAAAATCTTGCCGGGCACCGAAGCGTCCTTGTTAAACCAGCTTTCGAAGTGATGGCGGTACGAACAATTGGAGCGGAACGCGTAAATGTTCTCGCCGTTGACGTCTTGCGCGCGGTGGATCGGCGCGTGATTGAGCGGCGCGATGACCACCATTTCTTCCTCGAACGCCGGCACGCCTTCCAGGGCCGGGTGCAGCACCGGGCCATCGACGAACGCGGCGGCCAAGCGGCCCGAGAGTACGCCATCGATCATCGTGCCGGACGGCCCGGTGGACAGGTCCAGTTCGACCTTGGCGTGCTTCTGGTTGTAAGCGGCCAACAGCTCGGGAATCCGCACCGCCGCCGTGCTCTCCAGCGACCCTAGGGGGAAAGCCCCTTGCGGCTCTTCACCGGCCACGGTGGCCCGGGCCTCCTGGACCAGGTCGAGGATGCGCCGGGCGTAGTCGAGAAAACTCCAACCGGCCGGCGACAGGCGCAAGCGGCTTTTCTCGCGGATAAACAGGTCCACGCCCAGATCCAGCTCCAGTTGCTTGATCCGCGTGGTCAGGTTAGACGGCACCCGGTGGATGTGCTGCGCCGCAGCGCTGATGCTGCCGTGCTCGGCAACCGCTTTGAAAATCTCGAGCTGGACCAGATCCAAGTCATTCTCCAAACATGAACGTTTCACTCAGTATTATTCAGTTTCCAGAAAACAACCACCCCCGTAATCTGAGCGCATACCCACCCAGCAGGACGGTGCCATGACCCAGATCTCCAGCCTCACCCATGCGATTTCGCTCAACCCCGCCAACGGCGAGCAGATCGGCCACTACCCTTTTGAATCCGCCGAGGCCCTGAACGCCGCCCTCGCCCGCGCCGCCACTGGCTTCGCGGGCTGGCGCCGGACGCCGGTGGAACAGCGCGCGCAATCGCTGATCGCCCTGGCCAAGGCGCTGCGCGACGACGCGCAAAATCTGGCGCACATGATCACCCAGGAAATGGGCAAGCCCACCCACCAGGCTCGCGGCGAAATCGAGAAGTGCGCGCAGCTCTGCGAGTGGTACGCCGAACACGGCCCCGCGATGCTGAGCGCCGAGCCGACGCTGGTTGAAGGCGGCAAGGCGCGGATTGAATACCGCCCACTGGGCCCGATTCTGGCGGTGATGCCGTGGAACTTCCCGATCTGGCAAGTGCTGCGCGGCGCCGTCCCCGCGCTGATTGCCGGCAACACCTACGTGCTCAAACACGCGCCGAATGTGATGGGCAGCGCTTATCGGCTGCGCGACGCCTTCCAGCGCGCCGGGTTCGCCGACGGCGTGTTTGAAGTCATCAACGTCACGCCGGACGGGGTTTCCAGCGCCATCAAAGACCCCCGCATCGCCGCCGTGACCCTCACCGGCAGCGTGCGCGCCGGCATGGCCATCGGTGCCCAGGCTGGCGCTGCGCTGAAGAAGTGCGTGCTGGAGCTGGGCGGTTCCGACCCGTTTATCGTGCTCAACGATGCCGACCTCGACGAAGCGGTCAAAGCCGCCGTGATTGGCCGTTATCAGAACACCGGGCAAGTCTGCGCGGCGGCCAAGCGCTTTATCATCGAGCAAGGGGTGGTCGAGGAATTCACCCGCAAATTTGTTGAAGCGACTCGCCAACTGGTGGTCGGTGATCCGCAGTCCAGCGACACCTATATCGGCCCGATGGCGCGTTTTGATTTGCGTGATGAACTCGACCAGCAAGTGCGCGACACCCTGGAAGAAGGCGCAACGTTGTTGCTCGGCGGCCAGAAAACTGAAGGCCCGGGCAACTTCTATGAGCCGACCGTGCTCAGCAACGTCACCGACCAGATGACCTCCTTCAAACAGGAACTGTTTGGCCCGGTGGCCTCGATCATCACCGCCCGCGATGCCGGGCATGCCCTGGCGTTGGCCAATGACAGCGACTTCGGGCTAACGGCGACGATCTACACCCGCAATCTGGAACTGGCCAAGCAAATGGCCGACGAACTGGAAACCGGCGGCGTGTTCATCAATGGCTACAGCGCCAGCGACCCCCGCGTCACCTTTGGCGGCGTGAAGAAAAGCGGCTTTGGCCGTGAGTTGTCGCACTTCGGCGTGCGGGAATTCTGCAATGCGCAGACGGTGTGGCTGGATCGCCGCTAAGTCACTGCGCAACCACAAGCTCGGGGCCGTTTGGCTCCCGGGCTTTTTTTACGCGCAGAAAAAATCCATCCTTTTCCCACTCAGCAATTGATGGCAAGCGGCCATCAACGGATAATCCCCGCCCCCGATTCTCACGCAAGGAACCGCCGTGAAAAAAGCCCTTATGCTCATCCCGTTGTTCGCGTTGTTACTGCAAGGCTGTGGCGTCACCATGACCCGTTATGAGCCGAGCTATGAGAATGTCCAGCGACTCAAACAAACGCCCCCACTGCAATCGATCGGCACTGCTGAAGTGAAGGCTGAGTCCGGTCAGGGCACCCTGACTGTTCGGGCCAATCCGATCAGTTCGCCAAGTGGCAGCATCCCGTTGCATATTCAGGACGCCGTCAACGAAGAACTGCGTCGGGCGGGTTTGCTGGACCCGCAAGCACCGCGTCACCTCAATATATTGCTGGTCAAGAATGAGCTGACGGCAGGCATGGGCACCGGTACTGGCCAGATCGCCGCCCGTTTCACCTTGCTCAAGGGCAATGACGTGGTGTACGACGCAACCAAGGACGTGAGCAGCCAATGGGACAGCAGTTTTTTCGGCGCCATTGCGATCCCTCGAGCGGCCTTCGCCTACAACCCGATGGTGCGTGATTTGCTGAAGACGTTGTACAGCGACCCGCAGTTCATCCAGGCCCTGAAATAAGGGCAAAAAAAGAGCCGCGATTGCGGCTCTTTTTGCATCAGGCCCGGGGCACGCCGGAATCGAGCGCCGAATACTTCAGGCTTTTACTGTCGACCATCTGTTTGAGCAGTGCGTTGACCTGGCGGCTGAAGGTATCGGTCACCGCTTCTTTCGGGGTATTACCCATCAACGGCACAAACCAGATGCCGATCCAGGTGTTGACCGAGTCATGATTGGCCGCGCTGCTGACGGCCTGACCTTGCGGGTCGAGCGTTTCAAGACTCATGGAGTATTGGTCAGTCGCCAACGACGGAATGACGGTCATGGTCAGCCCACTGATAAAAGCCATGACCATCTGACCACCACCCGGTGGATGGTTGTAAACCTTCAGGCGCAGGTTGTAATCACCCGGCTGCTTCTGGAATTCATCCAGGGTCACCCGACCAAAAAGCCCGGAATCGCTCAGCACTTTTTGCAACTCAGGCTTGAGCATGTCGCGGGCCTGGGGCACCTCAACGGCTGAAGAACTTTTCGGCATGCCTTGATAGAAGTCGAAATCCACGTAGACGTTCGGCTTGTTCGAATAACTGGACATGGACGGCAGATTGACCGGGGCCACTTCGTCCTGGGTAAAGCTTGCGCAACCGCTCAGCCCGAGCGCCAGGGCCAGCCCCAGCATTTTTCCGATTTGCATGACAACTTCCTTAATTGATGGCATTGCGCCTCCATCGCGGAGAACAGCGGCGGATTCTAGTGAGTGGCGAGTGATTGTAAAAGGCCATATCTCAAAAAAAATCAGCGCGCCGTGCCCCCCCTCTGTGGACTCACCGAATTCGGACAGTTCATTGGGTGTGACCGTCGATCAGTGATTTAGAGTTCCACCCAATAAAAACATATTTACATGCTTTAATTGATATTGTTGGACAATCCCACGAATCAGAGGGTGCCGTCATGAATATCAAAACCTTGGCTTTACTGTTGTTGGCTTTCTGCGCGCAACCGGCCTGGAGCCAGACACCTCCCACCCCCGAGCCCGGCGCTGACAGCGCCGCGCTGAGCACGCGCCTGGCGATGCGTGACCTTTGGGTCGAGCATGTGTTCTGGATCAGAAACTATGCGATCGCCAACCAGGCGACGGACAAACCCCAAGCGAAAGTCGCCGCCGACCAAGTGGTGGCCAACGCGACCCAAATCGCCAACAGCATCGCCCCGCTCTACGGCCAGCCTGCCGCCGATCAACTGCTCAAGCTGCTTGCCGGTCACTGGGGCGCGGTGAAACACTACAGCGACGCCACGGTTGCCAAGGACGCCAAAGGCAAGCAGGCGGCAGTCGCGGACCTGACCAGCAACGCCAAGGCCATTGCGGCGTTCCTGGCCGGTGCCAACCCTAATCTGCCCGAAAGCACGCTGGTCGGCATGTTGGCCGCCCATGGTGGTCATCATGTAGCGCAAATCGATGAGCTCGCCACCCACGATTACGCCGCTGAAGCACGCACCTGGCAGATGATGCGCCCCCATGTGCTGGCCCTGGCGGACGCGTTGACGGCGGCTCTGGTCAAGCAGTTCCCGGACAAGTTCTGACCCCGCGAGGCCACACCATGCTTGAAGGACTGGGCCGCACCCAGCAAGACCTGCTCAACGCGCTGCTGCACCATGCGGGCGGCATGAGCATTGACGAGTTGGCTGAGCGTCTGGCAGTCACCCGCACTGCGATCCGCCAACACCTGGCGGCCCTGGAGCGTGACGGATTGGTACTGCGCGGGGAAACCCGTCCGACGGGTCGGCGGCCGGAGCAACTGTACCGGCTCACCGACCACGCCAAGGAGCAGTTTCCCCGCCAGTACCAGATGCTCGCCAGCGTACTGATTGACGAAGTGGCCGACATCATCGGCCCCGAGGCACTGGCGACGCTGATGCGCAGCCTGGGCCGAAAACTGGCGCAGGACCGTGAACATCAGGTAGTCGACGAAGCGCGGATCGTGCAGCACATGAACCAGGCGGGGTACGAAGCCGAAGTGTTCTTTCGCAGCGCCGATGCCCCGGAAATCGTCGCGCACAACTGCGTCTTCCACCGCCTCGCCGAGGCTCATCCGGTGGTCTGCGAACTGGACCTGGCCTTGATCGGGGCGTTGGGCGGCGCGGACGTCGAGCACACGGAGTGCATGGTTCGGGGCGGCCATGTCTGCCGCTTCAAGCTGCGACCTGCCGAACCTGAGGCGGTCGTCGATTCGCAATCAAACTAACGGGGTGGCCGGCCCAGGTCGAACAAACCATTGGCCGGTAATCCGTGCGCCCCAATGCGCTCCTTCCTGCTCCTGCTGCAACGTGAAACCCACGTCTTCATAGAGTTTGCGTGCCGCCTCCAGGCCTTTAAAGGTCCAGAGCTTCGTCTCAGTAAAACCGCATTCATCGCAGAACTTAATCGCCTCAGCCAGCAAGCGTTTGCCAGCCCCTTTACCCCGGGCGCTGTCATCCAGAATGAAACAACGCAGCACCGCCGCCCCACCCTCGCCTTCGCCGTCAATGGCAATCGACCCGACAATGCGCTCGCCCTCCAGCGCGACCCACACCTCGTTGCGCGGGTTGTGCAAGCGGCCCATCAACTCAGCCATGTCGCTGGCCACCAGGCTTTCGAACGGCTGACCGAAATTTGCGTGTTTGGCGTAATAGCAGGCGTGCATTTCGACGATGCGACCGATGATCCCAGGACGATAACCCCGGGCAATTTCCAATGGCGGTTTGGGCGATCCTGCACCGAGGCGCTGGGTGCGCAAGGCAACGGCGTAGTGACCGAGGCCGTCACTCACCGTGCGCTGTTGCGCCTCGGTCAAGTGCGCCATGGCCGCGCCGACCCGCTGAGTGGCAAAGGCATCCACTGCACGCAGGGTTTGCCGGCCTTGCTCCGTGAGTTGGAGTTTTTTCGAGCGCGCATCGTCCTCGTTGGGCACTTCTTCGATCTCGCCCGCCTCGATGAGCTTGCGCACCATGCGGCTGACGCTGGATTTTTCCAGGCCGAGCAGCGCGACCAGTTCCACCGCCGTCAGCGAATCGCGATTCCCAAGCTCGACAATGGTGTGCACAGAAGAAGGCGGATAGTCCGTCGCCGCCAGTGTGGTTTGCATAAACCCCAACTCCCGCACCATCAAGCGCGACGCCGAGCGGACATTCTTGATCAGGTCTGAATCGATCACGGCGCACACCTCATGGGAAACGATCATTTAGTTGTATCGCACAACAAAATGCTCGTCAATTGAGGCTTACCGTGCAATGGCCGTCCTGACCCGGCTTGCCACCGTAATGGCGAGCGCTGCGACGATCAGAGCAGCGGCCACCGCAAACGTAAGTCGCATACCGCTGGCGACGGCTTCGGGGGTCGTCGTCACGTCCGGCGCCGCCGAAGCCAGGGCAAACACGGCGCCCATTGCCGAGGCGCCGGTGATCAAGCCGAGATTGCGCGACAAACTCAGCAAGCCGGACATTACGCCGCGCTGGTCCGACGGCACGTCCAGCATCACCACCGTGTTATTGGCAGCCTGGAACAACTGATAACCGGGGGTCAGGATGGCGATAGCAGCCACATACCCCGCCAGGCCGAAAAACGCCGGGAGCACCGAAAGCGCAATCGACCCGGTCGCCATCGCCATGAGCCCGACAATGACCATCACCGGCGCGCCAAAACGGTCCACCACCCGCCCTGCCGGAAAGCCGCTCAGCACCGAGATGATCGGACCTATCGACATGACCACACCGACAACAGCCAGGTTAAGCCCGAGCCCGCGAAAAAGATAAAACGGCCCGACCACCAGCGTCGCCATCATCACCGTCGAAACGAACACGTTGGTGGCGAGGCTGGCGCTCAGCGCACGATCGCGGAACATCGCCAGACGGATCAAGGGCGATGCCACCCGCGACTCGATGAGCACAAAGAGTCCGACACCCAGGACGGCCATCAACGACAGCCCCACGTTGAGCGCACCGAAACTGCCGCGCCCCAACGTCATGGCCAGTGCATAGGCCGCGAGCGTCAGCGCCAGCAACAGCGTGCCCGGCAAATCGAAACCACTGCCCCCGGTCTTCAATCGCGGGCGATCAGCGGGCAGATAAAGCCAGGCCAACGAGAACGTCAGGATGCCCAGCGGCACATTGATCAGGAAGATCGCCTGCCAGCCGAAACCAGCGATCAGCACGCCGCCAAGGGACGGCCCCAGCGCAGTGCCAACGGCGGACATCGTCCCGAGCAGCCCCATGGCGCTACCGGTCCGGGCCTTGGGCACCGTTTCGGCGATAAACGCCATGGTCAGGGCCATCATGATCGCCGCGCCAACACCCTGCGCCGCCCGCGCGGCAATCAGCCACCAAAGCGAGGGCGCCAGGCCGCACAAGGCGCAAGCCAGCGTGAACAGCGCGATGCCAGCCAGCAGCAAGCGACGGCGGCCGATAAGGTCACCCAGCCGTCCGACGCTGACAATCAACGTGGTAATGGCGAGCAGGTAGGCCAGAACGACCCACTGCACCGCTTGAAAGGTCGCGCCGAACACCTCGGCCAAGGCCGGCAAGCCTACGTTGGCGATGCTGGTGCCAAGCGACGATAGCAACATCGACAGCGACAGGCTGGCAAGCACCCAGCGAACTGAAAGTGCCCGTGGGGCGCTGGCGGCGAAGGTCTGGTTTAGATCGGTCATGAGGCTGAACTCCTTGGCTGACGACTCCAAAAACGGAGCTGTCAAAAGCGTACGGCGTCGTCTGACCAGGCGGAAGACGCACCGTTTGCACATTACTTGTGCGTCTGACGCCACATCCCGACCGAGCGTGTGCTACCGTCGCCACATGTCGATGCCCGATCTCAACTTGCTCATTACCCTGGATGTTCTGCTGACAGAAGGCAGCGTCACGCGCGCGGCCCAGCGACTGCGGCTGAGCCCCTCGGCGATGAGCCGGGCATTGGCGCGCTTGCGTGAGACGACCGGCGACCCATTGCTGGTCCGCGCCGGTCGCGGTCTCGTGCCAACGCCCCGGGCCCTCGAACTGCGTGACCGGGTCAGCCAATTGGTCCAGGACGCCGAAGCGGTCCTGCGCCCGGTCGAACAACTCGATCCGAAACACCTGGGGCGAACCTTCACCATTCGCACCAGTGACGGTTTTGTCGAAACCTTCGGCCCCGACCTGCTGGCGCGCATCAGCGAAGAGGCGCCGGGCGTGCGGCTGCTGTTTGTGAACAAGCCCAACAAGGACAGCACGCCACTGCGCGACGGAACCGTGGACATGGAAACCGGCGTGATCGGCAAGTCGATGGCGCCGGAAGTACGAACCCAGGCCTTGTTCCGGGACCGTTTCGTTGGCGTCGTGCGCCTGGAGCACCCGCTGAGTCAGGGCGAAATCACGCCCGCCCGTTATGCCGCCGGCCGCCACATCGGTGTCTCGCGACGGGGCCTGGACAAAGGGCCGACGGCCATTGATGACGCCTTGAGCGCCCTCGGCCTGGAACGGGAAATTGTCACCCTCGTCGGCGGCTTTTCGACCGCGCTGGCACTCGTTCGGGCCTGCGACCTGATCGCCAGCGTGCCGGAACGGCATACCACCAGCCTGCGCACCGGACTGCACAGTTTTCCCCTTCCGGTCTCCATCCCGCCGATCACCGTGTCATTGTTTTGGCACCCGCGACTGGATGCCGACCCGGCACATCGCTGGTTGCGCGGGTGCATTCGGGACATTTGTGCGTTGCCGCTTTTGTAGCGCGATGTGCAAGCCCTGTGGGAATGCCGGCATCAGCATGGGCTGATACACCGCTTTCGCGAGCAAGCCCGCTCCCACAGGGGGCCGCGTCGATCACACATTCCGCGAACGACACCGAACAAATGTGGGAGCTGGTTTGCTCGCGAAGACGTCAGATCAGGTACCTCGCAAAGGCCTGACCCTCAACTAGTATGACTACTGGCCGCCAACCACGCCCACCCACGACCCGCCGGTCAGATCGATCTCCAGCGTTGGCACACCCACCCAATCACGAGGGGATACACGCCATGAATTTCATTACGACCAAAGACGGCACCGAGATTTTCTACAAGGATTGGGGGCCCAAAGACGCGACGCCCCTGGTGTTTCACCACGGCTGGCCACTGAGCGCGGACGATTGGGATGCCCAGATGATGTTCTTCCTGCTCAAAGGCTACCGGGTGATCGCCCACGACCGCCGAGGCCACGGGCGCTCGACCCAAACGTGGGAGGGCAACGAAATGGACACCTACACCGCCGACGTCATCGAACTGACCGATGCGCTCGACCTCAAGGGCGCGATCCACATCGGCCACTCGACCGGTGGCGGTGAAGTCGCCCGTTATGTCGCGCGGGCCAAACCGGGACGCGTTGCCAAAGCCGTACTGATCAGCGCGGTTCCGCCGATCATGGTCAAGTCGGAAAAGAACCCCGGCGGCTTACCGCTGGAAGTGTTCGACGGGTTCCGTGCGGCACTGGTCGCCGGCCGTGCGCAATTTTACGTGGACGTGCCGGCAGGCCCCTTCTATGGCTTCAATCGACCCGGGGCCAAGGTCTCGCAAGGCGCCATCGACAACTGGTGGCGCCAAGGCATGATGGGTGGCGCAAAAGCCCATTACGACTGCATCAAGGCGTTTTCCGAAACCGACTTCACCGAAGATTTAAAGGCGATTGAGGTGCCCACCCTGGTCATGCATGGCGAGGATGACCAAATCGTGCCGTTCGCCGACTCCGCGCCGCTGTCCGCCAAATTGTTGAAGCACGCAACGCTCAAGACGTACCCAGGCTTTCCTCACGGCATGCCGACCACCCACGCGGATCAGATCAATGCTGATTTGTTGGCGTTCATTCGCGGTTGAGTGCTGACGTCACTTGCCTAATGCCAGTCAGTCAAGAGATGGAACCAGCGATAAGCAACCTGTGGCGAGGGCGCTTGCTCCCTCGCCACAGGTTGGGTGTCGGGCCTAACTGATGGGTACTAGTCCACTTTGCCGCGTTCATTTAAGCCAGCAGCTCGGTAATCCACCGGGCCTGCGTGGCGATGTCTTGCAACTTTTCCTCGGGCACGGCCTGCCGCGCTCGGGCGAACTGGCTCAGGGTCTTTTGTTTCTCGCGCAGGATGCGCTGCCACTTGCTCAGGAACACCGGCGTGCGTGCCTGCATCTGCAACGGGCCGAAGTACAGTTCCTCGGCGCTGTACATCATTGGCCCGGTACGCTCGGCAACGATGATTTCGTAGTCGAAGCGGTTTTCCCGCAGCAGTTCCTCGCAGAGGATGCGGTAGCCATTCTCCATCAGCCATTGGCGCAGCGGCTGCTCGCCGCCGTTGGGTTGCAGGATCAGGCGTTCCTGACCGCTGAGCCGCGTCTTGCCGCTGTCGAGGATGTCGCGGATGGTCTCGCCGCCCATGCCGCAAATGCTGATCGCGGTGATCCCGTCTTCCGGCTCAATCGCCGCCAAGCCATTGGCAAGGCGCACGATGATCCGCTCGCTCTGGCCGTTTTCGCTCACCGTGCGTGAAGCTGCGTGGAACGGCGTCAACGCCACCTCGCCGGCCACCGCCGCCGCAATCACGCCCCGGCGCATCAACGCCACCGGCAGGTAGCCGTGATCCGAGCCGATGTCGGCCAGGCGCGCACCGGCGGGCACATGCGCCGCCACCCGCTCCAGGCGCATGGACAATGTCTGTTCGTTCAACTGCAACCCCTTTTCACCACGAACGACCGGCCGCTTTGACCGGATCGGGGCGCGACTCTATCGGGCAACGACGTGTATTTCAAATGGGCGCGACCGGGGCCGTGACAAATAGACAGATCAACTCCAACTCGGAGCCTAATGCCCTGAGAGCGCACCACCGCGATCAGGATTCAGATTGAAGCTGATATCATCCAGGCTTTTACACGCTGAGCAGAAACACATGAATCGTCAAAAAAAACTACAGCAGCTATTTAAGGCTAAAGCCAAAAAGGCGAGTGCCAAACTGGCCCCGCAAAGCAAGACTAAATACATCAGTAAAGCGGACCGATTGAAACTGGCGGCTGAAGCCACTCAGGACCCGACCCTTACGGTTGAGGACTGATCGCCGAACTGGCTGGCCGGCATTTCCCGTACAGAAATTCGTCCGAATCCGCCCCGCGCTCAACTTGCATGCTCAGTAGTGAGGGAGCAGTGCTCCCTCACTGACACACCTGGCGACTACCCAGGCTTGTGGTTATCCAGTACCCGATTGACCGCCAGCTCACCCAACTTGATCACCTGTTGCAGCACCAGCATCGTCCTGCGTTGCGGGCCGTCCATTGCTTCGGCGAAATCACTGGCCATGTCGCAAGCGGATGCAAGCGATTCGCTGGCCTGGACGAGCAACGTTTCGTCATCCACCACCGTCGGGTCGATGATGAAAATGGTGCTGCGGGGCGGTATCGGCTCTTTCAGCGCCCCGGGGTTGAGGTAGAAGTCGAGCGCGCGGTCGGCCGCCTCTTTCAGTTTTCTGGGGTCCAGAGCGGCGTCGTGGGGGACTGGATCGGTGTTCGGGGGGTTTGGCGTTACTTTGAACATAGTTTGCTGCTCCACATTGGAGCCGCTGATCTCTTCTCTACTAAAAGAAGGGTGGCGGCTGTACGCAGGTTAGTAGACCGGGGGAGTCAGCAAGACCGGCGCGCCCGAGGGCGCCCTGCGCACAGCCACCATCAAGTGCAGGCATGGAAACACCTGATTGAATCGCGCTCGTGCACATACCGACAACCACGGGCTACTAAACCCGACCACTGATGAGCAGTGGCAGGGAAACAATAGAGGCCGGGGTCAAGGCGCACAAGCCGGCGGATTCTGGCTGAACCGTAGGCAAAGGCACAAGGTTTTGTAGCCTTTAGGACGTAACTTCGAGTGTCGTTAAACGCACATCGACAAACATGTTTAGGCAATCGACTGCCTGGTCCTGCATTTCGGAAATGCACTACACCCCCAATATTGTTGGCCGATTTTAGTACCGCTCTTGAATGTCCGAACCACCAATGCACTGCCACATCGCGGACATTGGCGCGAGGCAGACAAGTCACTGCGCTGTTTGAGTCGTTGCACGTGCTCGCGCCCCGTCGCCAGCGTTGGCGCTCGGCGACCGGTTTGCAACGCCTGCACCATCGCCCTCACCTCTTCTTCGCTAAACACCGGCTGCCGAAAGGATTTGATATAGCGGATGAAGCGCATGCCTTGGGTGACGTTGGCTGGCATTTCGGTCTTGAATGTTGTGCCGCCAACAAAGGCAATTACTGAATGCAGATGTTCCAGCTCAATCCCCAGCGCGACCTCCAATGCCTTCAAGTGCTTGTAGTTCTGTCGTGTCGGGTTCTGGAAACTGAAACGCCGGCTATATAGCTGCTGCGTCCATTGCGCCTGATGTTCACTGCCAAAGATCCAGCCGCGCATGTTCTTGGTCTCCAGCACGAAGACGCCGAAGGGAGAAAGGAACACATGGTCGATCTGCGTGGTGCCGTCCGGGGTGTCCAGCGTCACGTTATGCAGGCGTCGATAGACTTGGCGATCCAGACAATAGTGGGCGAAAAACCCTACCAATTGCTCACCGAACCAGCCCTTGAACGTGGCTGTTTTCAGCAGCTTTACCACCAACCAGATCAGCAGTACTGGCGGCAACAACCATTTCAGGGTGTGGAACAGCGGTTGAAAAGCATGGAGGGCATTCACAGGGCATTCCTTTGCTGTAGGTGCTAACTGGGTAGGCGACCCAATCGGTGGCATATCGGCATTGTGCGCGCAAATATCGACGCGATGCGGGTGAGTTTGATAGGTGTTCGATGCAGATCAACGTTGCCCGAGATGCCCGATGGTCGCCGGTCAGGGTGGGCTGCAATTGCCGATCTATACTCATGAGTTCGTTATCCGAGTGTCATGCAACACGTCGACACCCGTGCGCTGTGGGCGCACCCGTGCCAATCGCCAACGTAATCAGCCCGAGCCCGTGCGTCGTGCCTCCCTGGATCAAACGACCGGCAGTGTTCAATCACTTTGTGGCTGATGGGTTATGGAGAACATCATGAAACATAAGCTTTTTTCAGGCGTTGTTTTGGCCCTCGCGGCAGCCGTGGTCATGCCCGGTGCCTGGGCTGCGCAGGCGCAAGCCCTGGCGGCGGATGGCTCAGATCATGTTGGGGCTGGGGCAGTCGCCGCAGATGGTGCTGATCACGTCGGTGCCGGGGCAGTCGCTGCGGATGGCTCGGATCACGTCGGTGCCGGAGCAGTTGCAGCGGATGGCGCAGATCACGTCGGTGCCAACGCTGTCGCTGCGGATGGCTCGGATCACGTCGGCGCCAACGCAGTTGCAGCAGACGGCGCTGATCACGTCGGCGCCAACGCAGTTGCAGCAGACGGCGCTGATCACGTCGGCGCCAACGCAGTTGCAGCAGACGGCGCTGATCACGTCGGCGCCAACGCTGTCGCAGCGGATGGTTCCGATCATGTTGGGGCAGGTGCAGTTGCAGCGGATGGTTCCGATCATGTCGGCGCCAACGCTGTCGCTGCGGATGGCGCCGATCACGTCGGTGCCGGGGCAGTCGCAGCAGATGGCGCCGATCACGTCGGTGCCAACGCAGTCGCCGCGGATGGCGCTGATCACGTCGGTGCTGGGGCAGTTGCAGCGGATGGCGCAGATCACGTCGGTGCCGGAGCAGTTGCAGCGGACGGCGCTGATCACGTCGGTGCCAACGCTGTCGCCGCAGACGGCGCCGATCACCTCAGCGCAGCTCGCCTCGCCTACGCGCGCAGTGGCATCGGTTCGGATCGGGTGGCATCCTCGCTCATGGACGGCAGTTACTCCGACCAGTTCAACAGCCCGATCATTAACCAGTAACACACCACTTCAACGAGGGAATGACCGTACATGACGACGCAAACCGAAACCGCGATCCTGGCCGGTGGCTGCTTCTGGGGCATGCAGGATTTGCTGCGACGCTACCCCGGCGTGCTGGCCACGCGGGTGGGTTACTCGGGCGGCGATGTGCCGAACGCGACTTATCGCAACCACGGCAACCACGCCGAAGCGATCGAGATCGTGTTCGACCCACAGCAGATCAGCTACCGCCAGATCCTCGAGTTTTTCTTTCAGATCCACGACCCGACGACCCAAAATCGCCAGGGCAACGACATCGGCGCCAGCTATCGGTCTGCCCTCTTCTACCTCAGCAATGAGCAAAAAGAGATCGCCGAAGACACCGTCGCCGATGTCGACGCCTCGGGTCTCTGGCCCGGTAAAGTGGTCACCGAAATCAGCCCGGCGGGCCCGTTCTGGGAAGCTGAACCGGAACACCAGGACTACCTCGAACGCCTGCCCAACGGCTACACCTGCCACTTTATCCGGCCCGGCTGGAAACTGCCTCGACGCGGGTAATCACTGAATCGCGCCGCCCCCGGAATGTTGGCCGCCAAACGGGCCGGGGGCCGGCGCACTGTCTTCTAAACTGAATAAAGCACGACCCTACAGACGCTTCTCCAGCCTCTTGATTCAGGGGAAATGGGATGACCGGGAAAACAGCACGCCAATGCTTGTCATGGGGCCTACTTTCCCTGCTCGCCATCGCCCTGGCGCTAACCGCAGGATGTGCCGGCAAAGGGGCCAAGGCTCGCTATTCGACCTCAAGCACTGGCTCGAACTGCTACGCAAAAGCGCTGCCCACGTCCGGCGAGGGCGGCCTGGCCTGGGGCGACACCTTGAGCATGGCGCGGCAAAAATCCATGGATAATTGCGCCCGTTATGCCGGCCAGTCCGGCGGCACACCGAGCACCTGCCAAGTGGTGTTGGCGCAGTGCAAGCATTAGCCCCGCGCCGTCGGATCAGCCCGCAAACTCAGCCCTTGGCCGCCATCGCCGTCACTTCCACACGCATGCCTTCAACCGCCAGCGCAGCCACACCAACCGCCGCGCGCACCGGCCAGGGTTTGGCGAAGAAACGTTTGTATACCTCGTTGAACGCAGCACGGTCGGCCATGTCGGTGAGGTAGATGGTCAAGTGCAGCACTCGGTCCATGGAACTGCCGGCACCTTCTAGCGCGACCTTCAAGGCCTGCAAGGTGCATTCGCTCTGCTCGACAATGCCGCCCAGTTCCAGGCTGCCATCAGCGCGAGTAGGAATTTGCGTGGAGACCAGCAGGCCACCGAAACCGGCGACGTCGGAGGAAATGGAATCCGCGTCAGGGTCGGGGATGAACGTGATGTCTTGGTTTGCCATGGAAACTCTCTTGTTTGCAGGTGTGCGTGAATTCGGCGGCCAGTTTACAGGCCACTGGTGCAGTCGGTGTGAATTGGCGCAGTTTCGCAGGCCCACCCGGTATCGATCGACAAGTTGCCGAGCAGCGCTCAGCCATCGCAATGCTGGATATCACGCCATCGCTCAGGAACGGTGAACAACGATATCCAGCCCCTCGCGCGCATCAGGAACACAAAAGTAGCGGGTGATCAGGTCAAACTCGGCATCGGTCGCTGCAAAGTCATGTCCGCCCTGCTCGTTGCGGGCGTGCAGCCTGGCACGACACGTATCGTCATCCACCTCGAGATAGTGCAGAGAATGCGGCACCTTTGCCGCCTGCGCCAAATTGCGCAGCCATTCACGATCCGGGCCTGTGTTGCCAGGAAAATCCAGAACCACACAAACGCCTGACTCAAGCATGTCGATGACTAATGGCCCCAGCACTGCGCGAATACGCTGTGCACAGCGCAGGTAATCCGCTACCGAGTTAATCTCGCCAGGATAGAGCCGTGAGAGCCATTGATCCTCACTCAGTAAAATCGCGGAATGTTCGGCAGCCAGTGTCTTGGCGAGCGTTGATTTTCCTGAGGCGATCTTGCCGCACATCAGGTGCAGTGTCGGGGTGGACATGGGGACGTTTCCTTATGTCGAGTTATCGATGATGCACAACACAGGCTGACGGAGCAATTGAAGGCCTGTCGAGTAGACGCCACAGGGCACGACCCGTAGCCTCCTGTATTCACTGCACTGACCATTCACGTTGCCCAACGCGCTGGGGCGCCGGCGCAAGGCCTGAGCGCTGCCCCCATCTGCGGGAATGGCACCCTAGCCAGCCTGTAGGCGATACTCACCGCCGACTCCAATCACAAAGGCATTCGGATGAACACTCCAATCGCGATCATCGGTGCGGGGCTCGGTGGCTTGACCCTCGCGCGGGTGCTTCATGTGCACGGTATCGCGGTGACGATCTACGAGGCGGAACCTTCGGCAGACGCCCGAGCACAGGGTGGCCTGCTCGACATTCATGAATACAACGGGCAGCTCGCGCTCAAGGCTGCAGGCCTGTTCGACAGGTTTCTTGAAATCATCATCGAGGGTGCGGATGCCAAACGGATCAGCGATCAACACGGCAACATCCTGCTCGATTGGCCCAGCCCGGACAACGGCGGTCGGCCTGAGGTCGAGCGCGGTGAGTTGCGGCGGATTCTGCTTGAATCGCTGCCAGCCGAGACGATTCGCTGGGGACACAAGCTCACCGCCGTTGCCTCGCTCGGCGGCGGACGGCACGGGCTGACCTTCGCCAACGGGGCAGCCGTGACGACCGCCCTTCTAATCGGGGCCGATGGCGCTTGGTCGAGAGTTCGGCCACTGCTATCGGATGTTAAACCTGCCTACGCCGGCCTCTCGTTCATCGAGACATTCCTGTTCGACGCCAACCGTCGCCACCCGGCCAGTGCCGAGGTGATCGGCGACGGCACCCTGATGGCGGTTGTGCCCAATAAAGGCATCCTTGCCCACCGACACGCCAACGGCACCCTGCAAACCTACGTCGCCCTGAACCGGCCTGAAGCCTGGTTTGACCGCCTCGACCTCTCCGACCCCGTGACGGCCATGGCCCTGCTCGCCAAGGAATTCGACGGCTGGGCGCCAGCACTGACCGCGCTCATCACCGATTCTGATACTGCCCCCGTGCTGCGCCCGATCCATGCGCTCCCGGTCGCACACCAATGGGAGCGCATCCCCGGCGTGACACTGCTCGGCGATGCTGCACACCTGATGTCGCCGTTCGCTGGCGAAGGCGCCAACCTTGCCCTGTACGACGGTGCGCTGCTCGCTGAGGCGATCGTCGCCCACCCTGCCGATGTCGAAGCGGCGCTGACCGCGTATGAAAAAGAGCTCTTCCCTCGAAGTGCCGAGACCGCGGCGGAAACGGACAAGAACCTCAAGTTGTTTTTCAACGAGACCGCGCCCCAAGACCTGATTGATTTGTTCACCCAATACCTTCCCGACAAATGACCGACCACACAGTCCCAAGTCCCTGAACCAGATCGAAAAACCGCAGTCCTAGACCTGCCCTGAACTGCGCTCGCCGCCCCAAACGGCCAGCGCAGCCTCAGCCCCATGGTCGTCTTTCATCAGAGCCGTTCGCCTCATGCGCCAGCCCGTCGTGTCCTTTCGCGTTGTTTCGCTCTGCCTCATGCCTTTGCTTCCCCTGTTTGCCCTGCCCGCCCACGCCAGTGAAGAACGGCAACTGGTCTCGGAGATCAATGCCTACCGCGCCCACCCCCGTGGCTGTTCGGTGCGCCCGCCCCAGGCGTTGGCACCGCTGGCGTTGAAATCGAGCCTTGCCCTGCCAATCGGTTATGGCGGCCCATTGCGTGACGGCTTGAAGCAGAACGGCTATCAAGCGGTGACCGTGCGGACCATTCGCCTGGTCGGTGCGCAAGACGCCGAAGAAGCGTTCGATATGTTGCAGGGCCGCTACTGCGGGGCGTTGCTCGATGGGCAGTACGCCGACATCGGCATCAGTCGCGCTCGCAGCGAATGGCAAGTGGTGTTGGCGCGGCCGTTACTCGACAGTCGCATGGGTGACACGCGGGCGGCGAGCAAGACCTTGCTGGCCGAGGTCAACGCGGCGCGAGCCCGGCCACGGTTGTGTGGCCGCCAGCGTTTCGCCGCCGCCCGGCCATTGAGTTGGAACGCCGCGTTGGGCGCCGCCGCGCAAGGTCACAGCAAAGCCATGGCCTATGGCAATTACTTTGCGCATCAGGACCCCGACGGTGATATGCCGGCGGATCGCGCCCGGGCCGCCGGTTACCGGGGCCGGCAGATCGGCGAGAACATCGCCGCCGGCCAGGGCTCACCGAGCAAGGCGATGGCCGGTTGGCTGGCCAGCCCCGGGCACTGCGCCAATTTGATGAACCCGATGTTCACCCAGGTCGGCGCAGCCTTCGCCACCGATGCGCGCAGCGACGAAGGTGTCTACTGGACGATGCTGTTCGGGGCCAATTGACTCAACCGCCGTCTACAGAAGCGCCAAGGATTTAGGTAGAGTGAGGGCCTTGCGCAACGCCTGTACACGGGGATTCACCATGATCAGTCTTTCAGTCCTTGCGCTGTTTTCCGGCGCCTGCCTTGCCCTGGCGCTCACGCCCGGCCCCGACATGCTGCTGATCGCCTCGCGCAGCGCCAGTCAGGGACGGGCCGCCGGCTTCGCCTCCCTGGCGGGCATCCAGCTCGGCACCTATTGCCATGCACTCGCAAGTGCGCTGGGGCTTTCCCAACTGTTCGTCACGGTGCCCGTCGCCTATGACGTGGTGCGTTTCGCCGGGGCGGCGTACCTGGCCTTCCTGGCCTGGAAGACTTTCCGTTCCGCCGGCACGCCGCTGTCGACGGGCATCGCCGTCGCCGCCCATCCCCTGCCGCAGATTTTCAAGCAAGGCCTGCTGACTAACTTGCTGAACCCGAAAATGGCGCTGTTTGTGTTGGCGCTGTTTCCCCAATTCATCAACCCGCAGTCAGGCTCAATCGTCGTGCAGATGCTGGCCCTCGCCACCGTACTGAACCTGATTGGCCTGCTGGTGAATGGCGGCGTGATTGTCATGGCCAGCAAACTCGGTACACGCATGGCGGCCAGTAAACGAGTCGGTAAATGGATGAATCAATTGCTGGGCGTGGTCTTTCTCGGACTGGCCTGTCGTTTGGCCCTGGCCAGTCGCAACTGATGAATCAGCCCGCCTCGCCGCAACCCGCCACGGCCCCCGGCAAACTCACCGCCCGCGAACTTCGCGGGCTGGTGGCCATTCTCATGTCGATTGCCCTGGCGGTACTCGACACCGCCATCGCCAACACGGCGCTGCCGACCATTGCAGCGGATTTGAATGCCTCGCCCGCCGCGTCGGTGTGGATCATCAATGCCTATCAATTGGCGGCCGTGGCCACCTTGCTGCCGTTCGCCGCGCTGGGCGGCATCATCGGGCATCGCAAGGTGTTTCTCGGCGGCATCATCCTGTTTGTGGTGGCGTCGGCGTTTTGCGCACTGGCATGGTCGCTGCCGACCCTGACCGTCGCCCGCGTCCTCCAGGGCGTCGGTGCCAGCGCCATCATGAGCGTGAACGCCGCGCTGATCGGTTTGATCTTCCCCCCGGAACGCCTCGGCCGTGGCCTGGGTTTGAATGCGCTGGTGGTCGGCACCTGCTTCGCCGCCGGCCCGACCATCGCGTCGCTGGTGCTGTCGGTCGCCAACTGGCCGTGGCTGTTTGCGATCAACCTGCCGCTGGGCCTGTTTGCCCTGACCTTCGCCTGGAGTTCATTGCCGACCAGCACGCCCAAAGCCGTGGTGTTCGACCGGCGCACCGCGATGCTCAATGTCATCACCTTCGGCGCGTTGATTTTCGCGCTGAGCCAGGCTGCGCAATTGGGTTCGATGATCAGCGTGTTGATTGCCCTGGCGGTTTTCCTCATCGCTGGCGCCTTGATGCTGCGCCGCGAAGCCGGGCACCCGGCACCGATGTTCCCCCTCGACCTGCTCAAGCGGCCGATGTTTGCCTTATCGACGCTGACCGCGTTCTGTTCCTTCGCTGCCCAAGGCCTGGCATTCGTCTCGCTGCCGTTCTTTTTCGAAACGACGTTGGGCCGCGATCCGATCCAGACCGGTTTCCTGATGACCCCATGGTCCATCGTTGTGGCGCTTATCGCGCCGGTGGCCGGACGCCTGTCGGATACTTATCCGCCAGGCCTGCTGGGCGGGATCGGGCTGGCAATTCTCAGCGCGGGGATGGTGTCGCTGGCCTTGTTGCCCAGCGATCCGAGCGCCCTCGGGATTGTGATCCGCATGATCGTCTGCGGCATCGGCTTCGGTTTCTTCCAGGCCCCGAACCAGAAAGCCCTGATGACCAGTGCCCCCCGGGAACGCGCCAGCGGTGCCAGCGGCACCATCGCCATGGCCCGGTTGATCGGCCAGGCCACCGGCGCGGCGTTGGTGGCGTTGAGTTTCGGGATGTCCGGCACCCACGGCCCGGTGCTGGCGTTGAGCATCGGCGCGGGGTTTGCGGCGGTGGGGAGTGTGGCGAGTGCGTTGCGGTTGGTGGCGCGGTGAGCTGAAGGTCAGGCCAACTATTCAAAAGCTGACACAAAACCTGTGGCTAAGGGGCTTGCTCCCGCTGGGTGCGAAGCAACCCCCAAGAAGGGACTGCTTCACAGTCCAGCGGGAGCAAGCTCCCTCACCACAAAAGCCCTGCTGCTAAAGCTTATTCTGCGTTTCCCTGTCTGACTTACCGCGCCGCCCACGCATTAAAGCGTTCTTCCAGCTCCTCGCCATGGTCCACCCAGAACTCCGCATCCACGGCTCGAGCCTTGGCCATGTTGGCTTCTGCCGTCGGCAATTGCTGTTGCACGGGCAGCGGCAGCAGCGCTAACGCCTGACGGTGAACCGGGCCATACGGGATGTTTTCGGAGAACACTTTCTGAGTCTGCGGCTGGCTGGCAAATGCGATGAAACGCTCGGCCAGGGCCTTGTTCGGCGTGCCTTTGACGATGGCCCAGTATTCCGGGTCGTACAGGCTCTGTGGCCAGACGATGCTCAGCTTCATGCCCTCTTTCTGCGCGGCGGCGATACGCCCGTTGTATGCGGCGCTCATCACCACGTCACCGGCAATCAACCACTGCGCCGGTTGAGCGCCGGCCTCCCACCACTGGATATTCGATTTGATTTTGTCGAGCTTGGCAAAGGCCCGGCTTACACCCTCAGGGGTGCCCAGCACTTTGTAGAGTTGGTCCGGCGCGACACCGTCGGCCATTAGCGCGATTTCCAGGGTGTACTTGGCGCCTTTGCGCAGGCCGCGCTTGCCCGGGAAGTCGCTGACGTTCCAGAAATCCGCCCAGGAGCTGGGTGTCTTGGCCAGTTTGTTCTGGTCGAAGGCCATCACCATCGACCAGACATAAGTGGCCACGCCACACTCGGTAAACGTCCCCGGCACGTACTGGCTCTGATCGCCGAAACTGGCGGCGTCGAGTTTCTCGAACAGGCCGGCATCACAGCCGCGTAGCAGCTCCGGACTCTCGACCTCGACCACGTCCCAACTGGTATGGCCGACATCGACCATGGCCTTGATTTTCGACAGTTCGCCATTGTATTCGCCGGCGACGATGCGCCCGGCACCGCTGGCGTCGAAGGGTTGGAAGTAGGCCTTGTCCTGGGCCTGCTTGGTGACGCCGCCAAAAGAAATGACGGTCAAATCCTGCGGCGCGGCGAACACGCCGGTGCACAACAGGGCCAGGGAAAAAGGGACACAGGTACGCAAAGATAAAGACATGGAACGCTCCCACAGCTGTTTTTTAAAATTAGGGTAAAGCCGGGCAGTGCTGGCCAGAGACCATTAACCGTTCAATCGTGGCGGGCTCTTGGGGCCGACATCGTTGTGTAGAAGACTTTCATCCTGGAAAGCCGTATCGCGCTTGGTGAAGCTCGATAGTGCGACATCCCTCTGCATAGGAAAATTAGTAAAAATATGCTTGGGAGCGATAAAAAAGCTCTCTAGCCGGGCCAGCCGACTGACGGTATCCAGTGCTTGCTGTCGCAGCACAAACCCCTCTGCGCCAAGGCTTTTAATCCTTTTCTGTGCGCGCATCCCGAGTAAAGCCAGGATTTTTTACGCCTCGTGTTGATATGTTTATTTTCACTGTATTGATTTATGAAATATTACGTGTCATTTATAGCTCCACAAAATCGCCCCCCCAAGGAGTCAACAACATGAACAAGACAGCACTTCTAGGCGCCCTGGCCCTGTCCGCTGCAAGCTTTTTGGCTCACGCCGACGACGACAGCCTGCGCATCGGTATCGAAGCCGCTTACCCGCCCTTTTCCTACAAGACGCCGGAAGGCAATGTCAGTGGTTTCGACTACGACATCGGCAACGCGCTGTGCGAAGAAATGAAGGTCAAGTGCGAGTGGGTGATCCAGGAATTCGACGGCATGATCCCGTCGCTCAAAGTACGCAAGATCGATGCCGTGCTGTCATCGATGTCGATCACTGAAGACCGGATGAAATCGGTGGATTTCAGCGAAAAGTACTACCACACGCCGGGCAAGTTCGCGATGAAGGCCGGCAACGTGATCAACGATCCGCTGGTGGACCTCAAGGGCAAGAAAGTCGGCGTGCAGCGCTCCTCGACCTACGACCGTTTCGCCACCGAGCAGCTTGAAAAAGCCGGGGTCGATGTGGTGCGTTACGGCTCACAAAACGAAGCCTTTCTCGACCTGGCCTCGGGTCGTCTGGACGCCACCCTCGCCGACATCGTCAACACCAACGAGAGCTTTATCAAAACCCCGGCAGGCAACGGTTTTGCCCTGGTCGGGCCGGACATCAACGACCCGAAATACTTCGGTCGCGGCGCCGGGATCGCGGTGCGCAAAGGCGACAGCGTGAACGTTGCACGCCTCAACACCGCGATTGATGCGATCCGCGCCAACGGCAAGTACCAGCAAGTCATGGCCAAGTACTTCGCGTTCGATATCTACGGCGAGTAAACCCTTACCCGCAAGCCTGGCGCCCGCCTCTGGCAGGCGGCGCACCGGGTTGTCTCGCGCGTTTTTTGAGGAACTTCATCATGCTTCACGGCTACGGATCGAGCATTCTCGATGGCGCCTGGCTGACCATCAACCTGGCCCTGACCTCCATGGCCATGGCGATTGCCCTCGGCCTGATCGGCGCGGCCTTTCGCCTGTCGCCGCTCAAATGGCTGGCGATGCTCGGTGAAACGTACACCACACTGATTCGCGGGATTCCGGACCTGGTGCTGATCCTGCTGATCTTCTACGGCGGCCAGGACCTGGTGAACCGCATCGCCCTGGCGTTCGGTTACACCCACTACATCGACATCAATCCGTTCATTGCCGGCGTCTGCACCATGGGCTTCATTTTTGGCGCCTATCTGTCGGAAACCTTTCGCGGCGCGTTCATGGCGATCCCCAAGGGTCAGGCCGAGGCCGGCGCGGCGTATGGCATGAGTGGAGGGCAAGTGTTCTGGCGGATTCTGATGCCGCAGATGATCCGTTTCGCCATTCCGGGGTTCACCAACAACTGGCTGGTGCTGACCAAATCCACCGCGCTGATTTCGGTGATCGGTCTGCAAGACATGATGTTCAAAGCCAAGAACGCCGCCGACGCGACCCACGAGCCGTTCACGTTTTTCCTCGCCGTCGCGGCGCTGTACCTGATGCTCACCAGCGTGTCGCTGCTGGTGCTGCGCTATCTGGAAAAACACTATTCGGTCGGCATCAAAGCCGCCGAATTGTGATCGGGAGCCAACACTGATGCTCGACTACAACCTGATCTGGGAAAACCTGCCGCTGTACCTCAACGGCGCCGTGTTGACCCTCAAAGTGCTGGCGATTTCCCTGGCGTTCGGCCTGATGCTGGCGATCCCGCTGGCGTTACTGCGCGTCTCCCGCTCACCGCTGCTCAGCTTCCCGGCGTGGCTCTACACCTACGTGATTCGCGGCACGCCGATGCTGGTGCAGTTGTTCCTGATCTATTACGGCCTGGCGCAATTCGCCGCCGTGCGTGAAAGCGTGCTCTGGCCGTACCTGTCCAGCGCGACTTTCTGCGCGTGCCTGGCGTTTGCGATCAACACCAGCGCCTACAGCGCGGAATTGCTGGCCGGCAGCCTGAAATCCACGGCCCACGGCGAGATCGAAGCGGCCAGAGCCATGGGCATGTCGCGCTTCACCTTGTACCGGCGGATTCTGCTGCCCTCGGCCCTGCGCCGGGCGCTGCCGCAGTACAGCAACGAAGTGTTGATGATGCTGCAAACCACCAGCCTGGCGTCAATCGTCACGCTGGTGGACATCACTGGCGCGGCGCGAACCGTCAGTTCGCGGTTCTACCTGCCGTTCGAGGCGTTCATCACCGCCGGCCTCATCTACCTGGCCCTGACCTTCATTCTGGTGCGCCTGTTCAAGCTGGCCGAGCGCCGCTGGCTGGCCTACCTGGCACCGCGCAAGCATTAAGGAGCGCTTATGGAACACATTGAATATTTGTTGCCGTGGAGTGCTTCTGGCACTGAACGGCGTCTGTCGTTGTTTCGTTTTGGCAGCGGGCCGCGCAAGGCGTACATCCAGGCGTCGCTGCATGCCGATGAGTTGCCGGGGATGCGCGTGGCGGTTGAGCTCAAGCGCCGTCTGCGGGTGCTGGAGGAGCAAGGTCGGCTGAACGGCGTGATCGAGTTGGTGCCAATGGCCAATCCGATTGGCATCGCGCAGATGTTCCAGGCCACCCATCAGGGTCGTTTCGAGTTCAACAGCGGCAAGAATTTCAATCGGGATTTCCCGGAGCTCGCCGAAGCCGTGGCGGCGCTGGTGAAAGATCAACTGAGCGACGATGCCGACCTCAACGCGCTGCTGATCCGCCGCGCCATGGTCGATGTCGTCGCCGACATGCCACCTGCGACCTCGGAACTCGACGGCCTGCGCCGCTTGCTGCTGCAACACGCCTGCGACGCCGATGTGGTGCTGGACCTGCACTGTGATTTCGAGTCGATCATGCTGCTTTACGCCATGCCGCAACACTGGCCGCGTCTGCGCTCATTGGCCGCGCGCCTGGGTGCCGACGCCGCGCTGCTGGCCGAAGATGCCGGCGGCAGCGCCTTCGATGAAGCCTGCGCGATCCCTTGGTTGCGTTTGGCCGAACTGTTCCCGGACGCCGCGATTCCCCTGGGCTGCGTGGCAACCACCATCGAATTGCGCGGCATGGCCGACACCGAGCGCGAGCCATGTGTCGACAGCGCCGAAGCGATCCTGGGCTACCTCGCCGACCAAGGCCTGATCAGCGGTGACTGGCCCGCCGCACCACCGAGCCGCTGTGAAGCAACACCCTTCGCCGGCGCGCAATACGCCTACGCGCCGCACCCCGGCGTGGTGAGTTTTTTGCAACCGTTGGGCGCCAAGGTTCGGGTCGGCGATCCACTGTTCGAAGTGCTCGATCCGCTGACCGACCGCCACAGCATCGTGCGCGCCAGCACCGACGGCATCCTCTATGCCCGGGAACGCCTGCGTTTCGCCCAGCCCGGTTTGTGGCTGGCGAAAGTCGCCGGCACCCGCCTTATTCGCCAGGGTCGCTTGCTCAGCGACTGACCCCAGAAGAGTGAACAGCATGTACAAACTTGAAATCCAGAACCTGCACAAAAGCTACGGTTCACACGAAGTCCTGAAGGGCGTGTCCCTGGAAGCGAAGGCCGGTGATGTGATCAGCATCATCGGCTCCAGCGGCTCCGGCAAAAGCACCTTTCTGCGCTGCATCAACCTGCTGGAGCAGCCCAACGCCGGCAACATCGTGCTCAACGGCGAACCGCTGAAACTGGTCTCCAATAAACTCGGCGGGCTCAAGGCTGCCGAGCCTAAACAGTTGCAGCGTATGCGTTCACGGCTGTCGATGGTGTTCCAGCATTTCAATCTTTGGTCGCACATGAGTGCTTTGGAAAATGTCATGGAAGCCCCGGTGCATGTGCTGGGCATCGGCAAAAAAGAGGCGCGGGAAAAGGCCGAGCATTACTTGAACAAAGTCGGCGTCGCTCATCGCAAGGATGCGTGGCCGGCGCACATGTCCGGCGGCGAACAGCAGCGCGTGGCGATTGCCCGGGCGCTGGCGATGGAGCCGGAAGTGATGCTGTTCGACGAACCAACCTCGGCACTCGACCCGGAACTGGTCGGTGAAGTGCTCAAGGTCATGCAGGACCTGGCCCTGGAAGGCCGGACCATGGTGGTCGTGACCCACGAAATGGGTTTCGCCCGCGAGGTGTCGAACCAATTGGTGTTCCTGCACAAGGGCCAGGTCGAAGAACGTGGCGACCCGCGTGAAGTGCTGGTCAACCCGCAGTCCGAACGGCTCCAGCAGTTTCTGTCCGGGAGTTTGAAATAGTCAGTCAAACCCGCGCAGCGCACCGACGGTTGGCTTCGGATACACTCCAGCCAACCTTATGCCCTCAGGACGTATCGAGCCGCACATGCCGAGCCCCTCGAAAAACACCACGGTCTATGCCGCGCCGGTCATGCGCAAACTCGCGGAAATCGTTGCCGATCTGCCGCCGTCATTGCGCAAGGTCGCGGACTTTATCCTGCGTCATCCCTTGCGAGCGGCGACGCTGACCATCGAAGAGATGGCCCACGAAACCTCGACCTCACCCGCGGCGGTCAACCGTTTGGCCAAGGCCATGGACCTGGGCGGCTACACCGGGATGAAGGCCGAACTGGTCGCGACATTGCAGCAAATGGTCTCGCCGGTGGACAAACTGCGCAACGAACTGGCCCATCGGCCGGGCGGAGCGTTTGGCCTGCATGAACAAATCCAGAGCGCCAGCAGCAACCTCGCCACCGCAGCGACCAACAACCACGCCGACACCTTTGAAGCCTTCGTCACCCGACTGACCACCGCACGCAAGATCTACATCCTCGGCTTTGGCAACAGCGTCTACTTCGCCGGCCTCGCGGCCTCGACCCTGATGCCGTTCTGCGCCGACGCCACCGCAATCAGCATGGAGGGCGGCAACGAAAACGCCGCGTACCGCCTGGCCGCGATTACCGATCAGGACGTGTTGCTGGCGATCTCCCTGCCGCGCTATTCCCTCGACACCCTGCAACTGGCGCGCTTCGCCAACGAGCGCGGCGCCGCGGTATTGGCGATCACCGACTCCCCTGCCTCGCCGCTCACCAGCATCGCCGAACACACCCTGTTCGCCCCCGCCGACCACCCGGTGCTGACCAGTTCCAACATCGCCGTACTCGCCTTGATCGAAGGTTTGGTCGCGGGGGTGATGGCGCGTAACAAAGAAGCGGTGAAACTGGCGACCGAGCTGACCGAAAGCGTGATGGCTTACCTGCATATCCCCAGCAGCGGCAAGGTGCCGAAAAAATGATGACCACCACTGCGCGATTGATTTTGAGGGCGCCGAAAGCTGAAGACCTGACTCGCCTGTTTGCGATCTACGGCGACCCGGCGACCCATCAGTTCAACCCCGCCGGACCGCTGACCGAGCTTCGTCAGGCCGAAACACTGCTGGAGGGCTGGCTCAAACACTGGCGAGAGCACGGCTATGGGCAATGGGCGATTGCCACCCGTGAAGCGCCAGACCAGGTGATCGGTTTCGGCGGCATTGCGCTGTACCACTACCTGGACGACGAACGCCTTAACCTGGGTTATCGGTTTGATACGGCGGCGTGGGGCAAGGGTTATGCGACAGAGCTCGGCACTGCGGCGCTGGAATTCGCCTTTGCGGACCTGAATGCCGAGCAGGTGTTTGCGCTGGTCAGGCCCGCCCACTCGGCGTCTATTGGTGTGCTGGAAAAAATCGGCATGCAGCGCTTCGACGTCCTGGATGACGTCCCGGGGCAACCCCAGAGCCTCGTGTATCTGGCTCGCCGCACCTGACACTGGAGGTCTCCCATGCACCCGTTTTGCAAGCTCGTCCCGGCCCTGTTTCTCAGCCTCGTGGTGCCGTGCCTGGCCAGCGCCGAGCCGCGTCCCGAGCACATGGTCTACCTGCGTTCGATCGACCCGAGCATCGAGCAAGACATCCGCTACGCCACGGCACATAACTTCACCGGCCATCCCCTCGACGGTTACGAGGCGCCCGAGTGCCTGTTGTCCGTGGACGCGGCCAAGGCCCTCAGCCGGGTGCAAACCGCATTGCGGGCGCAAGGCTATGGGTTGAAGGTGTTCGACTGCTATCGACCGGCCCGCGCGGTCGCCGACATGGGCAACTTCGCCAAAGTTGCGGGCGATCCCACCAAGGCCGAATTCTATCCTCGGGTGGACAAACAGGACTTCTGGAAACTGGGTTATGTGGCGCGAGTCTCGGGGCATTCCAAAGGCAGCACGCTGGACCTGACGCTGACCGGCCCTGACGCCATCCCCGCCGCCACCTGGACGCCCTCGGCCAAACAAGTCGATTGCACCTTGCCTTATGGCCAGCGCTTTACGGACGGTGCGCTGGACATGGGGACCGGTTTTGACTGCTTCGACGAGCCGGCACACGCCGACAGCACGGCGATCAATGCGACCGCCAAAGCCAATCGCCAGCGACTCACCAGCGCTTTGGAAAAAGAAGGGTTTGTCGGCTATTCGAAAGAATGGTGGCACTTCACCTACAGCGGTAATCCGGCATTGAATCAGGTGATGGATTTCCCCATTACCCCGCTGGCGCTCAATACCCGCAACCAGCTAATTATCGTCACCACCAAAAACTGGACCGACATCCAGGGCACCGCTCAGCGCTATGAACGGCACGGGCCAACCTTTCAAAAAATCGGCGACCCGTTTGCGGTGGTGGTCGGTAAAAGCGGACTGGCCTGGGGTAAGGGGCTGACGGTGGTTGACCCGCGCGACGGCCCCATTAAACGCGAGGGCGACGGCAAAGCCCCGGCCGGAGTTTTCAAACTGGGCACCGCATTTGGCTACGATAAAACCGCCGAAACCCAACTGCCTTACTTACCGCTGACCCCGACCATCGAATGCGTGGATGACAGCCAGTCCAAACGCTACAACCAACTGGTCGATGGTGCGACCGTGACCAAGGACTGGAACAGCTCCGAACACATGCGCCGCGACGATGACATGTACCGCCAAGGCATTTTTATCGAGCACAACACCCCCGCATCTGCTGGTGCAGGCTCATGCATTTTCTTTCATATCTGGCGCGGGCCGGCGTCGGGGACGCTGGGCTGCACGGCCATGGACCCTGCGGACATTGCGCGCCTGCTCAAATGGCTGGACCCGCGTCAGGGGCCATTGCTGGTGCAGTTGCCGGAGTCGGAATATGCGCAGTTGCAAGAGCGTTGGGGCCTGCCGCAACGTTGATTTGTGCATCAGAGACTGACGTTCAACTCACGCTCTGATCGTGACGGGCATCCGCGTCGATCCCCCGCTGCACACACCAGGACAACGGCAACGTCAGCAACAGGGTCGTAGCCAACAACATCACCGCGACGGGGACACCGGTGGCGTCACCCAGGCTGCCAAACAGCACCGGCGCCAGCGCACCACCGCCGATGGTGCCGGTGTAAAACACCGCGAACGCCTGCTCGCGTTTGCCCGACCCTGCCAGGTCCGGCACCGCGCCATACAGCACCGACGACGTGCCATTAAGCGCCAGCCCCAGCAACGGCAACATCACCATCAGGCCGAAAAACGGCAGATATACCGCCATAACGATCAACACCGCTGTGGTGAACTCGGTCAGCCACACGGTTTTCACCATGCCGATGCGTGCGCCCAGATAGCCGCACAGCAACTTGCCGAATGCACCGCCGATAAACAGCATCGTCAGCGCCAGACCGATGCCAGCGGTCCCGGCACCTTTGTCTTTCAACAGGAAGGGCAAAAATGTGAGAAATCCCATGCGCACTGCACTGTCCAACGTTCCGGTCAGGATCAGCGCCCGCAACCCACTGGCAGAACCGCTGCCGGTGATCACCCTGGACGTCTTGGCGTGGGTGGTTGCAGACTCGCAACGCGCCGGAATCAGCCACCACAGCAAGCCTGCTGCGGCCAATCCCAGGAAGCCCAACAGAGTGACGCTGGCACGCCAACTGATGACCGTCAGCAACAAACCGATCAACCCCGGAACCAGCGTTTTGCCGATATCTCCGGAAAAGTTGTACTGCGCCAACGCCTGCTTGACCCCGCCGCCCGCCTCATACGTATCGGTGATCAACGAAGACGCCAGCGGATGCTGGGTACTGGCGCCCAACCCGCCCAATAGCAGCGCCAGCAACAACACCGTCAACCCGCCGGCCTGCCCAGCCAGCAAATAGGCCAGGCCGGCGAGTGCCGTTCCGCCCACCAGCAAGCGCTCGCGCCCCCAGCGCTTGGCGGCCCGACTCGCCAGCAGTTGAAAACCGGCCATCATCCCCGCATAGGCGCCGCGCAACAGCCCGATCTGGGCGAAACTCAAGCCGAACTGCGCCTGCCAGATCGGCAATAACACATAAATAACGTCGGTCAGCCCATCATGGATGGCGTGAGCACCGCAGCCAGCCACCAGGGAGCGGCGCCGGTCAGACGCCTCGGCAGAGGGCGATGGGTGAAGAGAAGAGAGATTGTCTTTCAGGTCGGTCATTGTATTGAAGGCTGAGTCGTCGGAAGTTTCTATTCAAGCAGGTTTTTAGGAAGACCTAGAAAAAACACACCGACTCGGGCCAGGCACGAACCCAACGATCAGCTGTGATCCACACCCGCACGCTTAAGCATCTTCTTGCAGCGCTCCGACAAGTGAAACACCTGCAGATGCTTGCCGACCTTTTCATAGCGTTCACGCAAAGTCTTTAGCGCCGCGATGGCCGAGTAATCGACGAAGCTCAAATGACGACAATCGAGCGTCACTTGCGCCGGATCGTTGGCCGGATCGAACTGGTTGAGAAACGGCGCGGTCGAGGCGAAAAACAACGTGCCGTGCAGGCGATAGAGTTTGCTGCCGTCGGTTTCCAGGTACGTGTCGGCGTACAGCTCGCGGGCCTGCTGCCAGGCAAAGTTGAGCGCGGCGATGATGATCCCGCAGAGCACGGCAGTGGCCAGGTCGGTGAACACGGTGATGGTGGTCACGGCGATGATCACCAGCACATCGTTGAGCGGCACTTTATTAATCACCCGCAACGAAGCCCAGGCGAAGGTCTGCTGCGAGACCACGAACATCACACCAACCAACGCCGCCAGCGGAATACGCTCGATCAGCGGCGACAGAAACAGCACGAACAACAGAATCATCACCCCGGCAATGACACCGGACAGTCGACCACGACCGCCGGAACTGAGGTTGATCACGGTCTGGCCGATCATCGCGCAACCGCCCATGCCGCCAAACGCACCGGACACCATATTCGCCGCGCCCAGCGCCACGCACTCGCGATCCGGGTAACCACGGCTCTCGGTGATTTCGTCGGTGAGGTTCAGGGTGAGCAGGGTTTCCAGCAGGCCGACCAGGGCCATCAATATCGCGTAGGGCGCGACGATGCGCAGGGTGTCGAGGTTCCACGGAATATCCGGCCACGCAAAACCCGGCAAACCGCCGGCGATGTGCGCCATGTCGCCCAATGTGCGCGTCGGCAGGCCCAGCAGGTACACCGCCAACCCGACGCCAAGAATCGCCACCAATGCCGGTGGCACCGCACGGGTCAAGCGCGGCAGCAGATAGACGATGGCCATCGTCAGCGCCACCAGGCCGCCCATCAGGTAAAGCGGTGTGCCGCTGAGCCAGGTGTCGCCGCTCTTGAAGTGCTCCAACTGCGCCAACGCAATGATAATCGCCAAGCCGTTGACGAAACCCAGCATCACCGGGTGCGGCACCATGCGCACCAGTTTGCCCAGGCGCAACAACCCGAACGCCATCATGATCACCCCGCCCAACAGCACCGTGGCCAGCAAGTACTGCACGCCGTGCTGCACCACCAACGCGACAATCACCACCGCCATCGACCCGGCGGCACCGGACACCATCCCCGGCCGGCCGCCGAACAGCGCGGTCAACGTGCAAATAATGAACGCGCCATACAGGCCCATCAGCGGATTGAGGTGCGCCACCAAGGCGAAGGCGATGCATTCGGGCAGCAATGCAAAGGATGTAGTGAGCCCGGCCAGGGCATCGGCGCGCAGACGTTGTGGTTTCATGACTGACCTGAAAGGCGGGCCGATGGTGCCGGCCGCTGGGAGATGCGGAGAAAGAAGGTTGCGGATGTTACGGAATTGGGGGCGGCAGGGCCAGCGACAGTGGCGACCACCGAACCGCAATCAATCCTGTAACAAGCGATCGGTGATTTTTCCCGAAAAAACCGCCTCGACCGGCCCGGTGAGAAAGACCGGCCCTGCGCCATCCCACTGAACCGTCACGGTGCCGCCATCACATTCAACCTCAACGCAATTGTCCAGCAGGCCACGACGAATCCCGTTAACCGCCGCGCCGCAGGAGCAGGAACCCGAACCGAGCGGAATCCCGCCCCAGCGTTCCCAAATGCGCAGGCGAATGTGCTTACGATCAATGATCTGAACGAAGTGCACATTTGTTCTTAACGGGAACAAGGGATCGATTTCAAGGGTCGGCCCGAGTACCTCTACATCGACGGCGCTCAGGTCATCCACAAAATAGGTGCAGTGCGGATTGCCCATGCTGCACGCGGCCGGGCCGCCGGTCAGGGGCAGCACGGCGGTGTCCAGTTCTTGCGCCAGGGGGATATCCGGCCAGCCGAACAGCGGCGCGCCCATGTTGACGGAAATGGCACCGGTCGAGGTTCGCTCGCACGTGAGCAAGCCGCGATTGGTTCGCAGCGTTACCGAACGGGTATTGGATTCGCACATCAGCATCGCCGCGACGCCCCGGGTTGCGCTGCCACAGACAGCCAGCGTCGAGCCATCGGCATTCCAGAACATCAAGCGTGCAGTGGCGTCAGCGCAATCGAGCATCACCGCGAGTTGATTGAAGCCAATGCCCCGGCGCCGATCACCCATTCGCCGGGCGAGGGTACTGGTGATGGGATTGGCCGAGTTTCGCGAGTCGACAACAACGAAGTCATCACCATTGGCGTGCATTTTGTGAAAACTCAGCGGCATACGGAGGTCCTGGCGGCGGCATCGAGTGGACTGATGTTTAAAGGCGATTGGGCTGTGAGTCAATTAAACGATCCGTTCGAGCGCGTACTCAAAAGCCGCTGTCAGGTATAACCTCCCCCTCATTGAGCAATGAACATGAGCCAGCGCCCCTTGATTCCAGCACCCGCCCTCACCGCCCGCGAAGTCTGCCAAATCCTGCGCGACGCCGCCTTGGAAGTCCGCCCCTTGCGGCGGCTTCATCAGCCGTGCGAACCCGGCCAGGTCCAGGTCAATATCGAAGGCTGGCGCCTGACCCTGGACTTCGACGGCCTGCGCTTGCAGCACTGCCAACACTGCCTGAGCCCGGACGGTCGCGAGGGAACCCTCGACGCCTGGCGCTTTGGCACCGACCCGGTGAGTTTGCTGAGTACCTGGGAGTTGGCGCAGATTCAACGGCTGTTGAGCTGAGGCGATCAGCCCTGCTTCAAATCGAGGCAATAGGTGTAGTAACCCGTATCCCGCACGTACCCCACCGACTCATACAAGCGCTGGGCGCCGTAATTGTCGGTCGCCGTTTCCAGCATCAATCCCTTCGCCCCCGTCGACAGCGCAAAAGCGCGGGCGGTGTTCATCAGCAACCTCCCTACCCCACGGCCCCGTGCGGCGGGCGTGGTGAACAGGTCACTGAGCAACCACGCGCGGTGGGCGTCGATGGAGGAGAACGTCGGGTACAACTGCACAAAACCCAATGCCTCGCCGTCGGCGTCCAGGGCCAGGAAAATCGCGGACTCATCCTTGGCGATGCGCTCGGCGATGAAGTCCCGGGACTGCGGCAGGTTCGAAGGTTGGCCGTAGAAACCACGGTAGGCGTCGAAAAGGTTGGCGGCTTGGTCGAGGTGGCTGGCGTCGGCGCGTTGGGCGTGGATGGCCATGGGGACTGTCTCCATACAGATTGAAAGAATGTATCGAATTCGCGGGGGCTAACTCTATCCTGTGGCGAGCGAGCCTGCCCCCTCGCCACAGCAAGCTCCTCGTCACAAGGAGTGTAAGCGCTCACTGGACGCCTGAGCGCCGACTCGGTCCTGACGACGCAGGTTTTCAGGGGGCCATCTTGCTCGGCAGTATTATTTTTTTTGTTCCGCATTCAAAACGGCGACCGGAACCGATAGGCGATCCAGCCCCACGAACGGTGCCTTGGCCCACACCACTTTGCCGCCGACCATCGTCAGCAACACGTTATTACGCGCCAATTCCACTTCGGGCACTTGCATGAAGTTCTTGTCCAGCACGATCAGGTCCGCAAACTTGCCAACCTCGACCGAACCCACCACCGCGTCCAGTTTCAACTGCTCGGCGGCATTCAGGGTAATGGTGCGCAGCACTTCGGCACGGGATAACGCCGGATCGGCGTTCAACCGGCCCGCGTACTGAGGGCCGTAACTGTGGGGGTTCAGCGGATCGCCCGAACGGGTGACACCGATTTTCAGCGCAAGAAACTCGTCGAGCGGGTCCACCGGCCAATCGCTGCCATAGGCCACCCGACCACCCGCCCGGGCGATGCTGCCCGACGGTTCCATGCGGGCGAACCGTGCGGCGCCGAGATGATCGCTGGTGCCATCCACCGTGGACGGCGCCTGCTGTGCCCACTGGAAGGACATGTTGGCGGTCACGTCCAGCGCCTTGAAGCGCGGATAGTCGGCGGGGTCCACGGACTCGTTGTGAGTAATCGTCGGACGGAAAGCCTTGCCCGGCAGTTGCTGGCGCACGTACTCGATGCCGTTCAACGAGTCACGCACCGCGCGGTCGCCGGTGGCGTGCAGGTGCGGATCAAAACCGGCCTCGACCGCTTTCAGCAGCAACGGATTGAGCACCTGCGGCGGGAAGTACAGTTCACCGAGGTTTTTACCCGGCGCCCACTTCGGCGTCTTGTCGGTGCCCGCGTTGTGCAGGTAGGGCGTCAACATTGCGCCCGTGTCAGCCGGCGCGTTGATGATGCCATCCATGAACAGTTTGACGTGGCGCATGCTCACGCCCGGCGCGACTTTGGTTTCGCCCTGATCGTACGTGTTGGCGAGGGCCTTGGCCTCGGCGATGGTTTTGGTCGGGTCTGCCGCCGCAGCCGCCGGGTCCAGTTTGATCGCCAGCAAGGCCCGGGCGGTCAGTGCGCCGGATTGCTGCAGGGTGGTGAAGGCTTTGCCATTTTCCGGCCCCGACAAGGCGTCGAAGAAACTGGTGATGCCTTGCTGACGCATCGCGTCCAGCGCGGCGCGGATCTGGGTCAGTTTCTCGGCATCGGTGGCGGGCGGCACCACGGCGGCCATCGTATCCGCCGCGCCGTCCTCGCAAATACCGTTCGGGTTGCCGGTGCTGTCGCGCATGTACTTGCCGTCACTCGGGTTGGCGGTGTGCTTGTTGATGCCCGCCACTTCCAGGCCCCGGGAGTTGACCAACACCGTGTGGAAATCCGTGGAGCGAACCTGGATCGGACGTTGGGTCTTCAGCGCGTCCAGCGTCGATTTATCCGGATCGCCGTCGAGCCCGTCCATGCCCATGCGATCCCAACTGCCCACCTCCAGCCACACGTCCGGTCCCTTGTCCTTGTCGGCATCGAGGCACGCCTGAATGGTGTCCTGGAACACCTTGCGCGTCATCGTCTGGTATTTCAGATCGCACAACGTCATGGCACGGCCGCCGTCACCGGGGTGCATATGCCCGTCGATAAAACCCGGCATCAACATGCGACCGGCCAGATCGATCAGTTGTGTCTGTTTGCCGATGTAGGGCGCCACACCGTCATCGCTACCGACATAAACGATCTTGCCCCCGGTCACGGCGATCGCCTGCTGCACCGAATTCTTGCCGTCGACGGTATACACATAACCATTGCGCATCACCATATCCGCGCCGGTCGAACCCTGGGTCTGACACCCCACCAGCGCCCCACCCGCCGTGGCCGCAATCGCGATAAAAAGCCTGGAAAATTTCAACGGAACCACCTCTGTTCTTATAGTTTTTGAAGTGCCCGAACGGACTGAAACGCAAACCCGTGGCAGGCAGGGCCTACCCTATAGGGTGCGGTGGGAATTCGGACCTCTGCAAATGAGGAGGGTTGGGGGATTAATGGGCCGGCGCGGCGAACCCATCGAGACCTACTGAAGGCCAATATTTTGTGCCTTCAGACGGGTTGGTATTTGCGACAGGAAATCGTCAGGAAGACTGAAATTACTTAGCGAGAAACGTTGATTCGTCTCTTTCAGATCAATGATCAGCGACTTGAAAAACGGATTACGTCGAACCCGGATTGAGCGTATTTCTTCGCTCAGGATCAAGTCTTGACGATTGAAACCTGGGGCTTCGTCGCGAAAAATTAATCCCTCGGGGACTATGGAAATGCTGACTTTATGGTCGCGTCTTGCAAAGGCGCTGGTGACGATAAGGATTATGTTCGCCAGAATTGACAAGCTTATTAGCCAAAAACCT
>NZ_JBAGKV010000021.1:0-115382 GCF_037049705.1 Janthinobacterium sp. LPB2021202312-11-4 | reverse complement strand
TTTATCAAGCCCCAGAAGATTGCGTTCTACGGTTCCTACGCCTTGGGCGCTGAACATTTCTGGTGGTCCTACACCTTGCTGGTGATCGCCGGGGCCTGCATGTACGCGCCTTACGGGCCGTTCTTCGCGATCGTTCCGGAAATCCTTCCGGCCAACGTGGCCGGTGGCGCCATGGCGCTGATCAACAGCATGGGCGCCCTCGGTTCGTTTGGCGGTTCTTATCTGGTCGGTTACCTGAACAGCACCACCGGTTCGCCCGGCGCGTCGTATCTGTTGATGAGCGGCGCGCTGATGCTGTCGGTGGTGCTGACGATTTTCCTCAAGCCCGGCGCCAGTGACCGGGTCGTGGCCAAAGCCCCGGTGAAACGCCCGGTGGCGGCTCACCCTTGAATAGAAGTTGAGACGATGACGATGAAAAAGCAGGTTGTGCTGTACAAGAAACTCTCGCCGCTGCTGATGGCTCGCCTGCATGAGCAGACCGACGTGACGCTGATCGACAGTCTGGATGCCGAGGGCCTCGCCAAGTTGCGCGCCACCCTGCCCCGGGCTCAAGGCTTGCTCGGCGCCAGTTTGAAACTGGACGCTGAATTGCTCGACCTCGCGCCGAATCTGGAAGCCATCGCGAGCGTCTCGGTAGGCGTCGACAACTACGACATCGATTACCTGACCGAGCGACGCATCCTGCTCAGCAACACCCCGGACGTGCTCACCGAAACCACCGCTGACACCGGTTTCGCGTTAATCCTGGCCACCGCTCGGCGGGTGGTCGAACTGGCCAATCTGGTTCGCACCGGTCAGTGGAATCGCAACATCGGCCCGGCGCAATTCGGTACTGACGTGCATGGCAAAACCCTGGGCATCATCGGCATGGGGCGCATCGGTGAAGCGCTGGCTCAGCGCGGGCATTTCGGTTTCGGCATGCCGGTGATCTATCACAGTCACTCGCCGAAACCGGCGGTGGAGCAGCGTTTTGATGCGCAATACCGCAGCTTGCCGGAGCTGCTGCAACAGGCGGATTTTGTCTGCCTGACCTTACCGCTGACCGCTGAAACCGAGGGTTTGATTGGCGCCGAACAGTTTGCCTTGATGCGCCCGGAAACGATTTTTATCAATATTTCACGGGGCAAAGTGGTGGACGAAGCGGCGTTGATCCAGGCCTTGCGCGACGGGCAGATTCGCGCGGCGGGGCTGGATGTGTTCGAGCGGGAGCCGTTGAATCAGGATTCACCGTTGATGCAGTTGAACAACGTGGTGGCGACGCCGCACATTGGCTCGGCGACCCATGAAACCCGAGAGGCGATGGCCAAATGTGCGGTAGACAACCTGCTGATGGCGTTGGCGGGTGAGCGGCCGGTGAATTTGGTCAATGTTTTAGCCTGGAAGGCTTGAAGATCAAAAGATCGCAGCCTTCGGCAGCTCCTACGGGGAATTGAGTACACCCCGTAGGAGCTGCCGAAGGCTGCGATCTTTTTGCGTCACCCCATCAGGCCCGCCGCGCTTCCAGAAGATCCGCCGCACACCGCGCAATCCGCCGACACGCATCGGCCAATTTCACCTGATCCACCACCAACCCGATCCGGATATGCCCTGCCGCACTCGGCCCGAACGCTTCGCCGGCCAGCACTGACACGCCATACCCTTCCAGCAGGCGTTCGGCAAACCCTTGGGCGCATAACCCGGTTTGACGCACATCGACCATCACGAACATCCCGCCATCGGGTTTGATCGGGCGAATGCCTGGGCACGTACTCAAACGCGCACAGACCAGATCCCGCCGCTGGCGATATTCCTCGCGCATCTGCGCCACTTCCGGCAGGTCCGCGTCCAACGCGACCTGCGCGGCGTTCTGCACAAAATCCGGAATCCCGAACAACATGCACAACGACAAATGCACCAAATGTTCAGCCAAGGGTTTGGGGCCGATCACCCAGCCGACCCGCCAACCGCTCATGGCGTGGGATTTGGACAAACTGTTGATGGTCGCCGTACGCTCGGCCATGCCCGGCAGACTGGCCGGGCTGATGTGTTCACCGTCGTACAGCAAGTCGCTGTAGACCTCATCGCTGATCAGCCACAAATCGTGACGAACGCAGAGCGCCGCCAGTTCCTGCCAGATCGGCAAGGACAGGCTCGCGCCGGATGGATTGTTGGGACTGTTGAGCAGAATGACCCGGGTCTTGGGCGTGATCAGTGCCGCGACATCCGCCGGATCGACGCGAAAACCGTTCTCCGGACGCACCGCCACCGGCACCACTTTCGCCCCGCAGGCGCCGAACACACCTTCGTAGGTGACGTACATCGGCTCGGCGACAATCACTTCATCGCCCGGATCGAGCAGGCATTGCGCAACCGAATACACCGCACATTGTGCGCCCGGCAGCACGATCACATGCCCGGCATCCACCGCCTGACCACTGCGTCGCCGATGACGGCTGGCGATGCTGTTGCGCAGCGACCGAGTGCCGCGCACGTCCGAGTAATGCGTATCGCCGGCCAACAGGCTGTCGATGGCAGCCTGGACGATCGGTTTGGGCGTATCGAAATCCGGATCGCCCACCGACAGCAGCAGTACATCAATGCCCTGCTCGCGCATCTCCAGCGCTCGATCATGAATTTGCCAAGCTGCCGCTCCGTCACCGGCGATGCGTTGGGTCAGGGCTGAATAGCGCATGTACTTCTCCTGTCGCGCGTGTTCCAGACTCAACCCTATCTCAAATTACAAAACGCGCCACCATGGCGTTCAAATCCACGGCCAAACGTGATAATTCGTGGGTGGCGGTGCTGGTCTGGTTGGCACCGGCGGCGGACTGGGTGGCGAGGTCGCGAATATTGACCAGGTTGCGGTCCACTTCGCGGGAGACTTGGGCCTGTTCTTCCGAGGCGCTGGCGATCACCAGGTTGCGTTCGTTGATCAGGTGGATCGATTGGGTGATCTGCTCCAGCGCCACGCCGGCGGCGCGGGCCATTTCCAGGGTGCTTTGGGTGCGCTGGTTGCTTTGCTGCATCGAGGACACCGCTTCGCCGGTGCCGTTCTGGATGCCGGCGACCATTTTTTCGATTTCCTGGGTCGATTGCGCAGTGCGATGGGCCAGTGCCCGAACTTCGTCCGCCACCACGGCAAAACCACGCCCGGCTTCACCGGCACGGGCGGCTTCGATGGCGGCGTTGAGCGCCAGCAGGTTGGTCTGTTCGGCGATGGCGCGGATCACGTCCAGCACTTTGCCAATGTCACGCCCCTGAGCGGCCAGGCCTTCGATCATCACTGCAGTGTTTTGCACGTCATGGGTCATGGTCTGGATCGCGTCGACGGTTTCCACCACGCGGTTGCGACCTTCGCGGGCAGCCTGGGTTGATTGATTCGAGGCTTCGGACGTCGACACTGCGTTGCGCGCGACTTCTTCGACAGCGGCGGTCATTTCGTTGACCGCCGTGGCAGCCTGTTCGATTTCGTTGTTCTGCTGTTGCAGACCGCGCGAAGCTTCTTCGGTGACGGCGCTGAGTTCTTCGGCGGCGGCGCCCAACTGAGTGGCCGAACCGGCGATTTGCTCAATGGTGTTGCGCAGGTTGGTTTGCATCGTGGCCAACGCACCGAGCAAGCGAGCCGGCTCGTCATTGCCATCCACTTCGATGGCTTTGCTCAGGTTGCCGCCAGCAATGGTTTCAGCAGCCTGAACGGCGCGGTTCAACGGAGAGACGATACTGCGGGTCAACAGCCAGGCAAGCAACACGGTCATCAGCGCGGCAATCACCGAGACCGCAATGATGCCGTTGACGGCGGTGTGGTAATTCTCTTCAGCGACAATCCCTGCCGCTTTGGCGCCATCGTTGTTAAGCGCAATCAGTTTGTTGAGTTGCTCGCCCATCAGGTCGGTGCCGTCCTTGATACGCGTGTTGATCAGGCTGCGCATCTCATCGGTTTTGTTCTGGCGCGACAGGTCCATCATCTCGCGCTGGGCCTGCATGTAACTGTCGAAGGTGGCGCTGAAGGTTTTATACAGCGCGGCCTCGTCTGGGCCGGCCGGCAACGCGGCATAGTCGGCCTGGGCCTTGCGGGCTTTTTCAGTGAGCACGGTGATGCGGGTTTCGGCTTCCTGCAAACTCGCAGGCTCGCGGTTCACCAGAATCCGGAAGGACAGAATGCGCATGCGCAACACGTTCTCGGTGACATTGCCCAGGAAACTGACGCTGGGCAACTGGTTGCTGCCCATGTCGATGGAGCTTTGGCGGATGATCGACATCCGATTCACCGCGAACACACCCAGGACAATGACCAGCAAGGCAATGAAAGCGAAACCGAGGAAAGCTCGAGGCGCGATGTTCAGATTACGCAGGGACATAGGATGATTCTCGGGTGAGTGAGCGTCGAGCATCCGTGCCGTGATTGCTGTCAGGCGAGCAGGCAGCCGGCCGGATCAATTGGGCGCACCTGTTGAAATAGGTTTGGGTGCGCCTACAAGGGTTATCGGCTGGACTTGAGGTTTTTTGCGGGGGAAGTAGAAATATATTTCAAGAGGTTACGAGTGTTTCAGCGGTGAAACACTCATGCCATCGAGGACACGATTTTTTGTGGCGATGGGGCAAGTCCCCTCGCCACAAAAAGCTTTCTCGCCGCACCAGAAGGATCAGGCCTGGTAAGTTGCAATCCGCCATACCCGCGCAATGTCAGTTGCCCTTTCACGCAACAACCGGGGCGCCTCTGAACACGCCTGCTCCAGCGTCATCGGCCCACTCGCCAGGGCAAATGCCGCATCGATCCCATGTTCATACAACGCCTGATAGCCCTCGCCCAAGGTCCCGGCGATGACAATCACCGGGACCCCCTGCTGCCGGGCAATTCGCGCCACACCAAACGGTGTCTTGCCGCGCAACGTCTGCGCATCGAATCGGCCCTCGCCGGTGATCACCAGGTCCGCGCCTTTAACGGCCTCAGCCAGCCCGACCAGTTCGGCAACCACTTCGACACCGGCCTGAAACTGCGCGCCGAGAAACGCCTTGGCCGCGAAGCCCAAGCCGCCCGCCGCGCCGCTGCCCGGTTCGTCGCGCACGTCTTTATCGAGAACCTGAGCGCACAGATCGGCGAAATGCCCCAGGGCTTGATCCAGTTGCTGGACCTGTTCCGGCGAGGCGCCTTTCTGTGGCCCGAAAATCGCGGAGGCGCCGTGGGGGCCACACAGTGGATTGTTGACGTCGGCAGCGATGTCGAAGCGCACCGCGTTCAACCGTGGGTCCATCTCGCCCAGGTCGATGCTGGCCAATTGCGCCAGGGCCAGACCGCCGGGAGCGAGGATTTTTCCCTGAACGTCGAACAGTTTGACGCCCAGGGCCTGCATCGCCCCGGCGCCGCCGTCATTGGTCGCACTGCCGCCAATCGCCAGAATCACCCGTTGCGCCCCGGCATCCAGCGCCGCACGGATCAGTTCACCGGTGCCGAAGGTGCTGCTGATGCACGCATCGCGCTGCACTGGCGGCACCCGCTGCAAACCGCTGGCCTCGGCCATTTCGATGATTGCCGTGTGGTTGTGCGGCAACCAGCCCCAGACGGCTTCGACCGATGCGCCCAGCGGACCATGCACGGTGGTGCGCCGTAATTCACCCGCGCAGGCCGCCAGAATCGACTCGACCGTCCCTTCCCCGCCATCAGCCATTGGGCATTTGAGCAACTGTGCATCCGGCCAGACCTCCGCCAACCCGAGCGCGATGGCATCGGCCACGCCCTGGGCACTCAGGCTGTCCTTGAACGAATCGGGGGCGATGACGATTTTCATGAGTATTCTCCAGTTCCAATGCATCCATGCTGCCAGTTGCCCGGAGCGATGACGCCTGTCCGCTGCACAAGCGGGTGTGGCGTTTATTGTTCATTTCTACAAATGCCAGGCGTTTGTAGGAGCTGCCGAAGGCTGCGATCTTTTGACGTTGCCCTTTAAAAGCAAGATCAAAAGATCGCAGCCTTCGGCAGCTCCTACGGGGGGGGCGTCGTTTTTAGTCGGTTTGGGGGAGCAGTTGCACGCCCAGGTATAGCGCCAGCATCCCGTCCAGGCGCAACGGATCAACCCCACTCAACTCGGCAATCCGCTCCATGCGATAACGCAAACTGTTGCGATGGATGCCCAACGCATCCGCACACGCCTGGCTCTGCCCGTCGTGGTCACACCAACTGCGCAGGGTCGCCAGCAACTGGCCGTTGTTGTCTTTGGCAATGACTTTGCGTAGCGGTTTAAGCAATTCGTCGAGGGCATCGTCGTTGCGGTGCCGCCAGAGCATCACCGGCAGCCGATAACGGTTCAGCGTCAGCAACCGCGAGCGCGGCAGCACATCGCGGCCGTACGCCAGCAAGTCACCGACCCGACGATAGCAGCGGCGCAACCCCGGCAGCCCATCGGCCTGCCCGCCGACGGCAATGCGCAGAATGTTCCAGCCCAAGCCATCGAGTTTTTCCAGCAGGCGATCATGCTCGATCGTCTGGCTCGCCGGCCGGCACCACAGCAGCGATGACTTGGCGGAACTGACGCACCAACTGTCGGGGTAACGACTGATCAACCAGGCACTGAGCGCTTCCACGGTTTGTCCCGGCCCATGCTCCAGGCCCAATTCGAACAGGTACGGCACCCGCGTCAGTTGCGGCTTGAGCCCCAGTTGTTGCGCTTCATCGACCAGACGCGGCGAATCCCCGGCGTCGCTCAGCAGCAACGCGAGCAAATCATCGCAACGCTGACGCCGCCATTGCTGCTCGGCCTGTTGGTTGCGCTGGCCCACCAGCATCTCGGCGGTCATGCGCACCAGTTCGGCGTAGGTGCGCAGTTGCTCCGGTTCGCCGGTAATGCCGAGCACGCCGATCAGCCGTTGATCGAGCAACAGCGGCAGGTTGATGCCGGGTTGCACGCCTTTAAGATGAATCGCGGTTTGCGCGTCGATTTCCACCACCCGCCCGTTGGCCAGCACCAGTTGCGCACCTTCGTGGCGGGTGTTGATGCGCTCGGGTTCGCCGCTGCCCAGAATCAATCCCTGACTGTCCATGACGTTGACGTTATAGGGCAGGATGGCCATCGCCCGGTCGACGATGTCCTGGGCCAGGTCGTGATCGAGTTCAAACATGGGGCAAATCCTTGAAAGCGTGATGGGACAGGTTGTTCACCCGCACAGGCCTTGTTGGCAAACCCTGTGCTCAGGCACAAAGACAATCACCCAAAGGGTGGCCGAGACTCACAGGGCGATCAACGTTACCCTTTGCATCGCAAAAAATCATAATAAAGAGAGAGCCCGCCATGTCACAGAGCGCCGCCGCTACCCAGGCCATCGTTGACGACAAAAACGCCGTCTACAAACGCATTACCCTGCGTTTGATCCCCTTCATTTTCATCTGCTACCTGTTCAACTACCTCGACCGGGTGAACGTTGGATTTGCCAAATTGCAGATGCTCGACGCGCTGAAGTTCAGCGAAACGGTGTACGGCCTCGGGGCCGGGATCTTCTTTATCGGCTACGTGCTGTGCGGTGTACCCAGTAACCTGGCGCTGACCAAATTCGGCCCACGGCGCTGGATTGCGCTGATGATGATCGTCTGGGGCTCGCTCTCGACCTGCCTGCTGTTCGTCACCACGCCGACCGAGTTCTACACCTTGCGCCTGTTCACCGGCGCCGCCGAAGCCGGGTTCTTCCCGGGCGTGGTGCTCTATCTTTCGCAGTGGTTCCCAACCTTCCGCCGTGGCCGCATCATGGCGCTGTTCATGTCCGCCATCCCGGTCTCCGGCCTGCTCGGCAGCCCGTTTTCCGGCTGGATTCTTAACCACTTCGGCGCCGGCCAGGCAGGTTTGGCCGGTTGGCAGTGGATGTTTTTGCTGCAAGGCATCCCAACGGTCATCCTCGGCGCCCTCGCCTACTTCCTGCTCAGCGACAGCTATGCCAATGCCAAGTGGCTGACGCCCCACGAGCGCTCGGTGCTGGAAGCCGATCACGCCGAAGACCTGGCCAACAAGCCGAAAACCACCACCGACTCCCTGGCCGCCGTGTTCAAGAACCCGGCAATCTGGGCCTTTGGTCTGATCTACTTCTGCATCCAGAGCGGTGTTTACGCGATCAACTTCTGGCTGCCGTCGATTATCAAGAACCTCGGTTTCAGCGATAACCTGGTGATCGGCTGGTTGAGTGCGATTCCCTACCTGTTGGCAGCGGTGTTCATGTTGCTGGTCGGTCGCTCGGCGGACCTGCGCAAAGAACGTCGCTGGCACTTGGTGGTGCCCATGTTGATGGGCGCGGTGGGCTTGCTGATTGCGGTGAACTTCGCCACCACGCCGGCCATTGCAATTCTCGGCCTGACCATCGCCACCATGGGCGCCCTTACCGGCCTGCCAATGTTCTGGCCGGTGCCGACCGCCCTGCTCAGCGCGGGCGCGGCGGCCGGTGGTCTGGCGCTGATCAACTCCATGGGGCAGATGGCTGGATTCCTGAGCCCGTATTTGGTGGGTTGGGTCAAGGACAGCACCGGCTCGACCGATGCGGCGTTATACCTGCTGGCCGGCGTGATTGTCTGCGGGAGCCTGTTGGCGTTGCGGATGACGCGCACGTTGAAGGTTTAGACGGGTAGGTCAAAAGATCGCAGCCTGCGGCAGCTCCTACGGTAAATCGCCAATGTAAGCGATAACCCGTAGGAGCTGCCGCAGGCTGCGATCTTTTGCTTTTGGGGCTTTTTATCACCACTACCCCAAGAAGAATTGAGTGGATTTTCCGATTGCCCCCGATCACCGTTCTGGTATTTGATTGACGCCTTTCCATCGGCAAAAGGATTTCGTCATGAGTTACCGCACACTGGGTCATTCGGGTCTGCAGGTGTCCACCCTGACCCTGGGCACGATGATGTTCGGCGAACAGACCAGCACCGAAGATTCCCTGCGGATCATCGACAAGGCCTGGGACCAGGGCATCAATTTCATCGACACCGCCGATGTCTACACCGGCGGCCGTTCCGAAGAGATTGTCGGTGAAGCCATTGCCGGCAACCGTCACGAATGGGTACTCGCCACCAAAGTCGGTTTCGGCCCGGTGGACGGTGTGCCAAACCGCAGCGGTTTGAGCCGCAAGCACCTGTTCAATGGCATCGACGCCAGCCTGACACGCCTGGGCACCGATTATGTCGACATCTATTACCTGCACCGCGAAGACCACAACACCCCGCTGGAAGTGACGATTTCGGCCATCGGCGATCTGATCCGCCAAGGCAAGATTCGCTATTGGGGCCTGTCTAACTACCGTGGCTGGCGCATCGCCGAAGTCATTCGCGTGGCCGACAAACTCGGCGTTGACCGCCCGGTGATCAGCCAGCCGCTGTACAACATCGTCAATCGCCAGACCGAAACCGAGCAAATCACCGCCGCGCACGCTTATGGCCTCGGCGTGGTGCCTTATAGCCCGTTGGCGCGCGGCGTACTGAGCGGCAAATACGCACCGGACGTCACACCGGACGCCAACAGCCGCGCCGGCCGTCAGGACAAACGCATCCTCGAAACCGAATGGCGCGTCGAGTCGCTGCGCATTGCCCAGCAGATTCAGCAGTACACCCAGGGTCGCGGCGTCGGCATTGTCGAATTCGCCATCGCCTGGGTGCTGAACAACAGCGCCGTGACCTCCGCCATCGTCGGGCCGCGCACCGAGGAACAGTGGGACGCCTACACCAAGGCGCAAGAGGTGAAGATCACGGCGGAAGACGAGGCGTTTATCGATTCGCTGGTGACGCCAGGGCACTCGTCGACACCGGGCTTCAACGACGTCAGTCACTTCGTGTCGGGCCGTAAACCGCGTAATACCTGAAGAAACACACTCTCATGTGGGAGCGGGCTTGCTCGCGAAGGCGTCGTGTCAGTCAATATAGATGTCGACTGACACGACGCCTTCGCGAGCAAGCTCGCTTCCACAGGGGATTTATATCGATGACAGAATCAATGTTCGATCTTGATCATTCGATCAATGTTCTACGCTAAAACCACGTATCCTCCGCACCCGTTTCACGTTCAACCCCGCGAGGACAGTTTGTCTAAAGGTATCGCTTTATCGGTCACAGCCTCAGTGCTGTTTGCCGTCATGTATTACTACACGTCGTTGCTCACCCCGTTGAGCGGCGTAGAAATCTTCGGCTGGCGGATGCTACTCACCGTGCCCTGCATGACGGTGTTCATGGTGGTGTCCGGCGAATGGCGACGCTCGCTGGATATCCTCAAACGCCTGAGCGGCGCGCCCAAGCTGTTTGCCGCGCTGGTCGTTTCAGCAACATTGCTGGGCGTGCAACTCTGGCTGTTCATGTGGGCGCCGCTCAATGGCTACAGCCTCGACGTGTCGCTGGGCTACTTCCTGTTGCCGCTGGCGATGGTGCTGACCGGGCGGATTGCCTATGGCGAACGCCTGTCCTACTTGCAAAAAGTCGCGGTGTTTTTCGCCTCCCTCGGCGTAGTCAACGAGTTGTACCAAGTGGGTGGTTTTTCCTGGGCGACCTTGCTGGTGGTCATCGGATACCCGACCTACTTCGTGTTACGCAAATGGTTGAAGACCGACAACCTCGGCGGTTTGTGGCTGGACATGACCCTGATGCTGCCGGTGGCGTTCTGGTTTGTCTGGGGCGGAGCACAAGGTTTTGGTGTGTTCGATCAATACCCGTGGCTGTCGCTGCTGATCCCGGTGCTTGGCTTGATCAGTGCTTCGGCGTTGGTGGTCTACATCATCGCGAGCCGCTTGCTGCCATTCAGCCTGTTCGGCTTGCTGAGTTATGTCGAGCCGGTGCTGTTGCTTGGCGTCGCGTTGCTGCTGGGGGAAAGCATCAAACACGGTGAATGGCTGACCTACATTCCAATCTGGCTGGCGGTGGTGGTGCTGGTGTTTGAAGGGTTCAAACATATGGTCCGACAACGCCGCAGGCCGATGTAAACGTAGGAGCGAGGCTTGCCTGCGAAGCTTTTAGCGCCTTCAAGGGCCCCTTCGCGGGCAAGCCTTGCTCCTACGTGCAGCAAAAACGAAAAAGCCCGACCAGCATTGCTACTGATCGGGCTTTTCTATTTCTGCAACGGCTTACTCGGTAGCGAGCACGCCACGACGCACCTGATCCCGCTCGATGGATTCGAACAGCGCCTTGAAGTTGCCTTCACCGAAACCATCATCGCCTTTGCGCTGGATGAATTCGAAGAACACCGGCCCCATCAGGGTTTCCGAGAAGATCTGCAGTAACAGGCGCTTGTCGCCCGACTCAGACGAACCGTCCAGCAGAATCCCGCGCATTTGCAGTTGATCCACCGGCTCGCCGTGGTTCGGCAAACGGCCTTCGAGCATTTCGTAGTAGGTTTCCGGTGGCGCGGTCATGAAGCGCATGCCGATTTTCTTCAGGCGATCCCAGGTGTCGATCAGGTTGTCGCTGAGGAACGCGACGTGCTGGATGCCTTCGCCGTTGAACTGCATCAGGAACTCTTCGATCTGACCGGCGCCCTTGGACGATTCTTCGTTCAACGGGATGCGGATCATGCCATCCGGCGCGGTCATGGCCTTGGAGGTCAGGCCGGTGTATTCACCCTTGATGTCGAAGTAACGGATTTCACGGAAGTTGAACAGCTTCTCGTAGAAGTTGGCCCAGTAGGCCATGCGACCGCGATAGACGTTGTGGGTCAGGTGATCGATGATCTTCAGGCCCGCCCCTTCCGGGTTGCGGTCAACGCCTTCGATGAACACGAAGTCGATGTCGTAGATCGAGCTGCCTTCACCGAAACGGTCGATCAGGTACAGCGGCGCGCCGCCGATGCCTTTGATCGCCGGCAGGTTCAGTTCCATCGGGCCGGTTTCGATGTGGATCGGCTGGGCGCCGAGTTCGAGGGCGCGGTTGTAGGCTTTTTGCGAATCCTTGACCCGGAACGCCATGCCGCACACCGACGGGCCATGCTCGGCCGCGAAGTAGGAAGCGACGCTGTGGGGTTCGTTGTTGAGGATCAGGTTGATCTGGCCCTGGCGATACAGGTGCACGTCTTTGGAACGGTGGGTCGCGACCTTGGTGAAGCCCATGATCTCGAAGATCGGCTCAAGCGTGTTCGGGGTCGGCGATGCGAACTCAATGAACTCAAAGCCCATCAGGCCCATTGGGTTTTCGTATAAATCTGCCATGGTTGGCGCCTCATCATCATTTTTAGAATTAACGGATCGTTAGTTGCTAGCAATGCTGAGACTGGCGGGTGGCGCGCAGGAGATGCCCCTCACGCTGCGGGCGAGGAAGTCACCGTAGATCAATTGAAACCCGAAACTCTTCATTGTCGACCCAAGGCTCTTGCGGGCGAGGCTTCTGCTGCCAGAAGACGTTTATTATTGTATGCGTAACCCGATTCTACACAGCGTAAAACGGTTTGTCCGCCTTCTGTATCAAATCCCCTTTTTCGTGGCCGGTGCAAGCGGTTTGTTGCACAGGTAAATCCCCGCCAGAATCAGCCCGCCCCCCACGCACATGGGCAACGTCAGCTGTTCGTCCAACAGCAACGCACCGAGGATCACGGCGGTCAGCGGATTCAACGCGATGAACACGCCGGAGCGGGTCGCGCCGATTTTGCGCAGGCCGTCGTAATAGCCGATGTAGGCCAGTGCCGATCCTAGAATGCCGAGGTACATCAGGCTCAACCATTGCTGCGGGCCCAGGCTGAGGAGCGCATCGACACGCAACTCGCCGCGCACGGCACTGGCCAGCCACAGCATCGCCGTGCCCAGCAAAATCGAGTACATCACCGTTTGCACAGGCCCCAATGCCTGATTCAGGCTTTTGGAAAACAGTGAGTAAATACCCCAACTCAGCACACAGCCGAAGATCAGCAGATCGCCGATCCACGCCTGCGCGTTGGCCGCCAGCAACTGCGGGTTGCGGCTGACGATCACGGTTCCAGCCCCGGCAATACAGATCACGATCCCGGCCACTTTTGCCCGGCTCAAGCGCTCCTTGAACAACAACCATGACGCCAAGCCAATCACTGCCGGATTCAACGCCACGATCAACGACGCCCGGGAGGCATTGATGTAATGCAGTCCGTAGAAGAAGCACAGGTTGTAGAAAAAAATCCCGAAGAAGCCCAGCAGCGTCAATTGCAGCCATTGCCCCAGGCTTGGCCTTATCAGGGGCACACGGGCCAGCCCTGCGAACAACAGCAACGCCACACTGGCGAGTAAAAATCTGAGACTTGCCGCAAACAACGGGCTGAGGCCATCGGCCAGGAAACGCCCGGCCACGAAGGTCCCTCCCCAGATCATGGTGACGGCCGCCAACTTCAGATACACCGGCACATCCGAGGTGTTTGTCAGGTTTTGCTCATCGCTATTCATAAGTCACCGGAAGATCAGATGCCGTATCATCGGGCTAATGTCCGATCATCGTAAAATGAGTAAAAGCTCATGACCCTGACCCAACTGGAAATCTTCTCCCTGGTGGCCGAACTGCGTGGCTTCACTGCGGCGGCCAATCGCCTGGGGATCACGCAGTCGGCGGTTTCCCACGCGCTCAAATCGCTGGAACAAGAGTTGGGCGTCGACTTGCTGCGTCGGCATCAGTCCCAGGTCGAGCTCAGTGACATCGGTCAACAGCTACTGTTGCGCGCCCGGGCGATGCTCGGACTGGCCAACACGTTGCGCCAGGAAGCGGCCGATGCCCGGGGAATGAAGCGCGGCACGCTGCGCATCGGTTCATTCGGCCCGACCTCCTCGATCAAACTGTTGCCGAAGATCCTCCAGCATTACCGAGCAGCGCATCCCGGAATCGAAGTGCATATCGACGAAGGCCCCGACCGGCAGGTGATCCAGTGGCTCGAAGAGCGGCGTATCGACATCGGTTTTGTGGTGCTGCCCGAGGAACGGTTCGACACCTTTGCCTTGCTTGAGGATCAGATGGTCGCGCTGCTGCCTGTTGATCATCCGCTGACGGCGCGCGACAGCCTGAGGTTGAGTGACTTGTGCCACGACCCGTTTGTGCTGACCGAAGCCGGTTCTTCCGAGCTGGTTTCCCGGTTGTTCAGCGCCGCCAGACTGAAGCCGAACATCCGTTTTCGCTGCTCGCAACTGCTCAGCACTCTGGACACCGTCGGCCGTGGCGATGCGTTGACGGTCGTGGCCGAAAGCTCGTTGCCGGACGAACAGGATCGTCGCTATGTGAAAAGACCACTGCTGCCAGCCGTTAAACGCCAGGTCGGGTTGGCGGTGCTGGACCAGCGCCAGTCTTCGCCGGCGACACTGGCGTTTATCAAGTTGGCGACGAGTCTGTAAGGCAGTTGAGCAGCGTAAGCGCAAACGGGCATCTATCATGGCCAGTGAGTGAACTCTTTTTGGCAAGCCACATATGACGTTGCCAGCATTTGAGAGCCCTATTTCTTCTTATCAGGTTTCGCAAATGCCACTGACCGTCAAATCCCGCCGCTCGCGCCGCACCCGGATGGCCGTCACTGTTTTGAGCGCAGTGCTGCCGGTGCTTCTGGGATTTTCCATCCTCTACATGCAAGCCGAACGCGCATTGAAACAAAGTACCGAACAAACCGCCGACGAAGCCCTGCGCCAGTTCAATCTGATGCTCGACAACACCGCCGAGGCCGCGCGCGTGCTGCTGCCATTGGCCGGCGATAGCTGCAACGACGCCAAACTGGCCTTGCGTGAACAAGTCACTCGCCGGCCCTTCGTGCGCTCGACCAACCTGGTGTACGACAACATGATCTATTGCAGTTCGCTGTTTGGTGACTATCAGGAGAAGGTCAACCCCGGCGACTACACCAAGGGCCAGTTGTGGCTGATGAGCGGCAACCCGGTGACGCCCGACACGGCGTTGCTGGTGTATCGCCTCAGCGACGAAAAAAAGGGCGCGCTGACCACCCTCGACGGTTATCACCTGAGCAACGTGCTACGGCTGATCGGGCGCCAGACTGCGCTGCTGCTGGAAGTTGGCAATAACTGGCTGTCCGCCGACGGCAAAGTCCATGACGGCGCTCTGCCCGCCTTGCCGGTGGCGCAAAGCACCCGGGTATCCGAACCCTATGCCTTTACCGTGGCCGCCGGTTTCCCCGAGGGCGAAACCTGGCGCTACATGCGCCGCGAATACCCGCTGTTATTCAGCCTGCTGATCTTTTTTGGCGTGGTTTCGGGCTCGATCGGGCATTTTCTGCAGAAGCGAGCCTCATCGCCCAGCGTCGAATTGCAGCGCGCGCTGGAGGCTGGGGAGTTCATTCCGTACTTTCAACCGGTGGTGCACGGAGACACTAAAAGGTGGAGCGGCGCCGAAGTGTTGATGCGCTGGAAGCACCCTAAGGAAGGCCTGGTGCGGCCGGACCTGTTTATCCCGTTTGCCGAGCACTCGGGGCTGATCGTGCCGATGACCCGCGCATTGATGCGCCAGACCGCTGCGTTGCTGGGGCCGGTTTCGGCGTCGTTCGACGGGGCGTTTCATATCGGTATCAACATCACTGCCAGGATCTGGAACTGGTAGAGGATTGTCGCGAGTTTCTCCGTGCCTTCGCACCCGGCAGCATCAGCCTGGTGCTGGAGTTGACCGAGCGTGAACTGATCGAACCCACGGCCATCACTCATCAATTGTTCGAACAACTTCATGGGTTGGGGGTGATGATTGCGATCGATGACTTTGGGACCGGCCATTCAAGCCTGGGTTATCTGCGTCAGTTCAATGTGGATTTCCTGAAAATCGATCAGAGTTTCGTCGCCATGATCGGCGCCGATGCCCTCTCCGGGCACATTCTGGACAGCATCATCGAACTTTCGGCCAAGCTGGACTTGGGAATTGTTGCTGAAGGTGTGGAAACTCAGGAGCAAAGCGATTACCTGACGGCCCACCAGGTGAACTTTCTGCAAGGCTACCTGTTTGGCCGGCCGATGCCTGGCGCCGACTTCATTAATGCATTAAGTCACCATTAACTCATCGGTCAAATAACGAAACACTGCACCAAATTGAATCAAAAGACTGCTGTTGTTACATGAAGAAAAAGACAGGATTTACTCTTGGGCAATTAACTACTACAATTTTTCTTGCCTGTGCAAGATTGGCAGGTGAGCCATTATCACCGAGTCGCTTCAAGGCTCTTGGCTTATAGCTTTGTTTGCGGTTGGTATCAGCCAAACACACTATTGGAGTAAAGATATTGTCCAGACTCGCTGAATTTCGTGCAGCTGAAAAGGCCCTTCAAGAACAGCTCAAGCAGCTGGAATCCCTGAAGAACGATGCCGGGCTCAAGAAAGAAATCGAATTCGAAGAAAAGCTCCAGGGGCTGATGAAAACCTACGGCAAAAGCCTGCGCGACATCATCGCCATTCTCGATCCGAACCCGGCTAAATCGGGCCTGCAACAAGCCGCCGCGCCTAAAACCCGCCGCGCTCGTGTGGTCAAGGTCTATCACAACCCGCACACCGGTGAACTGATTGAAACCAAGGGCGGCAACCACCGTGGCCTGAAAGCCTGGAAAGAACAGTACGGCGCTGCCACTGTTGATTCCTGGTTGCGCGGTTAACCCCTCGCCGTCACAACAAAAGCCCTGCTAAAGCAGGGCTTTTTCATGGGTGATATCTAACAAATGCAACGATAGTCGTCGAACAAGTTGCCAATGTCTTGTGATGAGCCGCGCTTGAAAGCGTAAAACATCGGTGAAATCGCCCCAACGTATCAACGCCCAGAGCATTCGATAGTGGCACGCTAACTTTATGCTTAATGCCTTTGGGTATCTAAGCGTTGCTGATATCTGCCGCCAGGCAATGCCTCTTCTAAAGTTTCAAGCTGTTACGAGCAGCCTCTATTTCGTCCTGACTTGCCTTATAAACCTCCGCCTGCCCGGCATAGGAAAGAACATAGGCCTTGTCGGCCTCGACGGCGGCAACCAATGTTTGCGACAGCACATGCCGACCGTTTTGGGTGACCGTGCAAGTGGTTTCAAGCGCTGACAACTGACTCAATGTAGCCGGATGAATCTTGTTGCAGACACTTTGATAGCCCCCCTGGAAAAAGTCCTTCTGCACCGACTTGCGCATCTCCAGCAACACGCCCTGCAAATTCACCTGATGGCCACTTTCCACGGGGGTCGTCGTCAATTCCATCACCAGCACCTGATTACCCTCGGCGTCGTTTTTCACCGCACGCTGGCGGGACACCTGCGGCGTGGCTTCGTTTGGCGCGACGACTTCAACCTCCCAACCGGTTGGCCAGGTAATGCTCGGGGTGTCAGCCTGCGCCGCCGTGGCCAGAGCAAAAAAACCCGTGAAAACGAATAGCGAAGAGAACGGTCGGATCATTACGAGGGGCACTCACAGATTGAACGGCAAAGTCTGAGCCTCCCCCGGCCGCCAGGCAATAGCCGGCGGTTTTGGTTTGGCGATGTCGGGACGCTTGCGTATCATTGCGACCATTCGCCAGCCCCACTTATTTTCCGGAGGGCCCATGAGCCTGCACGAATTGAACACCTTCCCCGGCGTCACCGCCGCACCTGATACCGCGACCCAGAAGTTCGTTTTCAACCACACCATGCTGCGGGTCAAGGACATCACCAAGTCCCTGGATTTCTACACGCGCATTCTCGGTTTCTCGCTGGTTGAAAAGCGCGACTTCCCGGAAGCCGAGTTCAGTCTGTACTTCCTGGCGCTGGTCGATAAAAACCAGATCCCGGCCGATGCCGCCGCGCGGACCGAGTGGATGAAGTCGATCCCGGGCATCCTGGAACTGACCCACAACCACGGCACCGAGAACGATCCGGAATTCGCCTATCACAACGGCAACACCGACCCGCGCGGCTTCGGTCATATCTGCATCTCGGTACCGGACATTCGCGCGGCTTGTGAGCGTTTTGAAGCGCTGGGCTGTGATTTCCAGAAGCGTTTGAACGACGGTCGGATGAAGAGCCTGGCGTTCATCAAAGACCCGGATGCTTATTGGGTCGAGATCATTCAGCCTGCGCCGATGTAAAGCGAAATCAAAAGATCGCAGGCGTCGCCAGAATCAAGCACGACCGGTCTTTTGTAGGAGCTGCCGCAGGCTGCGATCTTTTTCGCCACACACAAAAAACCCCATGATCACTCATGGGGTTTTGTGTTTTCAGCGCTGGCCTTTAAGCCGGGGCCGACGTCCGGATCAGGTGATCGAATGCGCTCAGGGAAGCCTTGGCGCCCTCTCCCACTGCAATCACGATCTGCTTGTACGGCACAGTGGTCACGTCGCCGGCAGCGAACACACCCGGCAGCGAGGTTTCACCGCGAGCATCGACGATGATCTCGCCACGGGGCGACAACTCGACGGTACCTTTGAGCCAGTCGGTGTTCGGCAGCAAACCGATCTGTACAAAGATCCCTTCCAGCTCGACCGTGTTGAACTCGCCCGAATCGCGATCCTTGTAGACCAGACCGGTGACCTTCTCCCCGTCACCTTTCACTTCGCTGGTCAGCGCGCTGGTGATGACGTTGACGTTCGGCAGGCTGTACAACTTGCGTTGCAACACCGCATCGGCGCGCAGCTTGCTGTCGAATTCCAGCAGTGTGACGTGGCTGACGATACCAGCCAGGTCAATGGCCGCTTCAACGCCGGAGTTACCGCCGCCGATGACCGCCACACGCTTGCCCTTGAACAGCGGACCGTCGCAGTGCGGGCAGAAGCACACACCTTTGGCTTTGTATTGCTGCTCGCCCGGCACACCCATTTCGCGCCAGCGGGCCCCGGTGGCGAGGATCAGCGCCTTGGTTTTCAGGCCGGCGCCGCTTTCGAAGCGCACTTCGTGCAACTCGCCGGCATTCTTCGCCGGGATCAGCGCAGTGGCCCGTTGCAGGTTCATGATGTCGACGTCGTACTGCTTGACGTGTTCTTCCAGAGCGCTGGCCAGTTTCGGCCCCTCGGTTTCCTGTACGGAGATGAAGTTCTCGATGGCCATGGTGTCCAGCACCTGCCCACCAAAACGTTCAGCGGCCACACCCGTGCGGATACCTTTACGCGCGGCGTAGATTGCAGCCGAAGCACCGGCCGGGCCGCCGCCGACGATCAATACGTCAAAAGCTTCCTTGGCGCTGATCTTCTCGGCCTGGCGCTCGGCACCGCTGGTGTCGATCTTGGCGAGGATTTCTTCCAGGCCCATGCGGCCCTGGCCGAAGAGTTCGCCGTTGAGGTAGATGCTGGGCACCGCCATGATCTTGCGATCATCGACTTCGGCCTGGAACAACGCACCGTCGATGGCAACGTGGCGGATGTTCGGGTTCAGCACCGCCATCAGGTTCAACGCCTGGACGACGTCCGGGCAGTTCTGGCAGGACAGCGAGAAATAAGTCTCAAAGCTGAACTGGCCTTTGAGCGAGCGGATCTGTTCGATCACTTCAACGCTGGCTTTCGAAGGGTGGCCGCCGACTTGTAGCAAGGCCAGCACCAGCGAGGTGAATTCGTGGCCCATCGGGATGCCGGCAAAACGCAGACTGATGTCGGCACCCGGGCGGTTGATCGAGAACGATGGCTTGCGTGCATCGTCACCGTTGTCGAGCAACGTAATTTGAGTCGAAAGGCTGGCAACTTCTTTCAGCAGTTCGAGCATTTCCTGGGATTTCGCACCGTCGTCGAGGGAAGCAACGATCTCGATCGGCTGGGTGACCCGTTCCAGGTACGATTTCAACTGGGCTTTAAGATTGGCGTCCAACATACGGGCGATTTCCTTTTGTTTCGTTCATAAAAAAACGCCCGAGCGAATCTCGCCCGGGCGTTTTTGAGGGCGGTTGCAGCTTACTTAGGTGCGGAAACCCGCCCTGGTGTGGCTTTTTTCACAGACTTAGATCTTGCCGACTAGGTCCAGGGACGGAGCCAGAGTGGCCTCGCCTTCTTTCCACTTGGCTGGGCACACTTCGCCTGGGTGAGCAGCGACGTACTGAGCAGCCTTGATTTTGCGCAGCAGCTCGGAAGCGTCACGGCCAACACCGCCGTCGTTCAGTTCAACGATTTTGATCTGGCCTTCCGGGTTGATCACGAAGGTGCCACGGTCGGCCAGGCCAACTTCTTCGATCAGCACGTCGAAGTTGCGGGAGATGGCGTGGGTTGGGTCGCCGATCATGGTGTATTCGATTTTGCCGATCGCTGGCGAAGTGTTGTGCCAGGCCGCGTGAGCAAAGTGGGTGTCAGTGGAAACGCTGTAGATCTCGACGCCCAGTTTCTGGAACGCGGCGTAGTTGTCAGCCAGGTCTTCCAGTTCGGTTGGGCAAACGAAGGTGAAGTCGGCTGGGTAGAAGAACACGACCGACCACTTGCCTTTCAGGTCAGCGTCCGACACTTGTACGAAGTCGCCATTTTTGTAAGCGGTAGCTTTGAACGGTTTAACTTGGCTGTTGATGATAGGCATCGGTGACTCTCCGTCAGGGTTGAAAAGTTTGGTTAAGAAGTTGATGGGGTGAATCCTACCCACTCGATGGACGGATGGCTCATTGGCAAAGCTCATGCTGGTAATTGGTTTTCGCTATTAGCCGGACGTATTAATAGAAGAAAACTTACTGAGCAGCGCCAATGGCTTTTTCCGCAAGGGGCGTCATCCCAAGAAACGGGCTGGCTTCAACATAGCGCATGGCGGATTTCATATCCTTCCAGCCCACATAACTCATCAACGACTTCAAATCCCAACCGCTTTGGTGAGCCCACGTCGCAAAGCCCCGGCGCAAGGAGTGACTGGTGTAATGCTCGGCGGGAATGCCGGCGCGTTCCAGCGCCTGGCGCAGCAATGGAATCACGCTGTTGGCGTGCAAGCCCTCCTCGCTCAAATGCCCCCAACGGTCGATGCCGCGAAATACAGGACCACGAACCAGCGCGGCTTCGGTGATCCAGTCGATGTAGGCCTGCACCGGACACAAACGCTGCAACGCCGGGGTCTGGAACGTCTTGCCAAGGTTTTCCCGGTCGCTCTTGCTACGTGGCAGATAGAGGGTGATCCCCGATTGGGCGATGGCTTTTACATGCTCGATCTGCAAGCGACATAACTCATCGCTGCGAAAGCCGCGCCAGAAGCCCAGCAGGATCAGCGCCATGTCGCGCCGCGCTCTCAGTAATCCCGGCTGATTGCCTTCAGCACGGGCCGCTTGCGCTTCTTGCTCAAGCCAGGCGACCACTTGCTCCAGATGTTGAAGCTGCAACGGCTCGGCCTGCCTCTCCTGCGCCGGGTGCAATGCGCGAATGCCCTTGAACACCTGACGCACCACCGGCGCCTTGGTCGGATCGGCAAAGCCCTGACTGTTGTGCCATTGCGCCAACGCCGAGAGGCGCAGCTTCAGTGTATTGATCGACAGCACGCCCGCATGCGCGACCAGATAGCGCGCGACGCTGTCGCTGGTCGCCGGCAGAAACCCGCCCCAACTGACTTCGAAATGCTCGATGGCCGCCCGGTAGCTGCGTCGGGTGTTGTCGCGGGTGGCGGCTTGCAGGTAGCGATCCAGATCGGACATGGGCTCAACTCTCGAAAACGTACCGCTTTGGCGGGTAAAAACCGAATGAACAGCTCATCACACGGGGTAATACCAGTATATCCCGTGTCAGTTATTGAAAGGATTTAACTTTTAAGAGTGCGTGGTACAATGCTTTATTAGTGGTACATACTACAGTACGAAATCGTAGGAGAACTCATGGCTCGTGGCGGTGTAAATAAAGCGGTGGTGCAAGCAGCGCGTCTGGCGATCCTCGCCCGTGGCGAAAACCCAAGCATTGACGCAGTACGTATCGAGATGGGGAATACCGGCTCGAAAACCACGATTCATCGCTATTTGAAGGAACTGGATGGCGGCCCGGAACGCGTCGAAGACACGTCCGAACCTATTGATGATGAGCTGGCAGGCTTGGTTTCGCGGCTGGCGCAGCGCCTGAAAGAACAGGCGCAAGAGCCCATCGATCAGGCGCGCGAGCAGTTCGATCGTCAGCGCAAAGCATTGGAAACACAGCTTGATGAAGCCCGCGAGGCCAATAGCGAACTGCACCAGCAATACGAGATTCAAAGCCTGGCGCTGACCCAGGAGTCCGACGCGCTGCTGGAAACTCGTTCGATGCTGCAGACCGAGCAAACCCGCAACGCCGGGCTGAATCAGGCGCTGGCGGATTTCGAATTACGCTTGCAGGACAAGGACGAGCAGATCCGCTCCCTCGAAGAAAAACACCTGCACGCCCGGGATGCGCTGGAACACTATCGCAACGCCGTCAAGGAACAGCGCGAACAGGACCAGCGGCGCCACGAAAGCCAGGTGCAACAGATTCAGATGGAATTGCGCCAAGCTCAGCAAAGCGCCCTCGTCCGCCAAGATGAAATCACCCAGTTGCACCGCGACAACGAGCGAGTGCTGACCGAGAGTCGCGGCACGCTGCGGGAGCTGAGCCTGCTGCAGGAGCACCTCAAGCAAGCGAACAGCCGACAGGATCAATTGCTGGAGCAAGCCAATCGCGTCGACAGTGAGCGCACCCTGCTCCAGGAACGCTTGCGCATTGCTCTGCTGGAAAGCCAGGCACTCAAGCAGAACGTTGACGAGCAGTCGCAGATCAATCAGTCATTGGAAATTGAATTGGCAAAGACCCAGGCCCGCCTGGATGAAAGCGTGCGCCTGGCAGCGGTCGTTGCAACCGCGCCAGACACAGCGAAGGACGATTAACCCGCGACCGGCGTGCGCATGGTGACGAACTCTTCGGCGGCCGTGGGATGCACGCCGATGGTTTCGTCAAAATCGCGCTTGGTGGCGCCAGCCTTCAGCGCGATCGCCAGGCCTTGCACAATTTCGCCGGCGTCCGGGCCGACCATGTGGCACCCCAAGACCTTGTCAGTCTTGGCGTCCACCACCAGCTTCATCAGCGTGCGCTCCTGGCATTCGGTCAGGGTCAGCTTCATCGGCCGGAAACGGCTTTCGTAGATCACCACTTCGTGACCGGCTTCCCGGGCATCTTCTTCGCTCAGGCCAACGGTGCCAATGTTCGGCAAGCTGAACACTGCGGTTGGGATCATTTTGTAATCCACCGGACGATATTGCTCAGGCTTGAACAAGCGCCGCGCAACGGCCATGCCTTCAGCGAGCGCCACCGGGGTCAGTTGTACCCGGCCGATCACATCGCCCAACGCCAGGATCGACGGCTCAGCGGTTTGATACTGCTCGTCCACTTCGACAAAACCTTTCTTGTCGAGTGTGACGCCGGTATTTTCCAGCCCGAGGTTGTCCAGCATCGGACGTCGGCCCGTGGCGTAGAAAATACAGTCGGCTTCCAGCTCGCGACCATCCTTGAGCGTCGCTTTCAGGCTGCCATCGGCTTGCTTTTCTATGCGTTCGATATCGGCGTTGAATTGCAGGTTCATCCCGCGCTTGGTGAGCTCTTCCTGCAAGTGCTTGCGCACCGCGCCATCGAAGCCGCGCAGGAACAGATCGCCGCGATACAGCAGCGTGGTCTCGGCGCCAAGGCCGTGGAAAATCCCGGCGAACTCGACGGCGATGTAGCCACCGCCAACCACCAGAACACGCTTGGGCAGCTCTTTGAGGAAGAACGCCTGGTTGGAGCTGATCGCGTGCTCATGCCCCGGAATTTCGGGGATCTGCGGCCAGCCACCCGTGGCGATGAGGATATTTTTGGCGGTGTGGCGCTCGCCATTGATCTCGACCGTGTGCGGGTCGACGATCTTGGAGTGGCCTTCATGCAAGGTCACACCACTGTTGACCAGCAAGTTGCGATAAATACCGTTAAGGCGATTGATCTCGCGATCCTTGTTGGCGATCAACGTACCCCAATCAAACGTTGCCTGGCCCGGAGTCCAGCCGAAACCCGAAGACTGCTCGAAGTCTTCGGCGAAATGCGCACCGTAAACCAGCAATTTTTTCGGCACACAGCCCACGTTCACGCACGTACCGCCCAGATAACGGCTTTCGGCCACGGCCACTTTCGCGCCAAAACCGGCCGCGAACCGCGCCGCCCGCACACCGCCGGAACCGGCGCCAATCACATAAAGGTCAAAATCGTAGGCCATTTCTATCTCCTCGGCAGGCCATCAGCATACCCGCAGACGTCCGTTGGGCAAGCGTTGCGAACTACATGGGGGCAGAAAATGAAAAAGCCACCCGAAGGTGGCTTTCTCAATACAAGTGGGTCAGGCGTTATTAATAAGCCTTGCCAGTCTTGTAGAAGTTCTCGAAGCAGAAGTTGGTCGCTTCGATGTAGCCTTCAGCGCCGCCGCAGTCGAAACGCTTGCCCTTGAACTTGTAGGCAATCACGCAACCGTTCTGCGCCTGTTTCATCAAGGCGTCGGTGATCTGGATCTCGCCGCCCTTGCCTGGCTCGGTTTGTTTGATCAGGTCAAAGATGTCCGGAGTCAGAATGTAACGACCGATGATCGCCAGGTTCGACGGTGCATCTTCCGGTGCTGGTTTTTCAACCATATTGCGCACGCGGTACAGGTCATCACCGATCAAGTCACCGGCGATTACGCCGTACTTGTTGGTTTCCTGCGGGTCGACTTCCTGAATCGCGATGATCGAGCAGCGGTACTGTTTGTACAGCTTGACCATTTGGGTCAGCACGCCGTCGCCTTCAAGGTTGACGCACAAGTCATCCGCCAGCACCACGGCGAACGGTTCGTCACCGATCAGCGGACGGCCGGTCAGGATCGCGTGACCCAGGCCTTTCATTTCGGTCTGGCGAGTGTAGGAGAACGAGCAGTTGTCGAGCAGCTTGCGGATGCCGACCAGGTATTTTTCCTTGTCGGTGCCCTTGATCTGGTTTTCCAGCTCGTAGCTGATGTCAAAGTGGTCTTCCAGAGCACGTTTGCCGCGACCGGTCACGATGGAGATTTCGGTCAACCCGGCGTCCAGTGCTTCTTCGACGCCGTACTGGATCAGTGGCTTGTTTACCACCGGCAGCATTTCTTTGGGCATGGCTTTAGTCGCTGGCAGGAAGCGAGTACCGTAACCGGCTGCTGGGAACAAGCATTTCTTGATCATATAAGTCCTTGAAAGGGCTGTGTGTACGAGTTTCGGCGCAGTCTAATCAGGCGGCGTGCACCTTACAATGCCCCGCACTGGCTAACCGATGCCATCATAGAGAAATATTCTGGCGGATAGTTCCCGTGAGCCTTAATAGATAGCACAGACCGTTGAATTTGCGCCGACCGACAATCGCACCACCATACGCCCATCCGCACCCGTTGCGTGCATTTGGCGCTATGATGGCGCCATTGAACCCAGTCAACGAGGCAGATAGATGTCGGTAGCAAAAAGCGTCAACGGGTACCTGATCAATCAGGCAAAAGACGGCCAGTGGTGGGTGGACAGCGTCGGCGGCGAGAATATTGCCGGGCCTTTTCCGACCGAAGCGTTGGCGATCGAGGTGGCATCGGTGTTGCAAGATCAACCCGCAGGCCCGAAACGACGCGGCAAGGACAAATCCTGAACGGTTGCTGACACGACCGCAGCCCTGCCTTGATGCAGGGCTTTTTTATGTTTTATTTTCACAGGACTGGCCACTCGCCATAACCTTTCGATACCGGCGCTGTCACAGCGTTTAGCCCTTCCCTTGACGATGAACACGACATGAACAAATTTCTGGCACTGATTGCGGTACTGGCGCTGACTGGCTGTGCCACTTCAGAAAGCACTTACTTGAAAAACGGCGAACAAGGCCTGAGCATCGACTGCTCCGGCGAAGCCAATTCGTGGGCCACCTGCTACGAAAAGGCTGATGATTCCTGCGCCGGCACCGGCTACCGAATCGTCAGCACCAACGGCACCCCGGCCACCAAGGAAAGCGACAAGACCTTGGGCGTCGATGTCGGCAACTTCAAAAACCGCAGCGTAGTGGTGGTCTGCAAATAAGGCACACGGCCTTACATGTGGATTTCGGCGAACTTGATCCCGAGGCCGCGCACGGTCTCGATTAAATCATCCAGACGACTGAAGGATTCGACCTCATCGTTTTCATCCACCAGAAAATAACTACGCCCGGCACTCTTCTTGAAAAACACGATCCATTCGCCCGGAGTCGCCGGATTCTGAATCACGTGGGTGGCAGAGATATGGCCCTCTGCATGGCGCTCCCGAACTTGCTCTCGCTTCATGCGCGGCTCCAGAAATAACAATGCCGCACAAGCAGTGCTTGAGCGGCATCAGGGTGGACGGTCAATAGTCTATCAGCCGGAAATGCACACGTTGGCGGCATTGCGCACATCCCGTGGGCGCACCGGCACATTGGACATGCGCTCATGCAGCTTGATACTGCTGCCACCCGAGCGATCTTCGATGTCGAAGACAGCCGCCGGGCCTGAGGAAAACTTCCCGGGAACGATCACACGCATGCCATCCTTGTGCGGTTCAAGTTGCAAGGCACCACGGCTGTCAGCCAGCTTTTCGACCAGGCATTGCGCATACTCATGGGGCTTTTTGCCTGAGATCACGCTCATGGTCGGCAATGTCTCGTTGATTTCTGCGACATTCGCACAACCACTCACCGCCAACGCTAGCGGCAGGACCAGGACACCCCACTTCATACAAAACCTCCGATAAAGACCCTCCGACAGCGTAAATGCCGTTTTTCTCCGAGGCTCATTGCTTTTATCGCTCATAGAATTCCGAATAACTGTTTTTAATTGTCAAACCCGACGCCGACAGCCAGATAATAACCTGTTCGGGCTGATAAACTGCGCCCATTGCCCTGCTATCGTTTTGATTTTGTAGAAAAAGCCCTTCTGGAGGCGCCTCATGAAATTTATCCACCAGCGCGAGCACCTCAATGAAGACGACATCGTCGTCATCCAGTGCTCCCAAATGTGCAACATTCGCTTGATGAACGACGCCAACTTCCGCAGTTTCAAGAACGGCGGCCGTCACACCTATCACGGTGGTGCATTCGACACGTTCCCGGCGCGCATCACCGCTCCGAGCACCGGTTTCTGGAACATCACCATCGACATGATCACCCGCAAGGCGATCAGCGTGACCAAGAAGCCGACCCTGACCCACTCGATCAAGATTATCCGTCGCTCCAGCACAAAACTGAGCTGAGTGACGCCCAACCACGTACACAGGTAGTCATGACCGTGGCCCAAACGACCAAATACGTCATCAAGTACAAACTCAACGGCGAGCGCCGCTTCGAATTTGCCCAGCTTGAAAACGGCACCGAAGCCGAAGCCAAAGCCGCACTGGATGCCATTCATGGCCAGGGCGAAGACGTGATCAGCGACATCAGCGTCAGCAAAGCGTTGTAACGCGATCGGGAGCGACAACCTGGACGTCCGCTCCCCCGCCTGACATTCGACCGCAAGCGCCGGAGTGTTCGCTCGATCGGCGATCCCTAGACTGGCCCCCTCGACCTTGGGTTAAGGTGTCAGAACATGTCTACTTCCCCGATTCGCCCTACCTCCGCGTTGGACTGGCCGTTGCTGGAACGGCAACTCGATCAGGACGGCTGCGCCATCATCCCCTCGCTGCTGAGCCTGGAAACGTGCGATGCCGTCAGCGCGCTTTACCCGCAACACGACCCCTTCCGTTCGCAAGTCATCATGGCTCGTCACGGCTTTGGGCGCGGGGAGTACAAATACTTCAAATACCCGTTGCCGGACCTGGTCGCCGAGTTGCGCAGCGCGCTCTATCCACGACTGGTACCGATCGCCAATCGCTGGTACGAACACATGGACCTGCCGACCCGATTCCCCGACAGCCATGGCGCATTCCTCGAACGCTGTCATGCCGCCGGTCAGGAGCGACCGACGCCGCTGTTGCTGCAATACGGTCCCCAGGATTACAACTGCCTGCACCAGGACCTGTACGGCGAGCACGTTTTCCCACTGCAAGTGGCGATTCTGCTGTCAGACCCCGAGGAAGACTTCACCGGTGGTGAGTTCGTACTGACCGAGCAACGCCCGCGAATGCAATCGCGCCCCCAAGTCATCGGGCTAAAGGAAGGCGACGGGCTGATCTTTGCCGTCAACCAGCGCCCGGTCAAAGGTGTTCGCGGTTATTACCGCGTGACCCTGCGCCACGGTGTCAGTCGCCTGCACAGTGGAAAACGGCATACCCTTGGAATCATCTTTCACGATGCGTTATGAGCCCATGAGCCCAATCACCTTCGATCTGTTCGCCGACGCCGAGCCAGCGCAGCCGCCCCGACGGGAGCAGATCGGCGAACAATCCTACGTCCTCAGAGGCTTTGCCCTGCCGCTGATTGATCGACTACTGCCGGCGCTGGACGCCGTTCTGCTGACCGCACGGTTTCGTCAAATGGTCACGCCCGGCGGTTTCACCATGTCGGTGGCGCTCAGCAGTTGCGGCACGCTCGGCTGGACCACCGATCGCAGCGGCTACCTTTACACCCGCAACGACCCAAACACCGGCCAACCCTGGCCGCGCATGCCCGAAGTGTTTTTGGAGCTGGCGCAAGCGGCGGCGCGGGAGGCAGGATTTGTAGATTTTGTACCGGACTCCTGCCTGATCAACCGCTACATCCCAGGGGCCAAGATGTCATTGCATCAGGATAAAAACGAAGGTTCCTACGCCGCGCCGATTGTTTCCGTGTCCCTGGGTTTGCCGGCGATGTTCCTGTTCGGCGGTTTCGAGCGCAGCGACAAGAGCCGGCGGGTGCCGCTGTTTCATGGTGACGTCGTGGTCTGGGGTGGCGTTGACCGTTTGCGTTATCACGGCGTTTTGCCGATCAAGGACGGGCAGCATCCGCAATTGGGCGAGCAACGGATCAATTTCACCTTTCGTACTGCCGAATGAAGGTTCGAATTTGACCGCAAGACCCGGAGTGCTGCGTTCCCGGCGGCTGATTAATCTGTCTGAAACCCGTCACCGGACATGAAGCCATGACAACCTCTTCGACAAAAATCACCACCGAAAATGACCCGCGCTGGGCGGCCGTCGTCGCCCGCGACGCCAAAGCTGACGGGCAGTTTGTCTACGCGGTGAAAACCACCGGCATCTATTGCCGCCCAAGCAGCCTGGCGCGCTTGCCGAAGCCGCAGAACGTCGAGTTCTTCGATAACGCCGAACAGGCCGAGGCTGCCGGGTATCGCCCCAGCAAACGGGCGGCGAAGGATCAAAGCGCCGTGGCCGCCCAACATGCTGCGACCGTGGCAACGGCCTGCCGCCAAATCGAATCCGCTGAAAGCTTGCCAGCGCTCGATGAGCTGGCCGACGCCGCAGGACTCAGCAGTTTCCATTTCCATCGCGTATTTAAAGCCGTCACCGGCCTGACGCCCAAGGGCTACGCCACGGCCCATCGTTCACGCAAGGTTCGCGAGCGCTTGAGCGATGGCGGCTCGGTGACCGACGCCCTGTATGACGCGGGCTTCAATTCCAACAGTCGATTTTATGAAGCGGCGGACCAGTTGTTGGGCATGAAACCCGGCGATTACCGAGCTGAGGGCCAGAACAACGACATTCGCTTTGCCGTCGGCCAGTGCTCCTTGGGCGCGATTCTTGTCGCGCAAAGTGACCGGGGTATTTGCGCCATTTTGCTCGGCGACGATCCGCATCAACTGGTGTGCGATCTGCAGGACAAGTTCCGCCGGGCGAACCTGATTGGCGCCGATCATGGGTTCGAGCAATTGATCGCCCAAGTCGTGGGTTTTATCGAAGCGCCGGGTATCGGCCTGGATTTGCCGCTGGATGTGCGCGGCACGGCGTTTCAGGAGCGGGTCTGGCAAGCCCTGCTGGAAATTCCGGTCGGCAGCACCGCCAGTTACGCCGATATCGCCCAGCGCATCGGCTCGCCAAAAGCGGTACGCGCCGTGGCCCAGGCCTGCGGCGCGAACAGCCTTGCGGTGGCGATCCCCTGTCACCGGGTGGTGCGCAGCGACGGCAACCTGTCGGGTTATCGCTGGGGCGTCGAGCGCAAACGGCAGTTGCTGGCGCGAGAAACCCTGACTTAGACGATGCCGATGTACACCGCCACGGTTTCCGGGGCGGTGTAGGCTTCAAAATCGGTGGCGAATCGGCGCTTGATCTGCGGATTGGCTTCGAAATAGCGCCAGATGTGTTGCCAGGCACCTATGACCGCGCCGGGCATCGGCCCGCTGCCTTCGAATACCAGGTATTGGCCTTCTTCGATTCGAATCGTTTCGTAATCTTGCGCCGGAGTCAGGACAGCGATCCCGGCGGTGACATCGAACGCTCCCGAGGCATCGGATTCGTAGCCGGAGTACACGCCGTAGATCGGCGACGGGGGTTGTTGCGGTGCGATACGCTCACTCAAGCCTTCGCTGAAAAAACGCCCCCACATCGGGCCAATCTTCTCTGTTTCAGCGCTTTGCTCGGCATTGTTGAGGGTGCGCACCTTCAGCCCCGAAACGCTGAACGGTGCGACATAGACCTGTTTGATTTCCATGGTGGCGCCACTCCTTTTTAATGAGTTTGCGGCCCTGACGAGCCACATCGGTGCCTACCTTGTCAGCGATTTACGTCGACGACAACCCTTCCGCGCAACTGACCGGCGAGCAATCGCGGCGCCGCGTCGATCGCTTCGCTCAAAGCGATTTCGTGGCTGATCAGCGGCAACAAGGCGAAATCCAGATCCTCGGCCAGACGATTCCAGGCCAGGACTCGCTTGGCTTTGGGCTGGGTTACGCTGTTGATCCCGGCAAGTGTTACGCCTCGCAATATGAAGGGTGCGACGGAGGCCGGAAAATCCATGCCCTGCGCCAAACCACACGCAGCGACTGTGCCGTTGGCCTTGGTGCTCGCGCAAGCGTTAGCCAGGGTGTGACTGCCGACCGAATCGATCACGGCGGCCCAGCGCTCCTTGGCCAACGGTTTGCCCGGTTCGGAGAGTGTCGCGCGATCAATGATCTCGCTGGCGCCCAATTGCTTGAGGTAATCGTGCTCCGAGGTGCGACCGGTCGACGCCACGACGCGATAGCCGAGCCGGCTCAAGAGTGCGATGGCGAAACTTCCTACTCCGCCGTTGGCGCCAGTCACCAGCACGTCGCCCTGGCCCGGGGTGACACCGTTGTGCTCCAGCGCCAGGATGCAGAGCATCGCCGTATAACCGGCCGTGCCGATGGCCATGGCCTGAGCGGGTGTGAACGCTTTCGGTAACGGAATCAGCCAGTCACCATTGAGCCGGGCTTTCTGTGCCAGTCCGCCCCAATGCCCTTCGCCCACACCCCAGCCATTAAGCACAACCTGGTCACCGGCCTTGTAGTCCGGATGCCCGCTGACTTCGACAGTGCCCGCCAGATCAATTCCCGGCACCATGGGGAATTTTCGCACCACCGGACTGCTGCCAGTGATCGCCAGACCATCCTTGAAATTCAGCGTGCTGTACGCCACCCGCACGGTCACGTCGCCTTCGGGCAGTTGATCGTCACTGATCTCTTGCAGCGTGGCCCGGTAACCGCTGTCGTCTTTGTCGATCAAAATGCCTTTGAACATCGCTGCCTCCCAAGGGGTTTGTTGAGGTGGTGGTGCCATTGAAATAACACAAAGCAACACATTGCCGTACCCGACTTTGATCCAATCGGCAAATCCACCGAGCGTTTCCAGAACCTGAAGCTATGCTTTTTTCGCGGCCCTGAAATATCTGAAAAAGCCGCCTCGTCGATGGAGCTGACAATGCCTTACCCTCGTGCGCTTACCGTTTTTCTGATGCTCGGTCTTCTCGTCATCAGTGGCGTCCAGGCAGCACAGCCACAAGCACCGGCCGCACCCGCCGCCCAGGCGCCCGCGAGCCCGACCTGGCCTCAGGTACTGACGGCCGGTGACACCAAACTGACGATCTATCAACCGCAGCTCGACAGTTGGGACGGCTATACCCTTCAGGCGCGAGCAGCCGTCGAGGCCACCGGGGGCGATGGCAAATCCACTTACGGCATCGTGCAGTTCAGCGCCCATACATTGGTGGACAAAGCCACGCGCTGGGTCGTTCTCGATCAATACACCCTCACCAAAGCAGATTTTCCCTCCAGTGCAGCGCAATCCGACACCTGGGTGGCCGCGCTGAAAAAAGATGCAGCCAGCCGCAAGAAAACCATTTCCCTGGACCAGCTCGAAGCCGCTGTAGGCGTCCTGGCTGCCGAACAAAAATCCAGTAGCGATCCGATCGAGAACACCCCGCCCACCATCATCACTTCCGACGTCCCGGCACTGCTGGTGTATATCGATGGCGAGCCGGCTTACCGGGCGGTCGACGGTACTGCGTTGCAACGGGTAATCAACACCCGGCCGCTGCTGCTCAAGGATGCGCAAGGCAAACATTATCTGCATGTGTTCGATGGCTGGATGGTGGCGGATGAACTGGGCGGCCAATACGCGCCGCTGCCCTCTCCTTCTGCCGACCTGGAAAAAGCCAAGAGCGCTGCGATCCAGAGCCGCCAGGTGGATTTGCTGACCGGCCAGAGCGATCCGAAAGATAAAATTCCTACACTCGCCAAGCCACCCATCCCACAGATTCACATCGCCACGACGCCGACCGAGTTGATCGTTACCGACGGCGCGCCCCAATGGCAGCCGATCCAGGGCACGCAATTGCTCTATGTGACCAACACCACGGGGCACATCTTCAAGGAAGTCGGCGACCAGGACAGCTACGTGCTGATCTCCGGACGCTGGTTCAACGCAACGGACATGCAGGGCCCCTGGACCTTCGCCCCAGCGGATAAACTGCCCGCCGACTTCGCCAACATTCCCGATGACAGTGCCAAAGAGAACGTCAAAGCCTCGGTGGCCGGTACACCCCAGGCCCGGGAAGCGGCGATTGCTGCGACCATCCCGCAAACCTCGGCCATCAAGAAAAGTCAGGTGAAAATGACCGCGCCGCAGTTCGACGGTCAACCGCAACTCAAGGCCATCAGCGGCACACCGTTGCAATACGTGGTGAACACACCGACGCCGATCGTCATGGTCGATGCTAAGAGTTGGTACGCGGTCGAGAACGGTATCTGGTTCAACGCCACGTCAGTTCAGGGGCCGTGGTCTGTCGCCACATCGGTGCCGGCGGTGATTTATTCGATACCGCCCAGTTCGCCCATGCACTACATCACCTACGTCAAAGTGTATGAAGCCAATGGCGATACGGTGGTCGTGGGCTATACGCCTGGGTATCAGGGCTCCACGGTGGACCCGGCCAGTGGTGTGGTGGTTTATGGCACGGGCTATCCGTACACACCGTGGGTCGGCACTGTCTGGTACGGGCCGCCGGTGACCTATGGTTTTGGCGTCGCAATTCGCTACACCCCTTGGACTGGCTGGACCTTCGGTTTCGGCTTCGGCTGGAGTTGGGGTGGCAGCACCGTGGCCATGGGATGGGGTTGGGGCGCCTATCCTTGGTGGGGCAATTACGGCTGGGGTTACGCGTGGGGGCCACGTCTCTACCCGGCGCCGATGCCTTGGGGTGGTGCCGCTTATGGCTATCACGGCGGCGCGGTCGCCTGGGGGCCGGGGGGTTGGGCCGGCAGCACGGGCAACATCTATCGGCAATGGGGTGATCGCGCCTCGGTCAGCCGTTACGGCGCCGGTTACAACGCCTGGACCGGCAATCGCTGGGCCGGTCAGGTGGGATCTTCCTACAACTCCCGCACCGGCATCGCCACGGCGGGCCAGCGCGGCGCGGTGCATAACGTTTATAACGGCAACTATGCAGCGGGTCGCAGTGGAGTCGCGGTGGGCCCCAACGGCGGGGCCATTGCTGGCCAGAAAGTCACGGCGGGCAATGTGCGCAACGGCACTCAAGTCACCGCCAATCGCGGCGCGGTCTACAACCCCAACACCGGGAACACGACCCAGTACAAGGGCATTCAAGGGCGTAACAGCAGCGCCGCCAAAGTGGGTGACAACGTCTACGCCGGGCATGACGGCAACGTCTACAAAAAGACCGACGACGGCTGGCAGTCAATGGTCAAGGGCGGTACCACTCGGGTTAATCCTGCAAACACCCAGCAAGTCCAGAACCTCAACCGTGAATCGGCGGCGCGCTCTGCTGGTAATGAGCGCCTGAACAACTATCACAACTCCTCCCAGGTCATGAACCGTTCATTTGGCGGAGGGGGCGGCGGCGGATTCCATCGTCGTTGAATACGCCGCAGCTTGGCGGCCCCAGGCTTAAGACCTTTCAGAAAAACCGACGCTAACCTTTCAGAAAAACCGACTGGCCGGGCACCCGTCATTACTGATACAAAACCGACACTAGCGTCCCTGCCCTGTTTTGATGTCGGAGAAGTTTTCAAATGAGCCAATGGCCAGACACCCGCATTCTTGACCTGCTCGGGATCGAGCTGCCGATCATCCAGGCGCCCATGGCCGGGGCCCACGATTCAGCGATGGTGATTGCCACGAGTAACGCCGGCGGCCTGGGTTCTTTGCCCGCTGCATTGTTGAGCGTCGAGCAACTGCGCGAAGAGCTGAAAACCATTCGCCAGCACAGCCAGCGCCCGTTCAACGTCAACTTCTTCTGCCATCGACCGCCCGCGCCGGATGAGCAAAAGGCTCGGGAGTGGAAAAATCTGCTGGAGCCTTACTACCGGGAACTGGGCGTGGATTTCGATGCGCCCACGCCCGTGTCCAATCGCGCGCCGTTCGATGACGCAACGTGCGCCGTGATCGAAGAATTTCGCCCCGAGGTCGTGAGTTTTCACTTCGGCCTGCCCGAGCAATCACTGCTGGATCGGGTGAAAGCCACCGGTGCGAAAATCCTCTCTTCGGCGACCACCGTCGAGGAAGCGATCTGGCTGGAACAACACGGCTGCGATGCGATCATCGCCATGGGTTACGAGGCGGGCGGGCATCGCGGGATGTTTCTTAGCAGTGATTTGAACAGCCAGGTCGGAACGTTTGCGCTGGTTCCGCAGATCGCCGATGCCGTAGCACTGCCCGTGATTGCAGCGGGCGGAATCGGTGATGCTCGCGGGATTGCCGCCGCATTTCACCTGGGTGCCTCGGCGGTGCAAGTGGGAACGGCGTATTTGTTCACCCCGGAAGCCAAGATCAGCGCAGCCCATCACCAGGCCTTGCGCACGGCCAAGGAAAGCGAAACGGCGCTGACCAACCTTTTTACCGGGCGACCAGCACGAGGGATTCTCAATCGGGTAATGCGTGAACTGGGCTCGATCAACGAAAAAGCCCCAGCCTTCCCACTGGCCGGTGGTGCGCTGATGCCCCTGCGAGCCAAGGACCCCGCCGGTTTCGCCAACCTGTGGGCCGGGCAAGCGTTTACCTTGGGCGTTGAAATGACGGCGGCTGAATTGACCCGGCGTCTGGCCGAGGAAGCACTGGCGAAATTTACCGGACGCTAATCCTCCTGGATCAATGCACAACCTGTGGCAAGCCCCCTCGCCACAGGCATCCATGCGTCAACTTCGCACACGCGCATTCGGCAAGTTCCGTTTACAGGCATTTCGCTATATATTCGGATATATAGCGTTTCACCCCTCGCATCGGCGCAGTCACCCCCGAAAAAACTGCCCACTGCACTCGCCCACCACGGAGCTGTTTCATGACTACTCGTGCCTCACGTTTTGCCCCCACCTGCCTGGCCAGCCTGCTCGCTGTATTCGCTTTCGGTTCGGCCCAAGCGGATGAAGTCCAGGTAGCTGTCGCTGCCAACTTCACTGCGCCGATCCAGGCCATCGCTGCCGATTTCGAAAAAGACACCGGGCACAAACTGGTAGCGGCCTATGGCGCAACCGGTCAGTTCTACACCCAGATCAAAAACGGCGCGCCATTCGAAGTGTTCCTCTCGGCGGATGACACCACCCCGCAAAAACTCGAAACCGAAGGCGACACCGTCAAAGGCTCGCGCTTCACCTACGCCATCGGCACCCTGGCGTTGTGGTCGGCCAAGGAAGGTTACGTCGATGCCAAGGGCGAAGTACTGAAGAAAAACGAGTACCAGCACCTGTCCATCGCCAACCCGAAAGCCGCACCTTATGGCCTGGCCGCGACCCAGGTACTGGCCAAAGAAGGTCTGACCGACAAGGTCAAGGACAAGATCGTCGAAGGCCAGAACATCACCCAGGCCTACCAGTTTGTTTCCACCGGCAACGCAGAACTGGGCTTTGTCGCCTTGTCGCAAATCTATAAAGACGGCAAAGTCACCAGCGGTTCGGCGTGGATCGTTCCGGCGAGCCTGCACGACCCGATCAAACAAGACGCGGTGATCCTCAACAAAGGCAAAGACAACCCGGCCGCCAAGGCACTGGTTGAATACCTCAAAGGGCCGAAAGCCGCTGCTGTCATCAAGTCCTACGGTTACCAACTCTAAATGACGTTATCGAGTGCCGATTTTTCCGCCATCTGGCTGACCCTGAAACTGGCGTCCCTGACGACCGTCATCCTGCTGGTGATCGGCACTCCGATTGCGTTATGGCTATCGCGTACCCGCTCCTGGTTACGCGGTCCGGTCGGGGCGATCGTCGCCCTGCCGCTGGTGCTGCCACCCACAGTGATTGGTTTCTATCTGTTGCTGGCGCTCGGCCCTCACGGGTTCGTCGGCCAGTTCACCCAATCACTGGGGCTGGGCACCCTGACTTTCAGTTTTGCAGGGTTGGTGATCGGCTCGGTGCTGTATTCGATGCCGTTCGTGGTGCAGCCTCTGCAAAACGCTTTTTCCGCCATTGGCGCGCGCCCGCTGGAAGTGGCCGCCACCTTGCGCGCCAATCCCTGGGACACGTTTTTCAGCGTGATCCTGCCGCTGGCTCGCCCCGGTTTCATCACCGCCGCCATTCTTGGCTTTGCCCACACCGTCGGCGAGTTCGGCGTGGTGCTGATGATCGGCGGCAATATCCCGGACAAGACCCGCGTGGTCTCGGTGCAGATCTACGATCACGTCGAGGCCATGGAATACGCCCAGGCTCATTGGCTGGCCGGAGCCATGCTGGTGTTTTCATTCCTGGTGTTGCTGGCGCTCTACTCCAGCCGTAAAACCAAAGCGGGCTGGAGTTGATCGATGATTCAAACGCGCCTGAAACTGCATTATTCGGGGTTCGCCCTGGACGTGGACCTGCAATTGCCCGGTCGCGGGGTCACCGCGCTGTTTGGTCACTCCGGTTCGGGAAAAACCACCTGCCTGCGCTGCATTGCCGGGTTGGAAAAAGCCGAAGAAGGTTTCATCCAGATCAACGATGAGGTCTGGCAGGACAGCCGCAACAACATTTTCGTCCCGCCACACAAACGGGCCATCGGCTACGTCTTCCAGGAGGCGAGCCTGTTTCCACACCTGTCGGTGCTGGCCAATCTGGAATTCGGCCTCAAGCGCATTCCGAAATCCCAGCGCCGGGTCGATATGGCCCTCGCGACCGAGTTGCTGGGCATCGGCCACCTGCTGGATCGTCATCCGCAACACCTGTCCGGCGGCGAGCGCCAACGCGTCGGTATCGCCCGTGCATTGCTCACCAGCCCCAAACTGCTGCTGATGGACGAACCGCTCGCGGCGCTGGATAGCCAACGCAAAAACGAAATCCTGCCGTATCTTCAACGGCTGCACGATGAACTGGACATTCCGGTGCTCTACGTCAGCCATTCCCAGGATGAAGTCGCGCGGCTGGCTGACCACATCGTGCTACTCAGCGAGGGCAAGGCCTTGGCCTGCGGCCCGATTGGCGAAACCCTGGCGCGCCTTGACCTGCCGCTGGCGCTGGGTGACGACGCGGGCGTGGTGATCGAGGGCCGGGTCAGCGTCTACGACGCTGAGTATCAATTGCTGACCCTGCAACTGCCGGACGCCGCCCTGAACCTGCGCGTGCCCCATTCACCGATGGTCGAAGGCCAGGCATTGCGCTGCAAAGTGCAGGCACGGGACGTGAGTCTGAGCCTGCACGGTATCGAGCAAAGCAGCATCCTCAATCGCTTGCCGGTCACGGTGATCAGCGAACTCGGCGCGGACAACGCAGCGCACGTGCTGATTCGGCTGGACGCTGCCGGTACACCGCTGCTGGCGCGGATCACCCGCTATTCCCGCGACCAACTGAGCATCCATCCCGGCCAGAAACTTTGGGCACAAATCAAAGCAGTGGCGGTGCTCGCCTAAATCCGCCGGCACCATGGCGATAGCGCGCGGTCAATGGCTGTACAAGCCCTTGAATCGCCGCCCAGGACCACCGCCATGCCCGATACTGCGCTGACCGACGTACTGCCGCCGGACCTGCATTACGTCGATGACACCCAGCCCGGCATCACCCGTAAAAAGCTGCGCGGTAAATTCTGCTATTTCGACCCGGCGGGCCAGCGGATCAGCGACTCCGTCGAAATCAAACGCATCAATGCCCTCGCGGTGCCGCCCGCCTACACCGAGGTGTGGATCTGCGCCGACCCGCGCGGCCATCTGCAAGCCACCGGCCGCGATGCTCGGGGTCGCAAGCAATACCGTTATCACACCCGCTGGCGCGAAGTACGCGACGCCGACAAATACTCGCGCCTGCGGGAGTTCGGCATGGCGCTGCCCAAACTGCGCCAGCAACTGGAAGCGCTGCTGGCGGCACCGGGGTTCAGCCGCGACAAAGTCATGGCCACCATCATTACCTTGCTCGATGCAACACTGATCCGCGTCGGCAACACCCAATACGCTCGGGACAACCGCTCCTATGGCCTGACCACCCTGCGCAGCCGCCATGTCGAAGTCAACGGCAGCGCGATCCTGTTCCAATTCCGGGGCAAAAGTGGCGTCGAACACCAGATCACCGTGAAAGACCGACGCCTGGCGCGGATTATCAAACGCTGCCTGGAAATCCCCGGACAGAACCTGTTTCAGTACCTGGACGAAAACGGCGAGCGACACACCATCAGTTCCTCGGACGTCAACGCTTACCTGCAAACCCTCACCGGCGCCGACTTCACCGCCAAGGATTACCGCACCTGGGCTGGCAGCGTGCAGGCGTTGGCGGTGTTGCGAGAACTGCAATGGGAACCGGAATCCGATGCCAAACGACATGTGGTCGAGATGGTGAAGAACGTCGCCAAACAGTTGGGCAACACCCCGGCGGTGTGCCGCAAGTGCTACATCCACCCGGCGGTGGTGGATGGGTTTCTTCTGGGTTCATTGGCGAAACTGCCTCGACCGCGCGTCAGAAAAGGGCTGCGGGTCGAAGAGGTCGGCCTGGCAATGTACCTGGAACAGATGCTCAACACCGCCCCGTAGGAGCTGCCGAAGGCTGCGATCTTTTGATCTTGTTTTTTAAAAATCAACGTCAAAAGATCGCAGCCTTCGGCAGCTCCTACGGCGCAGGCCGAGTGATTGATCAGACGCACAACCGACGAACTGACCTGTCTATTTTTTGCACGATCGCCAAGGGCTTCTATAGTTGATCTGAACACGAATCAGCTACGGTGGTGCCATGGAAGACATTTTCGTTGTGAAACGTTGCAACAAGATCATCATCCATGGCCGCCGAGCCGGAGAAGTCAGCCACGCACCACCCGATGCGGCCGTCTGGTATCGCATCGCCGACACCCGTACCCAGGGCTTCATCGGCGATGGCTTCGATCTCGAAGAAGACGCCCGACGTGAATGCCATCAGCTCAACATCAGGTCGCAAGTGACGGCCCGGCAAGGCTGAAAAGTTCACTTTTTCATACCGGGTCTATACTCAAATCAGCTGAAGGACCGGCGACCCCATCGGCAGAGAGCTCGCACCCGCGGGCTTTTTGCTGCCATCTGCCAGGTTTCTTTGAAGGAGGTGTTTTCGCCATGTCCGAAAAAGAGTCCATCACCACCCTGCTCACCCTGCTTGACTCCCGTCAGGCTCGTCTCGCCGCCGCCTGCAAGGAAATTGCCGACTGGGTCGATCATCAAGGCGGGCATCCGACGGCGCTGAAAATTCGTGACCGGCTAAACGACATCGAAAAAGACACGCCGCTGATTCGCAGCACGCTGTCTTCTCTGCGCCCGGTCGAACCGCCGCTGCCCCGGTTCAGATAATTTGCCCCGGACAGTCGATTCAAGGACAGGCCTGACTCAGGAAGCATGAACGGCGACACCATCGTCACCGACGACCCTGCCTGCCTGATAGCCTCCTGCCACACCGCAACCCAGCCTGGCACTGGGCTTTTTTTTGCGACATCCCTTTCACATGGCGTTCACAACTCAAGCCCTACTGTGAGATCACTCCTTTGAAGAATCCCTTGGCCCGCCCGCATGCGGGCCTTTTTTTTGCCCTGGATTGCCCTAACGAACGCTGCTGCCGGTGAGAGGTCCAACGAATACACGTCACGAAGGAGACGTTCCAATGGTCACTCACTTCAAAGTCGGCGGGCATCTGGCTTGTGGTCACACAGGCGAAAAATTGGTATCGAGCAAAATACTGAACCAAGTGAAATGCCGAAGCTGCCGCAACACCGATGCATTCAAGGACGCGCGCAAAGACGAACGCAATGCGGCAAGACGCGCCGCGCGCAAGGCTAAGGTTACTCATACTGCCAATGATTGGCGGGCGGAATGGACTCAACGGCTGACTGCGATGGCAGGGCTACAGAGATTACCTAGAGGGTTTACCGGGCAAGCTTTCGTTTAGCGCGGACCCGCCCGTAACATCACTGAATCAGTATGCCTGTCAAAACCATCAGATCTGAAACGACAAAGGCCCGCATGAGAAACCTCATGCAGGCCTTTGATATATATGGTGCCGAAGCCGGAATCGAACCTTTCTTATTGTTATTGAAAATAAAGGGAAATTTTCAGGTCGAAAATTTTTCTACCTCTATGTGTACCCTTAGTCTGCGAGCGGACTCAGTAATGAGCGTTGCTACCGGATTCCACCAAGTAATCGCCATGGAAAATTCGGGTGCGGTCATCCATGCGGAAGGGTCCTTCGGTAAGTGGATTTTTCCAATGGTACGACTGGAACGCAGTAGAGCACCCCATGAAACAGAAACGGGCCGCAGTTGGAACCTGTTGGGCGACAAGCTCATTGATATCTTGATACGCCAGGATGACTTGGAGGACTTGGAGGACTTGAGACACAATAAGAGATGTCATCGCCTCCGCCATATTTGTACCGAAAAAGCCCCAATTATTCAGGGCTTTGTCGTTTCTGGGTTTTGGCAAAACGCCACAGCCCACACTTCAGCCCACACGCCGGATGGAGTATTGCTTTTCGACCAGCGGCTAATTTCTCCAATGTTCTCTTGCCTGCACCTACGGCCTTGAGAATGGGTTTAGACGTAGCTCGCAGAAAGCGCTGGAACGAATGTCTAGATCCTGACCTCTCCTCGATGCCGCCCGACAAATCATGCACATACAACAACGCCGCTCTATGAGCGTAATGCTGTTCACTTAAGCGGAGCAGCCTTTCGGTCTACTGGAAACGGGGTTTTCGAAATTTTCACCGTCCTTGGCCTTGAAGATCTTGGACGGTGATCCAGAAACAGCCCTCCAGTCCCAGCTCTTAACTCAGTCAACCTTCTCCCTGTGGCTGAGGGTTGGCCGCAGCCATCACGATCAGTTGCACGGCGATGTACTGACAAGCCGGTTTGAAACGGATGTCCGAGGGGGTTCGGCCAAACGCCACCGCTGCTTGACTGACCTCTCGATGAATCACGTTGTAAGCCAGTAGTAGCCCCCACACTTCTTGATAGATCAGATCGACCTTCTTGCTGCACAAAGTCATCGCGTTCTGTTGCATCGAACTCTTGATGTCTCTGAAGCCCAATTCAATCTCCCAACGCTCCTGATAAAGCTTGGCAACGACCTTGGTGTTGTAGGTCTTGGCTGGAAGCGACGTCATAACGGTTTTCACTTTGCCTTGAATTTCTTGCTGACTTCGCGTGCCTCCCAGTGCGTTGGAAGAGTTGGATTTCGCTTTCTGGCTTGCGCTGAGACTTTCATGCGCACCAAACGGTCGTGCTGGCTGTAACGGGCCACCTCCTCACAGACCAGTCCTTTTTTTGCCGGGATCAACCAATGGCGGTTGATGCCTGCGCTGCTCAGGCTGGACAGTAGCTCCGCGCCCCAGAACCCTTTGTCGAACAGCGTCACCGAGTGGTCGGGAATCTGCTGCAAGAACTCGTCGGCCAAGCGCATTTCACTGCGACTGTAAGGGCTTAGTTGGGCATCCAGAATCACGTGCCACTGCACATTCATCAACGCCACCAGGCAAATGGCCGTTGCCAATATGCAGCCTGGTGAAGATGCGCTGATCGGATTGACGCCCAAAGAGCGCTACGGTACCAACGTCTACAGCCAGTTAACGGTGGCGGTAGCCTTCTGACCCCGTTCAGGAGCTGCCGGGTGCAGCTCCTGAACAGATTTACTGTTTGTGCTGATGCAACATGGTCTGAATCTGATGCGTCGCCTGGCGGGTATTTTCCGCCAGCTTGCGGACTTCATCGGCCACCACTGAAAACCCGCGCCCGACCTCACCTGCCCTGGCCGCTTCGATGGCAGCATTCAAGGCCAACAGGTTGGTCTGGTCGGCGATGCCCTTGATGACGCTGACCACCGTCGCAATCTGGCCATACGTTGCCTGATTCTGCTCAAGCAACTGGTGATGGGCGGCCCTCGCCGACTGCTCATCGCTGATATCACGTACCGCACCGATCACCCGGGCCAACCGTCCCTGCTGATCGCGGACCGCTCGGCCACGCTCTCGACACCAGATGTAGTCACGTGTCTTGTGGCGCATCCGGTACTCAAACACGTACTCACCACTGCCTTGCACGGCGAGAATCTCCCGGTCAAAGATCGCCATGATCTTCGGCAAGTCGTCAGGATGAGTGATGCTGACTTGAGCATCCCAGCCGTCGGGCAACTCATGTGGGGAATACCCCATGAGGTGGCGGAATTGACTGAAAATCCGCATCCGGCTGCCGGGGTCCTGAACGTCACCGTTGACCACGGTGATGTCCCAGCAGCCTTCGGTCAATGTCGATTGCAACAGTTCCCAGATCTGCGTTTCCTGCTGATGCTGACGTGACAGCAGAGCGTGCCGACTCAACTCGGTCTCGATTAATTTTTCGCGTTGCTGACCCTGCTCAAGTTGCAGGCGCAACGCTTCAAGCGCTTGTTCACCGCGCTGCAATCGAGCGGCCTGATCCCTGGCGAACTCCTCGGCCGCAAGAAGCCGTTGGCTGGCTTGCGCTCTGTACTGCGCGAGCTGCTCCAGACACGCCCGCACCTGCGGCCAGGCGTCCAGCGCTTGTGCCTCAAGCACCTCATCGGCCAGCAATCGCGTCAGGATCTCAGCCAGTTGCAGCATCGGTTTATTTTTCTTGAAGAACATCCGTCTGTCCTTTGCTAATCGAGTCGACACTCAGAATCTCATAGCAAAGTGATGCAGATTACTTGAACGAGACTGCTGAGCTTTTTGCTTCTGCCTGCCACCCCCCCTGTAGGAGCGAGCCATCGTGCATCTGTAGGATAGCGATCCTCTCTCAACCCGCCGATACTCGTCCTCAGGCTCTGCCCACGTCCGAACGACGTTCCGGTCCTTAATGACTTCGTGACGAAAACAATAAGAATGTCGCACAGAGGTACCTACGAATGAGCCGTAATGATCATGGTCACGCCAGCCTCCTGGAAGCGTTCAGCGCAATGACACTGGAGCTTCAGCGCCTGGCGCAGAACAAAGACATCGAGCATTTTCATCACGCCGCGCTGAGCTGCATGAGCCAGTTATTGCCCTTCGACAGCGCCTGGTGGGGTCGTGCGGCGCTGATTGACGGGCTGCCTGAAGAACACAACTCCTACCTCTACAAACTGCCCCGAAGCTACCTGCCGGACTGGCAATCGATTCGCCATATCGATGTGACCGTCGGCAAGGTCCACGACAACCCGGGACAGGCCGTCATCGTCGACATGCGCACCCCCGCCAGCGGGCCCGGGCTCAATTGGCTCGGCGAGTCCTATGGCATTGGCGAATTGCTGTGCGTTGTGTACATCGACCCGCAAACCCACCTCAGCGATCACCTCACGGTGTATCGCGCTCCCGACGCAGCGCGCTTTACCGAGCACGATTGCCTGTTGCTGAACAACCTCATGCTCCATCTGGTGGCGGCGGTATCGGCCAATCAGATTCGCACCCTCGTGGCCATGCGCGAAGCCCTCACCAGCCCGCGCAATCTGGCGCTCGCCGTATGCGACCAGCGCGGCACACTGCACTGCGCGGAACATGGCTTCGTCAATTTGCTGCTCAGCGAGTGGCCGGACTGGACCGGACCTTGCCTGCCGGTGGCCATGGACGCTCAGGGCTACGAAGGCAAACACTTGCAGGTCGAAGCTTCGACGGTCGGCGATCTGTTCCTGCTGGCAGCTCGCAGCCGCACCGTGCTGGTGCAGTTGAGTCCACGGGAAAACGATGTCGCTCAGGGCTTCGGCGAAGGCAAGACCTACAAGGAAGTCGCCCGCGATCTGGGCATGTCGCCCAATACCGTGCGCCACCACATCCGCGCCATCTACAGCAAACTCGGGGTCAAGGACAAAGCCCGAATTGCCCATCTGCTGCACGCCCCACCTGACTGATCTACACCGCTGACTCGCGCTGACTTTTTCGCGGTCCTTTTGACCGCCACGGGCCGCTTTTGCCCTTTTTTTGCCCCTCTGCCAATTACGGGCGATCCGTTCGCCGCACAACAACTCAAAGAAGAGATGCAATGCCCATGACCAGTACCTTCACCCGCAACACTGCACTGGCCCTCATCGGTGGTCTGTCGAGCCTGCACGCCAGCGCCGCCGACCTCAACGCCCGGGATTTTTTCAGCGCCCCTTCGGGCACCACCCTGGGCGTGCTGTATTTACCGGCAAGCCGCGCCAGCGATTTCCACGGCCCGGCCGACAGCACCGGCAAGGCCGACCTGAAGGTCAACGCTGTGGCTTATCGCCAGGTATTTTTCACCGACATCTGCGGCACGCTCTGCACTCCACAGTTCATCGTGCCCTTCGCCGACATCAACGCACGCCTGCCGGGTGCCAGCCAGCACACTGGAGAAAGTGGATTCGGTGATCCTCAGGTCGGCGGCACGGTGTTTTTCATCAACGACCCCGCCTCGCGCACCTACAGCGGATTGCTGACCCTGATTACCCTGCCGGTAGGCGAGTACCACAGCAAAAATCCGGACGTGTCACCCAGTGCCAATCGCTGGGGCGCCACCTTCGTTTACAACTACACCCAGGGCATCGGTGAAAAATGGGTGCTGGAAGCCAACCTCGAAGCCCAACTTTATGGCAAGAACGACGACTACTTCGGCAGCGACCTGAAACAGGACCCGCTGTATCGCCTGCAAGCCTTTGCATCCTACGACTTCACTTCGAGCACCTATGGCGCGTTGCGGCTGATCCACGCCGATGGCGGTGAGTTACGCATCAATGACCAGCGCATCGACGACACCCACAAGCGCTACACCCAGGTGGGTTTCGAAGTCGGTCATTGGCTCGATCAACAGAATCAGTTGATGTTCAGCCTCTCGCAGAACGTCGCTACCGACAACGGCTATCACGGCACCGACGCGCTGCTGCGTCTGGTCCATGTGTTCTGAATTCATTCATCGGAGTTTGACCATGAACACCCAGACCAAACCGTTGACCCGTTCGCTCGCTTCATCGCAGTTGGCGTTGCTGGCCGCCATTGTGCTGTTCGCCGCCATCACCCCGACCATCCTCATGACCGCGCCAGCTGTGGCGGCGCAACTGGCGACGCAATGGCAATTGAGCCCGTCACAGATCGGCGATCTGTTCTCCACTGAACTCGGCGCCATGAGCCTGGCCACCCTGCCCGCTCTCTGGTGGCTCAAACGTGTCGACTGGCGCCGCGCCGCATTGCTGGCCGGGGTCCTGTTTATTGCAGCCAACCTGCTGTCGATGCTGGCCCACGATTATTCGATGCTCCTGGCATTGCGCTTCTGCAGTGCCCTGGCGGGCGGTTCGTTGATGATCATCTGCCTGTCCAGCGCGGCATCGACGTCCAACCCCGGTCGCGTCTATGGCTTATGGGTGATGGGGCAACTGGTGGTCGGGGCGATTGGTTTGAGCATACTGCCACGCCTGTTCGAACACTACGGGCTGTCAGCCTGCTACTTGATTCTCGCGGGACTGATGACCCTCTTTCTGCCACTGGCTCGATACTTTCCCCAAGGCAGCCCACCGACTGAAAATGCCGCCGAGCGAGTAGCCCTCGCTTCGAAGTGGAAGGCCGCACTGGGCATTCTTGGCATTCTGAGTTTTTACATCAGCCTAAGCGGTGTCTGGACCTTTATCGGTTCCATCAGCACCCACGCCGGCCTCTCTGCCGAGTCCAGCGGCGAGATTCTTGCCATCGCCACGATGACAGGCATCGTCGGCGCGGGTTGTGCCTCGCTGATCGGCAATTGTCTGCCACGCCTGCTGTTGTTGCTGCTGGGTTACGGGCTGATGGCAGGCTCGGTGCTGATGTTGCTGGGCCAACCGGAAATGCTGCGTTTTGCGCTGGCCGCGCTGCTGTTCAAGTTCACATGGACCTTCATTTTGCCGTTGATTCTGGCCTGCCTGGCCGACCTCGACCATTCCGGAAAACTGATGAACGCCTCCAACCTGGTGATCGGCGGTGGCCTGGCTATCGGCCCAACAGTGGCTGGCCGACTGATCGAAGCTAGTGGCGGTTTCCAGTCGCTGCTGATTGGAGGGGCCTGCATCACATTGCTTTCCCTGGTGCTGATTCTGAGCTCCCGCACTAGCGCGTGAGCAGCTTGTTTACCCTCAATAAAATGGAAAATAAGATGAGCCGAAAAAGTGCTTTTTTCTTCGACGAACTCAGCCTTTGGCACAGTGCCGGACTGCACGCCTTGACCTTGCCAGTGGGCGGTTGGGTGCAACCGCCTGCGGCTGCCGGCCACGCCGAATCGCCGGAAACCAAACGCCGGTTGAAGAGCCTGCTGGATGTTTCCGGCCTGACCCGACACCTACTGGTGCAAAGCGCCAATGCGGCAACGCATGACGACCTGCTGCGGGTGCATACGCCTGACTACCTGCAACGTTTCAAGGCCATGAGCGATGCCGGGGGCGGTGAATTGGGGCCGAACGCGCCCATCGGGCCCGGCAGTTATGAAATCGCCAGGCTCTCCGCCGGCCTGGCCATGGCCGCGGTCGATGCCGTGCTGTCCGGCGAGGTCGACAATGCCTACTCCCTGTCACGCCCACCGGGCCACCACTGCCTCGCCGACAGCGCCATGGGCTTCTGCTTCCTGGCCAATATCGCCATTGCCATCGAGGCCGCAAAAGCGCGCCGTGGCCTGGGCAAAGTCGCGGTGATCGACTGGGATGTACACCACGGCAACGGCACGCAATCCATCTTTGAAGAGCGTGGTGATGTACTGACCATTTCGCTACATCAAGACGGCTGCTTCCCTGCCGGTTACAGCGGTGAAGCCGATCGCGGCCGTGGCGCGGGATTGGGGGCGAATATCAATATACCGTTGCCCCCCGGCAGTGGTCATGAGGCTTATCTCTATGCGATGGAGCGCATCGTCATTCCGGCGTTGGAGCGCTTCGAGCCGGAGTTGATCATCGTCGCCTGCGGTTACGACGCCAACGCCGTCGACCCGCTCGCCCGGATGCTGTTGCACAGTGATTCGTTCCGGCAAATGACCCGCTGTGTGCGCAAAGTCGCCGAACGCTTGTGTCACGGCCGTCTCGTTCTGGTGCATGAAGGTGGGTATTCCGAAGCCTATGTGCCGTTTTGCGGGTTGGCGGCCATCGAGGAACTGGTGGGCGTCAGGACTGAAGTCACAGACCCCCTGCTGGCATTTGTGCAGATGCAGCAACCGAAAGAGGCGTTCGCGGCGTTTCAGCGGCATCTGATCGATGAGTTGGCCGACGCACGCTGAGCCTTGGTCCTGACAAGTTTCCGGGTGAGTTCAAGAGCCCGTGCGTCACGCAAACCGATGCCATGACCGGCATCGGTTTTTTGCCACCCAAGATCAAACGTCGGACCTTGATTGCACTTCCGGGCAAGCTTCGAAGGGCTATGGCAGCCACCGACATAGAGCCCGGCAGCCGCAGACAAGCCGTATTCGACCCTATGGATTAGCCTCAGGCTTTTCTTTGTTATCGACCAGGAAAACCCATGAGCGATATTGCACTGCTGCCTTAAGTTGTAGCTTTCCTCAGTCGAAACCATGCACTGTTCATCGACGGTGGCTACGTCCAGAGTCATTTCAGCCAGACGCTAGAAGTGATCAATCCCGCCACTGGCCGGGTCATTGCCCAAGTCGCCGATGCCGATCCGGTGGATATCGATGCGGCAGTGGCGTCGGCTAACCGTGGCTTCAAGCATTGGCCCCAGGTCACACCGGCGACTCGCGGCAACGTGCTGCTGAAACTCGCCGACCTGCTGGAGCAACACCGCGAAGAACTGGCGCAGATCGAAACCTGCCAATCAGGCAAAATCATCCAGATTTCTCGGGCGTTCGAAGTCGACCAGGCCGCCCACTTTCTGCGCTACTACGCCGGCTGGGCGGCCAAGATCGGCGGTCAGACCATCACCCCATCACTGCCCTCCTTCGCCGGTGAACGCTATACCGCCTTCACCCTGCTCGAACCGGTCGGCGTGGTGGTGGGCATAGTGCCGTGGAATTTCTCGACCATGATTGCCATCTGGAAACTTGCCTCGGCGCTGGTGACCGGTTGCAGCATCATCATCAAACCCAGCGAATTCACGCCGCTGACCATCCTGCGGATCGCCGAGCTGGCTATCGAAGCCGGCCTGCCAGCCGGGGTGCTGAACGTATTGACCGGTGGTGGTTTAGTGGGCAAAGGCCTGATCGAACACCCAGGCACGGACAAGGTTTCGTTCACCGGCTCGGTGCCGACCGGTATCGCCGTCGGCCAGAGTGCCATGGGGGCCGGGTTGACCCGTACCACGCTTGAACTGGGCGGCAAAAACTCGGCGGGCTTCCTGCGCGATGTCGACCTGCACAAGGCCGTTAACGGCATTATCGAAGCCGGGTTCCTGCATTCCGGGCAAATCTGCGCCGCTGCCGAGCGCTTCTTCTTCCATCGTTCACAGATCGAACCGGTCATGGACAAACTGGCGCAACGCCTGAGCAAACTGAACATCGGCTCTCCACTGGAGGAGCGCACCGAATTCGGCCCGGTCACCAACCGCCAGCATCAACTTAAACTCGGCGAGTTTTTCGCCAAGGCTCGCGCAGAAAACAGCACCATCATTTACGGCGGCAACCTGATCGACCGCCCGGGCTGCTACGTCGAACCGACGGTGATCCTCGCCAACAGTGTGAACGACACGCTGCTCAACGAGGAGACATTCGGCCCGATCGCGACCTTCTTCCCTTACGACACCGAAGAAGAACTGCTGGAGTTGATGAACAATACGCCTTATGGCTTGAGCGCCAGCCTATGGACCAACGACTTGAGCAAGTCCCTGCGCATGGTGCCTGCCATCAATGCCGGAACTGTGTGGGTAAACATGCACACAATGCTTGATCCGGCGGTTCCATTCGGGGGTAAAAAATCCTCAGGGATAGGTCGCGAGTTTGGCAGTGCGTTTATAGATGACTACACCGAACTTAAGTCCGTAATGATTCGCTACTGATAGCGGTTAATCCGGCCGGGGGCTCGTCAAGGAAGGTCTGCACCACACCACAATCATGGCCTGTATTAGTCCACTCCACACATGACCGCTTTTAGAAACCCAAGACCGCCCAGTTTTCGTGGACTGAGCGGTCATGGGGCTGCCTTGCGACAACTCGGTAAGTACAGGGATTAACCTCCCTCCCATTTAGCTATAAACCCCACCCTTGGGCAGTTTTCATCAATTTCAAATTCCCACCTGACTGATGAACTTGGTCGTCAGACAGGCATCCAGCCCTTCAGTACCCCCTTCACTGCCGTCGTGCCAGATAACGCGCAATTCGTTTATCGAGCACCGCTTCTCGCTGCTTGAGCTTTTTCGGTGTCAGGTGATTGGCTTGGTCGGCTCATGCCGGCCCGCGATCAGCAGTTTGTAACGGCCAGTCACCTGGTGCACTTTGCGCACCTCCTCAACCGCCTGCCGCGACAGCGGCACCAGATACGGCGGTACAACCCCTACCCCTTTTTCCCTGATCAGCTTCTTCAACTGCTTCACCGTCCCGGCCGGGATCGTCCACAGTGCGGCGTCAAGATCGAACTGATCGATCGTTGCGCTGCGCAGCTCTATCGTGCGTACGCCAGTCAGCAGCAACAACCGGATCGCGCTCTTGGTGTAGTCCTTTAGGTCTGCCGCCTCCAGCGCGACCAGGAACGCTTTCAGCTCCCGCTGCCGAAGCATTGGGTTATGCTTTTCGGGTGGTTCTTTGACGGCCACGATATCCAGATCTGCCGCCGGGTTGACCTCCAGATAATCGGAGGCGATGCCGAAGCGGAATATCTCGTTGAGCCAGGTCCTGCACTTGCGGGCTACATTCAGCGCGCCGCGCTTCTCGATTCCACGCAGGCACGCCAATACCTCGGCTCGGCGAACCTCAGCAATCGGGATCTTGCCCAGCGCCGGCACCATGTCCTTGTCCAGATAGAGCTGGGCTTGTACCGCAGCGCCCTTTTTGGACTTCGCCCACCGTGGCAACTTGAAGGCGTACCACTCGCCAGCCACAACCTCGAACGTCTTGACCGACGAATCTGCGGCGACCCGCTTCTCGTTCCGGCGTTGCGAACGCGGGTCTATGCCCTTGGCAACCAGCGACCGCGCCCCATCGCGCCGCTCGCGGGCATCCTTAAGGCTGATTTCTGGATAGGTCCCCAGCGACATACGCGGCTGTTTGCCGTGCCAGGAAAAACGGAAGTGCCACGACTTCGTGCCATTCGTCGCGACGTACAGAGAAAGGCCGCCGCCATCAGTGATGGAATATTCTTTTTCGCCGGCTTTGGCTTGCCGGACAGCCGTATCAGTGAGGGGCATTAGTACATCACCACGTCAGTCGAACTGGGGAAGTGCTGGATGATGTACTAAAAATGTGCGGAACGCATCGGAAGGCATCGAAACCGCACGCAATAAAAAAGCCGCACTAGGCGGCTTTTGTCAGGGCTTCGCGGTACTCGGCGAAACCCGGCGGAACTAGAAGTGGTGCCCGAAGCCGGAATCGAACCGGCACGCCCTTACGAGCGGGGGATTTTAAGTCCCATGCGTCTACCAGTTTCGCCATTCGGGCGGTAGCGCGGTCAAGCAATCTTGCGGCTGCCGGTAAACACCTGGCAGTTCTGACGCTTGTGCAACAGAGGGGGAAATATATACACCCCGCCCCGGTGAAGCAAGTTCGCAAAGGCCCTTTTCAAGACTAAATCTTGCAGAACTTCGAAAATAAAAAAGCTCCGTAGATCAAGGATCTACGGAGCTCGTTTAAAGTGGAGGCCGAGGTCGGAATCGAACCGGCGTAGGTGGATTTGCAATCCACTGCATAACCATTTTGCTACTCGGCCTCAAACATCGGATGTCAGTAGCACGACACCAGATGCATACAAACGCTGAGCTTCGAGAGTTGATTAAATCATTCTCTAACCCCTTGAAAACATTAGACTTTTTCAGCCGTCAGTGCTTTCGATGGCGTGAATTATGTACTGATTTCCCGAGACTGGCAACCCCTTGATTTCAAAAAAATTTCTGCCTGGTAGATCCCGCTGGATTTCACGCCGCTCCTGGTTTGCTCTTTAGAATTTTCCTCCCAGTGGATATTCCACTGCCAGGCGGATTTGGTTGGCATCTAGTTCCGCCTGCGCCGCATTCCCGCGATGAACAGCATGGCGCAAAGTAAATGCAAGGTTCTTCGCCGCGCCCGATTGCACCACGTATTTGGCCTGGATGTCGCGTTCCCAGTGTTTGCCGCCCTGCCCGTACCCCAACCATTTGTAACCGCCATTCGGGTCCATGTGGCTGCCGTCGATTCCGCTGCCGCGAACGTAGAGTGCGCCGAAGGTCAGGCCGGGAATGCCGTAGCCGGTCATGTTCAGGTCGTATCGTGCCTGCCAGGAGGCTTCCTGTGGGGCGTTGAAGTCGGACAGAGCCACGGCGTTGCTCAAGTAGATCGCGCCCCGTGTGACGTAATCGTAGGGCGTGTCACCTTCGACCTTCTGATAACCCAGACCGAAGCTGTGGGAAGCGGCCTTGTAGGTTGTCAGAAAACTCCAGGTCGTATTGTCGATTCGGCCGGACAACGCTTTGCCGGTGTCCTGGGTGCGATAGAGATTGAGATCGAACGTCAGGTCCTGACCGGCGGCCAACGGCTGGGTATAGACCGCGCCCAAATAGTGCTGACGCCAGGTATCGGCGTAAACCGCGCTGAACAAGCTGGCGTTAAGTCCCTTCAATGCGGTGTTGCGCACGCCTACCAAATCAAAACTGTCGCCCTGCTTACCATTCGAGTAATTGACCACAAAGCCTTGGTCATGGCTGGTGGCGTTGCGGTCGGTACTTTCGTTGAAGTGTCCGCCGTAGAGCGTCGTGGCAGGCAGTTCACGGCTGGTCAGCAACCAGCCAGTGGCCGTTTCAGGCAGCAGACGGCTGTCTGACGAGCCAAACACTGGGGTTTTCACCCGCTGTTCGCCGTAGCGCAACTCGGTGGAGGAAAACCGTAGTTTAGCCACGGCGCCGCCACGACTGAATTCATCCTTGGGATGACCGTCGTTGTCGACGCCGAGCAACCGCGCCTTGCCGGCCCGCCCGCCTCCGCTGTCCAGCTCCCAACCGGAATAGGCATGAGCGTCGAGGCCAAAACCTAAGGTCCCGGTGGTATAGCCGGAAGTGAAATCGGCCATCAGGCCGTAGGCCCATTCCTCGGCCAGGTCGCTGCGTTGGGCGCGAGGTTTGTAGGCGTTGCGCGCACCGTTGCTCAGCGAGCCATGTTCATAGTCGCGGCGGTCGTAGACGCTGCGGTTCAGCAGGCTCCACTGACTGTCTTCGACAAAGCCTTTGGCGTTGTCTTGTTCTGAAGCGCAGGCGAGCAGCGACTGCCCGCCCAATGCCAATAGCAGGGTATGCGTCGATAGGGTTTTCACGGGGCAACTCCACACAAGTCTGGGGTCTGCAAGGTGTCCCCGCCGAACGGGGACACCCAGGGTCATGTCAGAGGTATTTGAGGATCGCGATGTCGCGGCGACGCTGCTTGAGCCCGGCGAACCAGCATGTCGGGAAGAACAACAACACCCCGAGAATCGCGCTCCACAGCCACACCGTGGGCAGATTATCGAAGCCGTAATACGCGCCCTGATTGGCGCCCCAGATCGCAACCGCCACCAGGTACATGGCTTTGAGCACGTACAGGTGCAGCAAATAGAAGAACATTGGCGCGCCGCCGTAGATCGCCAAGGTCGCGGTGGACCAGCGATCCTGCATCTTTTCAAAAAACGCCAGCAGAAGCAGGCCCAGACCCAGTGTCGGCATCAGGAACATCAGCGACGGCGGATACTTTTTCGCGCTCATGAAGCTCATGAACGTGCGCAACGAATCACCGGTCTGCACCCAAGGCTTCTCGCCATAGACGTTCAAGTAGCGAATAAACACGAACGCCACCAGCAAACCAACGCCAAGTTTGACCAACCGGGAAATCCGCTGCGCCGGCTCCATGTCCTTGCCGAACCACGGCCCAATGGCCCATCCCAGCAGAATCACCCCGATCCAAGGCAACACTGGATACGTAGTGCGCGCCCGGGTGAATTCGGTGATGTCGATAAACACTCGCTGATGCAGGATTGACCACGGCACGAAGAAAGGTGATTCAGGCCCGACGGTCACGTTGTCGAACAGGTTATGCCCGGCGACGATGGCCACCCCAAGCACAATCAGCCAGCTACGTTTGAAGTGCAGCAATCCGGCGAGCACGATCATGCAGATGCCGATGCACCAGATCACTTGCAGCCATAAGGTCTTGGGCGGGAATTCGGCGTTCCAGGCAAAACACACAAAGGTGACTTCCAGAAATACCAGGAAGAACCCGCGTTTAAGCAGAAACACCGAGGTCTCGCTGGCGCTGTGTTTCTGGCTGTAGAGCCAGGCCGACAAACCCGTGAGGAAGATAAACACCGGCGCGCAGATTTCGCTGAGCATGCGGGTGAAATACAGATCCGGCGTCACACTCAACGCGTCAATCGGATCGGTGACCTGACGGTGCAACAGGAAGGTTTCCCGTACATGGTCAATCAGCATTAACAGCATGACGAAACCACGCAAAGCGTCGATCGCCAGCATGCGGGTGTTGGCCTTGGCCAATGGCGTGGCCAACGCAGGGGAAATGCTTCCTGCCTGCCCGGCCAATCCTGAAGATTGGGACATAGTGGTGACTCCTTAAAGGACGATGGATCAGGCCTGTTTCTTCAACCGGGCGACTTCGGATGCCGGCGGTTGCGACGGGGCCCGTGGCAACGCCGGTTTACCCTCGGTTCGATAGAACGACAGCGTGGAGCTGAAGCTCTTCAAATCGAACGCCTCGGTCTTGCCTTGAGGGCTTACGCGTTCGCCGGGGCTGCGGTCCTTGTATTCGACGGCCACCACATACGTGCCCTGCCACGGCAAGTCGAAGCTGACCTTTCCCGCCGCATCGGTGCGCCGGGTGAAGACCTCGCCGGAGCCGGTTTCCAACATAACATCCTGATCCGCCAGCGGTTTTTGCGAATAGTACACTTGGAACTGCGCGTTGCTGCCTTCGACGACGCCGGTGGGCACGATGTCCAGGGTCAGCTCCGGTTTTCGCGCACGCAAATCGCCGACCCAACGGGTGGCTGGCGTCCAGTGGGTTTTCAACGTCTTGTCGGCTTCGTGCAGGTCGAAGATTGGATAATGCGGATCTTGGGCGAGAAGTGAGTCATCGCCCTTGGCCTGATGGGCCACCGTAAAGGCCTGACGCTGCAACGTCAGATTCAATGGTTTCGAATTGTTGCCAATCGACCACCCCTTGAGTTGCTGGAACCGGTCCATCCCGCCTGGGGTGACTTCCAGCATGTTCTTGTCATATTCGCCGTAGTACAGCGCCAAGGGTTGCCCGGGCGGCTGTTCGTACCAGATCTGATGCGCCTCGCTGCTGGCGGCCAGCATAAAAACGCCGTAACCCAATAGTGCTTTTGCGTTGCTCATTCGCATTTTTTCGCTCCGATTGGTGTTATTTCGCAATTCGCTGCAGCCGCTTCATCCTCCCGAAATCAGCAACCTCACAAACCACGCCCCTCTCTCTGTACGCATTACAGCGCAGAGACTTTTGCGCTTTGTTCTGAAAACAGGCTGAGTGGGGCCATCGGACACTGTTTTGCGGCGTGAAACAGCGGTTTATGCGGCTTGCGCCAGGATGAGGCGGGTTGAGGAGTTCAAGCGAGGCCATGTCCAAACGCGGTGCATAACGCACCGCAAGACACAAGCGGGCTTGCTCGCGAAAGCGGTGTATCAGTCGACATCTTTACCGACTGACACGGCCTCTTCGCGAGCAAGCCCGCCCCGACAGGGGGGATTTGTGTTGGGGATGGAGTGGATTGAGGACTTAGTGCCTAAGCAACTTACGCAACGGCACGCCGTCCTTGAGCACGGGGGATTTGATAACGATATAGCTGAAGTACTTCGAAATACCGATGTTCTTGTCGAGCAGGCTTTCAATCACTTCCTGATAGTGCTGAATACTGCGGGTCATGAAGCGCACCAGATAATCGTAGCCACCGCTGATCAAATGGCATTCAAGCACTTCATCGACCAGGCGAATATTGGACTCGAACTTGGCGAAGTCTTCGCGCTTGTGGTCGCTCAGGGTGATCTCGGTGAACACGGTCACCGAGTCAGTGATTTTCGCCAGGTTCAAGTGCGCCTTGTAGCTGGAAATATACCCGGCCGATTCCAGCCGTTTAACCCGTTGCAGGCAGGGGCTGGCCGATAAACCCACGGCATCGGCGAGGCTGACGTTGGTCATTCGCCCATCCTTTTGCAGCTCGACCAGGATGCTGATGTCGATTCGGTCCAGTTTTACTAAACCTTCCATTGCGTACCTCGTGACTGCCGTTTGTAAGACAATCTTCTAGCAAAATCAGCGCCGTAAAGACAGTTGATGCTGCGCCACCAGATCCGCCATGCTGTTGATGCAGTAATCGCCAGCACAGGGTGTCGAGTGTTTGACCCGACCGCGACAGATCAGGCACACATCGCTGCTGGCTTGCGGACTGGCCGAAGGCCGGGTCACTTGCAGGATCTGGCTCGGTTCCAATCCATTGCTTTGCAGCCACTGCGAATCCTGTAACGGGTCGCCGGCCAGTGAAATGAAATCGTCCGCGTTGATCCCCAGTCGCTCGCACAGCAACCCACGATCCTCGGCATCCCGGTCGCCCTGTACCAGCAAGCGATAGAACTTGCGCAAGTACAACATCGCCCCCGGCGCGTCTTCGAACAGTGACCAACCGGCCACCGACCGGGCGAAGCTCATGCCCTCCTCCCAGCTCGCTTTCTGGCCCCAGCGTTCGGCCAACTGCCGATGGGCAAAGCACAGCAGCCCACTGAAGCCTAGCTCACTGAAGCGCGGATACAGGGCGCGCACCACCTCGCTGTATTCGGCCAGCACCTGTTCCTTGTCCGGGTGCCCGCCCCGGCTGTCGAGCAACGGTTGCAACGCCGCCCAGACACCCGAGTCGCGATCGACCAGGACTTCATCGCAATCGATCAGCAACGCTCGATAATCAGTCAGCCCCATGGTGTGCACAGCCTCCAATGATGCATTCGATCACTCCATGCTCCGTAAACGCTCACGGGCGCTGCCTTGCAGCAGCGCCCCACGCCTGCGGGAACTCAGTTCAAGACGCGTGCCAAAGCGGCTTGCAGAATGTGCAGTGCTTCGTCGACCTGGGCTTCGGTGGTCACCAGCGGTGCGAGGAAGCGCAAGACGTTGCGGTACACGCCGCACTTGATCACCAGCAAGCCACCCTTGCGGGCTTCATCGATCAGGCGCTGGTTCAGGTCGGCGTCCGGGGTACGGGCGTCATCGTTCTTGATCAGCTCGATGGCGAGCATGAAGCCGGTGCCGCGCACGTCGCCGATTTGTGGGTGACAGGCCTGCAAGTTCAGTAACCCTTTGCGCAGACGCTCGCCCAATGCTTCGCCGCGCGTCAGTAGTTTTTCTTCTTCAAAAGCATCGATCACCGCCAATGCTGCTGCGCAGGACAACGCATTCCCACCATAGGTGCCACCCAGGCCGCCGGGCAACGGCGCGTCCATGACCTCGGCTTTGCCGACCACACCCGACAGCGGCAAGCCACCGGCGAGGCTTTTGGCGACGGTCACCAGGTCAGGCTGAATGCCGGCGTGCTGGAAGCCGAACCATTTGCCGGTGCGACCGAAACCGGTCTGGATTTCATCGAGGATCAGCACGATGCCGTGTTTTTCCGTCAACGCACGCAGCCCCTGGAGGAACTCAACCGGTGCCGACAGGAAGCCACCGTCGCCCTGCACCGGTTCAATGATGATGGCGGCAACCCGCTCCGGCGCCACTTGCGTGGCGAGCAATTCGTCCAGTGCCTTGAGCGCCATGTCGCTGGTGACGCCGCGATAGGCATTCGGATACGGCGTGTGGAACACCTCCGGCGCGAACGGCCCGAAGTTCTGTTTGTAGGGCTGGCTCATGCCGGTCAGCGTGGTGCCGAGCAAGGTCCGGCCATGGAAACCGCCGCGAAAGGCAATCACTGCCGAACGATGGGTGTGGGCGCGGGCGATTTTCACTGCGTTTTCCACGGCTTCGGCGCCGGAGGTGAAGAACGCGGCTTTATAGGCTTCTTTACCGCCGATCATTTCGCACAGCCGTTGGGCCAGGTCCAGATAAGGTTGATAGGCAACCACCTGGAAGCAGGCATGAGAAACCTTTTGCAATTGCGCCTGCACCGCCGCTACAACTTTCGGGTGATTGTGGCCAATGTTCAGCACGCCGATGCCGCCGACAAAATCCAGGTAGCGCTTGCCATCCACGTCCCACAATTCGGCACCTTGGGCGCGATCGATCACCAACGGGTGAGCGGTAACCAGGCCACGCGGCACGAATTGATCGCGCTGACGGAGCAAATGAGGGGTGTCGTCGACTTTGCTATTCATGGCATTTCCCATCGTGAGTCCGGCAACCGGGAGGTGGTTGCGATGGTGTTCAGGTTAAGGCTTGCGCGAAACGAACTACGCCGAACTTGGGCCCTGAGAAATTCGGATCGACTGTTTTCACCCCGCCAAACGGCAGATTCCTTCAGCCCGCCGAATCTGCCGGGGCCGCACCGATACAGCGTGACGCAAGCCGTTTAACCCGGCGCTTTCGACAGATCCTGCCTCGCCAGTGCGCGATGATGAGAGCACCTTCACCCCTTCAGGAATTGCCCATGGCCCTGCTTTATAAAGCTGACCCTGTGCGCGGCAAACAGTGGCAAGCGCTGTTCGCCGAACACGCCCCGGATATCGAATGGCGCGCCTGGCCGGACATCGGCGATCCGAGCGAGATTGAATACCTGGCCGCGTGGCAGGCACCGGATGATCTTGAGGTTTTGCTGCCGAATTTGAAGGTCTTGTTTGCGCTGTCGGCCGGCGTCGATCAACTCGACCTCAGCCGTATCCCGGCGAGTTTGCCGGTGGTGCGCCTGCTCGATCCGGGCATCACCCGTGGCATGTGCGAGTACGCCAGTTTTGCCGTGCTGAGTTTGCACCGGGACATGCTGAAGTATCGCCAGCAGCAGATGGCGCGGTGTTGGCAGGCGCACTTGCTGCAACCGGCGAGCAAGCGTCGGGTCGGTGTGATGGGCCTGGGCACCCAGGCGCAACAGATTCTGGCGACGTTGCAGCCGTTAGGGTTTGCGCTGAAGGGTTGGGCGCGCAGTGCGCATCGGATTGAAGGCGTTGATTGCTTTGCCGGTGACAAGCAACTGCCGGCGTTTCTCAGCCAGTGCGACATCCTGTTGTGCGTGCTACCCCTGACAGAGCAGACCCAGGGGATTCTGGACCGGGAACTGTTCCGGCAACTGCCCCATGGCGCGGCATTGATCAACATGGGCCGGGGTGGGCATTTGGTGGAAGGCGATTTGTTGGAAGCGCTAGACAGCGGCCAGCTCAGCGGCGCAGTGCTGGATGTGTTGCAGCAGGAGCCGGCGCCGGTGGACCATCCGTTTTGGGGGCACCCGCAGATTCTGCTGACACCGCACATCGCGGCGATGACCCAGCCGGAAAGTGCGTTTGGGGTATTACTGGAGAATATTCGGCGGCATCAACGAGGCGAGCCGATGGTAGGCAAGATCGACCGTACCCAAGGTTACTGAACACACCCCCCCTGTAGGAGCGAAGCTTGCTCGCGAAAGCGGTGTGTCAGTTGATATTGCTGTCGACTGACACACCGCTTTCGCGAGCAAGCTTCGCTCCTACAAGGGATGGTGGTGACTCAGAGACGGGCGGCGATGGCTTTGCCGACATCTTGGGTTGAACCCTTCCCGCCCAGGTCCGGGGTGATCGGTCCGTCAGCAATGACACGCTCGATGGCTTGCAAAATCCCGTCATGGGCAGCGCGATAACGCTCATCGCCGTTACCCAGGAAATCCAGCATCAACGCCCCCGACCAAATCATCGCAATCGGGTTGGCAATGTTCTGCCCATAAATATCCGGCGCCGAACCATGCACCGGTTCGAACAACGACGGAAACCGCCGCTCCGGATCAAGGTTCGCCGAAGGCGCAATGCCAATGGTCCCGGCACACGCAGGCCCCAGGTCGGACAGAATGTCGCCAAACAGGTTCGACGCCACCACCACGTCAAACCGGTCCGGTTGCAGCACAAACCTCGCACACAAAATATCGATGTGCTGCTTGTCCCAGGTGATGTCCGGGTATTGCGCGGCCATCAACGCGGTGCGCTCGTCCCAGTACGGCATGCTGATGGAGATCCCGTTGGACTTGGTCGCCGCCGTCAGCCGCTTGCGCGGGCGGGTCTGGGCCAGTTCAAAGGCAAACTTCAGAATCCGGTCCACGCCACGGCGGGTGAACACCGATTCTTGCAGCACGAATTCATGCTCGGTGCCTTCGAACATTTTGCCGCCGACCGAGGAATACTCGCCCTCGGTGTTTTCGCGGATCACCACGAAATCGATGTCCCCGGGTTTGCGTCCGGCCAGTGGACACGGCACACCGGGAAACAGCCGCACCGGGCGGATGTTCACGTACTGGTCGAAGTCGCGGCGGAATTTGAGCAGCGAGCCCCACAGGGAAATGTGATCCGGCACTTTGTCCGGCCAACCCACGGCGCCAAAGTAGATCGCGTCGAACCCCTTGAGCTGTTCGAACCAGTCGCCGGGCATCATCTGCCCGTGTTCCAGGTAGTAATCGCAATGAGCCCAGTCGAGTACTTCGATGCTTAAATCCAGCTGCCATTTTTTCGCCGCTTGCTCCAGTACCCGCAGCCCTTCCGGCAGCACTTCCTTGCCGATGCCATCGCCGGCAATCGCGGCGATTCTGAATGTCTTGCTCATCAATGTACCTCCCCCCAGTGTCTGTGAATTACAGCCCGCCGATGTGGAAGGCTTTGACTTCAAGGTATTCATCCAGGCCGTACTTGCTGCCTTCGCGGCCCAGGCCCGATTGCTTGATGCCGCCGAACGGCGCGACTTCCATGGAGATGATCCCGGTGTTGAGCCCGACCATGCCGAACTCCAGCGCCTCGCCGAAACGCCATGAACGACGTATGTCCTGAGTGAAATAGTAGGCGCCCAAGCCATAAGGCGTGGCGTTGGCCAGGGCGAGGGCTTCGGCTTCGTCGGTGAAGCGCATCAAGGGCGCCACCGGACCGAAGGTTTCTTCGTTGGCCAGTAGCATGCCGGCGTGGGTCTCGCCGAGCACCGTGGGTTGCACGAACTGGCTGTCGCCGTCAGGAATACCGCCGCACAGCAACACCGCGCCCTGACTCAGCGCATCATCGATGTGCCGGGCGACTTTGCTCACGGCGGCCGTGTTGATCAACGGGCCGATGGTGACGTCAGCGTCGAGGCCGTTGCCGACCTTGAGTTTGCCCACCTCCTCCACCAACCGCTGAGCGAACCGTTCGTAGATGCCGTTTTGCACCAGAATCCGGTTGGCGCACACGCAGGTCTGGCCGGCGTTGCGGAATTTGCTGAGCATAATCCCCGCCACTGCCTGCTCCAGGTCGGCGTCGTCAAACACAATGAACGGTGCGTTTCCGCCCAGTTCCAGGCTCAAGCGCTTGATGTGTTCGGCGCTTTGACGCATAAGCAAACGGCCGACGGCGGTCGAGCCGGTAAAGGAAATCTTGCGCACCGTTGGGTTACTGGTGAGTTCCTCGCCGATGCCGGCAGGCATGCCGGTCAACACGTTGAATACGCCTGCTGGAATGCCGACGCGTTCGGCCAAAACCGCCAGGGCCAGGGCCGACAGCGGCGTCAGGTCCGAGGGCTTGACGATGATAGGGCAACCGGCGGCCAAGGCTGGCGCGCATTTGCGGGTGATCATCGCGTTAGGGAAGTTCCACGGAGTGATCGCGGCGCAGACGCCCACCGGTTGTTTGAGCGTCAGCAATCGGCGGTCGCCGCTGGGGGCCGGCATGGTTTCGCCGTAAACCCGCCGGGCTTCTTCGGCGAACCATTTGACGAAACCGGCGCCGTAGCGGATTTCGCCTTTGGCCTCGTTCAGGGGTTTGCCCTGTTCGCAGGTCATGATCAGCGCCAGGTCGTCGAGGTTGTCGATCATGGCCTGATACCAACGTTCCAGCAGCGCGGCACGCTCGGCCGCCGGTCTTGCGCGCCAGGCTGGCCAGGCCTTGTCGGCGGCTTCGATGGCACGGCGGGTTTCCGCGCCTTGCAGGGCCGGTACCCGGGCCAGCAATTGGCCGCTGGCCGGGTCAATGACGTCCAGGGTCGCGGCGTTGTCGGCGCCGATCCACTGCCCATCCACGTAGGCGAGTTCTACCAAAAGGCCGGGGTCTTTCAAACGATTCTTGAGCATGGTCGAGTCCTGATCCGAGACAGGTTTCAGTCTAGGGAGGTGCGACGGATGAGGATGCTGAAAGCGCGGATTCGGCGGTGTTGGATGCTGAAAATCGGGATGGGACGGCAGGCTCTACCGGCAAGCAAAGTCAAAAGATCGCAGCCTTCGGCAACTCCTACCGTGGATTGAGCTCACCCATGAAATTGCGGTGAACACGGAACCCGTAGGAGCTGCCGAAGGCTGCGATCTTTCGATCTTAAATTTTCAAAGACCCCAACAAACCTTCAAGAAACCGCTCCCCGGCCTCCATCTGGCTGATCTCGATGAACTCGTCCGGCTTGTGCGCCTGTTCAATCGAACCGGGCCCGCAGACCACCACCGGCACATCCAGCCGCTGCTTGAACAATCCACCTTCAGTACCAAACGAAACCTTGGCGGTGCCGGTATCCGGTGCGGCGAAGTTCTTCAGAAAGCGCACCGCTTCAACGCTCGGATGCGTGTCGAGGCCGGGATAGACGTTGAGGGTTTCGATTTCAATCGCCGCGACACTCGACAGCAACCGCGCCTCGCGCACGATCACTTCGGCGCGCTCCTGCATTTGCTCCAGGAACTGATCCAGATTATCCGCCGGCAAATTGCGCACTTCGAAATCCAGGGTGCACAGGTTCGGCACGATATTCAGTGCCCGCCCGCCGCCAATCTGCCCGACATGCACGGTGCTGTAAGGCACGTCGTAGTCAACGTCCTGGGCGCCCTGTTCTTGCAATTGCTGCTGGCTCTGACGCAGCGCCGCGATGAAATCGCACGCCACATGGATCGCATTGACCGAGCGCGGTGCCAGCGACGAATGCGCCTCCAGCCCCCGACAATAAGTGCGATACGAACCCTTGCCCTTGTGCCCGAGCACAAATTGCATGTTGGTCGGTTCACCGATCAGGCACAAAAACGGCCGCATCGGTGCCAGGTGCAGTACATCGAGCAGGCGCCGTACGCCGACGCAACCGGTCTCTTCGTCGTGGGACAGCGCCAGTTGCAGCGGTCGGCTCAGGGAATGGTCGGCGGCGTCGAGCATCGCGTCGATGGCCAGGGCAATAAAGCCCTTCATGTCGCAACTGCCGCGCCCGTAGATCTTGCCGTCCTGCACCGTCGCTTGAAACGGCGGAACCGTCCAGGCCTGCCCCACCGCCGGCACCACGTCGGTGTGCCCGGACAACAGAATTCCCGGCAGCTCTTTCGGCCCGGTGCTGGCGAACAGATTGGCCTTTTTGCCGGTTTCATCCTTGACGATCAGCGACTCGATGCCCTTGCTCAGCAGCAGGTCGCGCACATACTCGATCAGTGCCATGTTCGACTCCGAAGACACGGTGTCGAACGCCATCAAACGTTTGAGAATATCCAGTACACGGGGTTTCATGAGGCCTTGCTCCGTTGCTCGGCTAAATGGGCGAACCGACGGATAGAGAACGGCTCAATCGAAGTGCTGGTGCTGCCGGTGCTGATCAGCTCGGCCATCACATCGCCGACGCCAGGGCCGAGCTGGAAGCCGTGACCGCAGAAGCCGAACGCGTAGAACAAGCCGTCGACCGTACCGCTCGGGCCCATGATCGGCAAGGAGTCCGGCAAGTAGCCTTCGATGCCGCTCCAGACGCGGATGATGTTCAGGTTGCCGACACCCGGCAGCAAACGGCGCATCTGTTCCATCTGGTTGAGGATGCTGCGCGGCTCGACATAGGCTCGGCGATTGAGCATGTCGGGTTTGCTTCGATAGCCGCCGCCGATGACGATGTTGCCGCGCGGGATCTGCCGGAAGTAGATCACTTCCTCGGGAATCTTGGTGTACACGCCGATCACCGTCGGCAAGGCGTAGGGCACCGGCTCGGTCACGGCCATTTGCGGGCCGTGGGTGTCCAGCGGCACCGGTTCGCCGAACTGTTGGGACAGCTTTTGCCCCCAGGCTCCGGCGGTGATCAGCAGTTGTGCAGCGTTGAACTGGCGACCGTCAGTAGTGGTGATAGTGAACTCGCCACCGACCTTCTGCACCTCGGCGACTTCCGTCTGCTCTTCAATTTGAGCGCCGATACGCTTCGCCGCACGGGCAAACGCCGGGGCCGCCAGACGCGGGTTGGCGTGGCCGTCGTGAGGTGCGTAGGAGCCGCCCTTCACATCCTTCCCGAGGAATGGAAAGCGCTGATGCAACTCGGCACCACGATAGATTTTCAGGTCCAGTTGTGCCGCCTCGGGCGCGGCGGCATAGGCCTCAAGCTCAGGGATTTCATCTTCGCGATAACACACACGCATATGGCCGCTGGCGATGAATTCGAGGTCGTCGTCGATCAGTTCCGGCAGGCGTTTCCACAACGCCCAGGAGCGGTTGGCCAGTGCCAATTGCCCCAAATAACGACCCTGACGGCGGACGTTGCCGAAGTTGACGCCGCTGGCGTACTGACCGATCTGGTCACGCTCCAGCAGGATCACCGACTGCCCGCGCTGGCGCAGGAAAAAAGCGGACGCCGAGCCCATCAGGCCGCCGCCGACAATCACCACGTCGGCTTTCTGAACGGTCATGGCGATACCTCCTCGGTGAGCATCGAAAGCGGTTTGACCGGCGCCTGGCCCCGTTGCCGACCGACCTGTTGCACAGTGACGCCTGCCGCCGCCGCAATCACTTCGGCACCAGCCTGAGAACAATAACGACCCTGGCAGCGACCCATGCCGACCCGGCTGAACGCCTTGGCCCGGTTGACTTCGCAAGCACCCTTCTCGCGGACCACCCCACGTAATTCACCGGCGCTGATCATCTCGCAGCGGCAAACGATAGCCGTATCAGGCAAGGCTTTGGCTTGTTCCGCCGGCCACGGAAACGCTTGGGCCAAACCGAGGCGGAACTGATCCATCACGGCCAGGGCCTGGCGTTGTTCGTCGCGTAATCCGGCGTTTACCGGTTGCTGCCGGTCTTCCAGCAGCGCCATGGCCACCAGTCGTCCGGCGTGTTCAGCCGCGTCCGCACCGCGAATCTTCGAGCCGTCGCCGGCCGCGTACACACCGCTGACCGAGGTCCGGCCCTCTTCATCCACCGCCAGCCACCATTGGCCGGAGGCTTCATCGAAACGCATACGACAACCGGCGAGATCGGCCAATTGGGTTTCCGGACGCAGGTGATACCCCAACGCCACAGCATCACAATCCACATTCAGCGTCTCGCCACGCGCCGTCAAAACCCGCACACCGCTGACGCCGCTGGTCGCATCGCCCTGCACCGCCAGCGGTTTGATCCCCAAATGCACCGGAATTTTCGCCCGATACAACTGCGCCAGCAGTTTCATCCCGGTGAACAGCAAACCGGGCCGCGCCAACAGTTTTGGCAACGCGCCGATTCGCTTGCTGAACGGCGACGTGTCGAGCACCGCCGCCACCTTCGCGCCAGCTTTCACATATTGGCTCGCGACCAGATACAGCAGCGGCCCGCTGCCCATGAACACCACGCTGTGACCAATCGAAACCGCCTGGGACTTGAGTGCAATCTGCGCCCCGCCGAGGCTGTAGGTGCCCGCCAACTGCCAGCCTTCAATCGGCATCAAGCGGTCGGTCGCGCCGGTGCAGAGGATCAGCGCGTCGTAATCCACCGTCGAATGTTTGCCCTGGCTGACGCAGCACAATTGCCTTGGTGTCAGGTTCCACACCAGCGTGTCCGGGCGGTAATCAATGGACCCGCGCAGACGATCAAAACTGTCGTGCAGGTCCCGGGCCTTGCGCGCCTCGGTGCCGTACAGCGTGGCGTAATTGCGGGTAAAACCTTGCGGCTGACGACGGTAAATCTGCCCGCCATCGCGATGATTTTCATCGATCAGGATCGGTTTGAACCCCGCCGCCACCAACGTCTCGGCACAGCGAATACCCGCCGGCCCGGCGCCGACAATGACTATCCGTGCAGTGGCCATGTCGCCTCCGGTTGTGTGGTGACGATGTCCAGCCCTTCACGGACCTCATTGGAACAGGCTCGCAGACGTTCACCGTTGCGGGTCCAGACCCAGCAATCCTGGCACGCGCCCATCAGGCAAAACCCGGCGCGCCGGCCGGAATCAAATTCCGACTGACGCAACGCACTGCCCTGGGTCAGCAACGCGACCATCAAGGTGTCGCCCTGCAACGCCTCGATGGTTGCGCCATCCACCGTCAAACTGACGGTCGGTCGGCCCTGCTCGGCCAGCCTCACAAAACGCCCGCTCATGCATAAGCTCCCTGGGTCATGGTGATCACATCCTGCTGGGTTTTCAGCAGTTCGGCGCTGTCGTGATGGCAGAGGATTTCACTGCCGCCGTCGATGATCCGGCGATTCGGCGCCGTGCGGTTGCACAGGCCATCGACCCGCACCGGGCAACGACTGAGGAAGGTGCACAGCTCCGGCCGATTGGCCCTGGCGCCAATTGGCGGCAGCTCGCCACAGGTGGTGCCACAGTTTTCCAGCCAGCCCTGACGCAACTCCGGCACCGAATGGATCAACAAATCGGTGTACGGGTGGAACGGAGCCTGGGCAAATGATTGCCGAGCCCCGGCCTGGATCTTGTGGCCGCTGTACATCACCACAATGTCGTCGCACAGCGCCCGCACGGTGGAGATGTCGTGGCTGATAAACAGGTAGGAAACCCCCAGTTGCTGACGCAGGTCACGCAGCAGTTCGAGAATCGCCGCGCCGACCACCGTGTCCAGCGCCGAGGTCACTTCATCGCAGAGGATCAGATCCGGTTTCGCCGCCAGCGCCCGGGCCAGGTTGACCCGTTGTTTTTGCCCGCCGGACAGCTCATTCGGCCGCCGCTCGGCCAAGGTTCGGGGCAACCGCACCAGGTCGAGCAATTCGCCGATCCGTTCGCGCAACGCCGCGCCTTTGAGGCCGAAATACATCTTCAGCGGTCGACTCAGAATAGTGCTGACGCTGTGCATCGGGTTGAGCGCCGTATCGGCGTTCTGGAAGACCATTTGGATGCGGCGGAACTGTTCGTCGGTGCGTTCCGAGAGACAGCCACCGAGTGGCTGACCATCAAAGGTCAATCCGCCCAGTGCCGGGGTCAGCAACCCGGCCACCACCCGCGCCAGGGTCGATTTTCCGGAACCCGATTCCCCAATCACGCCAATGGCCTGGCCCCGGCGCACGGTCAGGTCGATGTCTTCCAGCACGCGAATCGACGGCATGCCGTGCATGTTCTTGTTGCCGTAGCCGGCGGTCAGGCCCTTGATGGTCAGCAGCGGTTCGTCTTCGGCCACGCCGCTGGGTGGCCGGATCGTTGTATCGGGGCGCGCGGCGGCCAACAGGCTGCGGGTGTATTCGTGGGTCGGGCCTTTGAGCAGCGGCGCGGTGGCGCTTTGCTCGAAGATCTGACCGCCGTTGAGCACGACGATCTGATCGGCCATTTGCGCGACCACCGCAAGATCATGGGACACGTAAACCGCCGTCGCCCCCCGTTCACGCACTACTCGCTTGAATGCGCGGAGCACGTCGATTTGAGTGGTCACATCAAGGGCGGTGGTCGGTTCGTCGAGCACCACCAGCAACGGATCGCTGATCAACGCCATGGCCGCCATCACCCGTTGCAGTTGTCCGCCCGACACTTGGTGCGGGTAACGTTGGCCGATGTGATCCGGGTCCGGCAATGCCAGGTCGCGGAATAATTGGATGGCTTTGGCTTCCAGCACCGCACGGGTGCCGAGGCCATGAATCAACGCGCCCTCCACCACTTGATCGATCAGTTTTTTCGCCGGGTTGAACGCCGCCGCAGCGCTTTGCGCGATGTACGACACGCGGTTGCCGCGCAGGCCCTGCAATTGCTTTTCACTCAGTGCCAGCATGTCGTGCTCGCCAACTTGCACCACGCCACCGGATAACCGACAACCGCGTCGGGCATAGCCCAGCAGCGCCAGGGCGATGGTGGTCTTGCCGGAGCCGGACTCGCCGATCAACGCCAGCACTTCACCCTTTTCCAGGGAAAAACTCACACCTTTGACGATTTCGGTTTCGCCGCGCTCGCCGCAAGCGACCACGCGCAGGTCTTCGACTCGGATCAATTCGCTCATATCAATGCCCTCCCGTGCGGCGACTACGTCGGGACGACAGTCTGTCGATAAACAGATTCACACCGATGGTCAATGTGCCGATGGCCAAGGCCGGAATCACGATCGCCGGCGCGCCCTGATTGAGGCCGCCGATGTTTTCCCGCACCAGCGAGCCGAGGTCGGCGTCGGGCGGTTGCACGCCTAGGCCGAGGAAGCTCATGCCGCTGAGCAACAAGACAATGAAGCCAAAGCGCAGGCCCAGGTCCGTCAGCACCGGGTTGAGCATGTTCGGCAGGATCTCCACGCAAGCGATGTACAACCGGCGTTCGCCACGGGTGCGGGCCACTTGCACGTATTCCAGCGCTTCGATGTTCACCGCCATGCTGCGGGCAATGCGGAACGCGCCGGGGGTAAAGCTCAGCACGGCGGTGCAAATCAGCAAGGTCACCGAGGAGCCAAACGCCGAGACCATGATCAACGCGAGCATCTTGCTCGGGATCGAGATAAAGGCATCCATCAAGCGACTGATTACTTCATCCAGCCACTTCGGCGAAACCACCGACAGCAATGCGCAACTGGTGCCCAAACCGCTGGCCAATACCGCCGCCACCAACGCCAACCCGACGGTAAAACGTGCACCGACCAGAATCCGGCTGAGCATGTCGCGGCCCAGGTAATCGGTGCCGAACGGGTACAGCGCACTGATGCTGTCGAAGACATTGTCAGAGACCACTTCGCCCACCGGATGCGGCGCCAGCCATGGGCCAAAGAGCGCCACCAGCAACCAGATCACACACATCGCCGCGCCGATCAGCCCCAGCCACGCAGGGCCATGGGACACCTTGCCAACCGACAGGTCGGGGGTCTTGGGCGTCGATTTCACAATGAGATTGTTCATTCGTTTCTCAGCCTCGGATTGGACAGAATCGCGCACAGGTCGGCAATCAGCACCAACCCCAGGTACGCGGTACAAAACAGCATGGTGCAGGCCTGGACCAGCGCCATGTCACGGTTGGTCACGGCATCGACCATCAGGCTGGCGATGCCGGGGTAGTTGAAGATCGTCTCGACAATCACCACCCCGCCGAGCAGGTACGACAGGCTCAGGGCGATGGCGTTGGCAATCGGCCCGATGGCGTTGGGCAAGGCATGACGCAGCACGATGCGCATCGGGCTGACGCCTTTGAGCCGGGCCATTTCCACGTAGGGACTGTCGAGTTGATCGATCACAGCGGCCCGGGTCATCCGGGCCATTTGCGCGACGATGACGCAGCACAGGGTCATCACCGGCAAGGCGTAAGTGCGCATGAATTGCCACGGTGAAGTGATGTCGCTGGCATAGGACAGCGCCGACAACCAACCCAGGTTCACCGCAAAAATCAGCACTGCCAGGGTCGCCACCAGAAATTCCGGGACGGCAACCATGGCCAGGGTGAAAAAGCTCAGGAAGCTGTCGATGCGCCCGCCCCGGCCCATCGCCGAGCCGATGCCCAGAATCAACGCCACCGGCACCGACACCAGCGCCGTGGCGGCCGCCAGCATCAGGGTGTTCGGCACGCGGCCGGCCATTAACTCACCGACCGGCATCGCGTTGGACACCGACAGCCCCATGTCACCACTGAGCAGGTTCATCAACCAGTGCAGGTAACGCAGCACACCGGGCTGGTCGAGCCCCAGTTTCAGGCGCAGCGCCGCCACCTGTTCCGGCGTGGCGAACTGCCCGAGCGATTGTTGCGCCGCGTCCCCCGGCAGCACCGCCGTGATCGCAAACAAGACCATGGACACGATCAACAAAGTCACGATCGCAGCGCCCAGACGCCGGCCGATCAACCACAGTGTGTTGCTATTCATCGCCTACCCTCCTGCACTGTCCCTGACGTACAACCCGCCCCACCATCAAGCGTCCAGCCAGACCTGTTCGGCGAACATGTAGCCCATGAAGCCACCCAGCGGATTGCTGCCGTAGCCTTTGATGCGCTGGTCAACGCCATCGATGTTGCTGATGAACACCGGCACGCCAATGCCACAGTGGTCATGCACCAGGGTTTGCATGTCCGCGTACATCTTGCTGCGCTTGGCGTCGTCGGTTTCACCGCGAGCGAGCATCAGCAACTGATCGAACTGGTCGTTCTGCCAACCGGATTCATTCCACGGCGCCTTCGACTGGAAGAACTGCGAAAACATCACGTCGGCGTTCGGCCGTGGGTTGATGTTGCCGAAGCTCAGCGGGTGCTTCATCCAGTGGTTGGACCAGTAGCCATCGCTCGGCAAGCGGTTGACGTCGAGCTTGAGCCCGGCCTGTTTCGCCGATTGCTGCAACAGCACGGCGATGTCCACCGAACCGGTGGCCGCTGGAGAGGCGACCAGCGGCATGCTGATGCTTTCCATGCCGGCCTTCTTGAGCAGAAATTTGGCTTTTTCCGGGTCGTAGACGGTTTGCGGCAGGTCGGCGTTGTAGTAGCGCGAACCGGGAGCGATCGGATGGTCGTTACCGACCACGGCAAAGCCACGGAACACGGCGGATTTGATCTGCTCGCGGTCCATCAGGTGCTTCATGGCCTGGGTGAATTCCGCGCTTTTGCCCGGCATCTGGTCCTGACGGATGATCAAGTCAGTGTAGTTGCCCGATGGCGCATCGACGACCCGGTGCTTGGCGCTGGCCTTGATCCGGGTGGTGGAGCGCGGGTTGACCTCGTTGATCATGTGCACGTCGCCGGACAGCAACGCGTTGACCCGGGACGGTTCGTCGGCAATCGCGATGAACTCGATCTCGTCGAGGTACGGCAGGCCCGGCTTCCAGTAGCCGGTGTTGCGCGCGGCCACCGAGCGCACGCCCGGTTTGAATTCCTTGACCTTGAACGGCCCGGTGCCGATACCGGCATTGAAGTCGGTGGTGCCCTCGGGAACGATCAGCAAATGCGACACGGCGAGGATCGACGGCAATTCGGCGTTCGGCGCGCTGAGGCGAATCTGTACTTCGTTGGTGCCGGTGGCCTTGATCTCGACGAACTGCTCCATCAACGGCATGACTTTGGAACCGGTCAGCGGGTCCTTGTGCCGCGACAGCGAGAACACCACGTCAGCGGCGCTGAGGGTTTTGCCGTTGTGGAAGGTCACGTCCTTGCGCAGGGTGATGGTCCACAGCGTGGCATCGGTGTTGTCGATGCGCTCGGCCAGTTCCAGTTGCGGCACCAGGTGCGTGTCGAAACGGGTCAGGCCGTTGTAAAACATGAAGTGGCGCACGTAGTCGGTGGACAGCGCGCCTTTGGCCGGGTCGAGGGTGTCAGCGGTGGAGCTGGACATGCCGGCGACGCGAATCCGCCCGCCCGGCTTGCCTTTGCCCGGGGTGGCGGCTTCATCGGCCAAGAGCTTGCCGGCGGCGCCGAACAGGCTGCCCGCACCGGCAGCGGCGACACCCGCCACGCCGAGCATTTGCAGGGCGTGACGGCGCGACATGCCACGGTTGAGGCCTTCGAACACGCGCAGGCTGTCCTGGCCGGAAATCAGGGGTGAGTCGATCTTGTTGTCAGTCATATCAGTTGTACCTGTCGAGAAGGAGATGGCTCCGGTTGTCCGGGGCGTTGAAACGCAAACGACGGTGACGCCACAACATCAACTCAATGCAAATAGTCCTGGAAGCGGTAATAAGCGCCCACGAACGGCAGGAACCATGGCTTGCCGAAATGCCCGGGTATCGCCGGCCAGTCGAGTTCGCGCCAGGGGTTGGCCTCGACGTTGCCGGCCATCACGTCGGCCATGACTTGGCCCATGTGCACCGACATCTGCACCCCGTGGCCGCTGTAGCCCATGGAGTGATAAACGCCGCCGTGCTGGCCGGCCCGAGGCAAGCGGTCGGACGTCATGTCGACCAATCCACCCCAGCAGTAATCGATGTTCACGTTGGCCAGTTGCGGGAACATCTGAATCATCGCGGCCTGCAGCACTTTGCCGCTCTTGGCGTCGTTGACGCTGTCGGACATGGCAAACCGTGCACGACCGCCAAACAGCAAGCGGTTGTCCGGGGTCAGGCGAAAGTAGTTGCCGATCATGCGGCTGGTGACATAGGCGCGGCGGCCCGGCAACAACTGCTCGATCAGCTCTTTTGAAAGCACTTCGGTGGCAATCACAAAACTGCCCACCGGCACGATCCGCCGCCGATACCAACCCAAACCGCCATGCTGACAAGCGCCGGTCGCCAGCAGCACTTGCCCGGCGTGCAGCGAACCTTTACTGGTGTTGACCTGATAGCCACCGGCCTGGGCTTTCCAGTCCAGCACCGAGGTGCCTTGATGGATCAACGCGCCGTGACGCGCCGCCGCTTCAGCCAGCCCGACACCGAAGCGCCCGACGCGCATTTGCACGCCGTTGCGTTGCAGCAGGCCACCGTGAAACTGCGCTGAATTCACTTCAGCGCGGGTTTGTTCGGCGGACAGCAACTCGACGTCGGCATCCACTTCCTTGCGAATCAACTCGCAGGTCCGTGCCAGGCCTTCGTAGTGCATCGGTTTGGCGGCCAGTTTGAGCTTGCCGTTGCGGATCAGGTCGCAGGCGATCTTCTCCTGTTCCACCAGCGACACCACGCTCTGCACCGCGCTTTCGTAGGCCTGGTAATAGGCCCGCGCCTTGTCGGCGCCGAGGCTGGCGCTGAGGCCGGCGTAATCCTGGGCGACGCCGGTGTTGCATTGGCCACCGTTGCGCCCCGAGGCTTCGCCAATCACCCGCCCGGCTTCGAGCACCACCACACTGGCGCCCTGCAAGGCCAACGCCCGAGCCGCCGCCAACCCGGTGAAACCGCCACCGACGATGGCCACGTCGACCTGCCCGGGTAACGCGCCGAGCTGGGCACCGGTGAAGGCCGGTGCGGTGTCGAGCCAGTAGGATTCACTGCCCATGTGTCTAACCCCTTATACGGTGACGACTCAGAGACCGACCAGCGCAGCCAGTCCACCGATATCGGTGATCTGCTGATAACCGTAGAAAGCATTGCCCGGCACTTCATGGCCACGGGCGACGAAGGCTTTGTTCTTGATCTTCATGTCGTGGGCCGGCATCAGGTCGTAACGGAAGCTTGAAGACACATGCAAGATGTCTTCCGGGCCGCAGTTGAGGTTGTCGAGCATGTACTCGAACGCCGCCAGGCGGGGCTTGTAGGCCTGGGCCTGTTCGGCGGTGAAGACCTTGTGGAACGGCGCGCCGAGCTTATCGACGTTAGACATGATCTGGCTGTCGCTGGCGTTGGAGAAAATCACCAGGGGGATCTTGTCGGCGATTTTCGACAGGCCGGCCGGGACATCGGCGTGCGGGCCCCAGGTCGGCACGGCGTCGTAGTAAAGCTGACCTTCGTCACGGTATTCGACGCCCCAACGTTTGCAGGTCCGCGCCAGGGCGGTCTTGAGGATTTCGTCGTAAGGCATCCAGTCACCCATAACCTGGTCCAGGCGATAGGCCGAGAAATCCTTGACGAATTGGTCCATCTGCTCCGCCGGGACGCGATCGGCGAACAGCTCGCGGGTCATCGTGCCCATGTGGAAGTTGGTCAGCGTACCGTAGCAGTCGAACGTAATGAATTTGGGGCGTAGGAAGCTCATTGAGTGCGGTCCTGAAGTTCGTTGAGGTCATGGCGCGACAAGCATTCGCTTCGGTTTTGAAGCGGTGATGCAACGCTGCAGCACACCGTCATTACAACACCGTGAAATCAGCAGATGGCGTTAAAAGCGACCTCTGCTCGATACAAACCACCGTTTTAGCCGCCCCCCTCAGCAGACTTTGCGGCCCGCTCCAGCCTTGGGCAAACCCCGTATTTATGCGCTCTTATGGACCTTTATAGTCCTGTGCAAGCCGTGCGTGCGGTGTTTGGCCGCAGAAACTGCGCCGGCCTGAATGAAAACGGGCGCTTCCTGGTGGGAGCGCCCGTTAATGACATTAGATCGGTAGGAGCAAGGCTTGCCCGCGATGGGAACGCCAGGGTATTTCTGATGCACCGCGTCGCCTCAATCGCGGGCAAGTCTTGCTCCGACAGGTGGTGGGTTATTGGAGGATATCGATCAGCACGCTTTTGAAGCGCAGGTTGGCTTCGAAGGCTTCACGCCCCAAGTCCTTGCCGATGCCCGAGCGTTTGTAGCCGCCAGTCGGCAGGATGTAATCGTTACTGCGCCCGTAACGATTGACCCACACCGTGCCTGCTTCCAACTTGCGCACCAGGCGCAACGCGCGGTTGATGTCAGCGGTATGCACACCCGCCGCCAAACCATAGGTGGCATGGGCCGCCAGGCTCAGTGCGTGTTCTTCGTCATCGAACGCCTGCACCGTCAGCACCGGGCCGAAAATCTCTTCGCAAACCGCCGGGTTGGCATTATCGAGGCCAGCCAGTAGCGTCGGCTGGTAGTACGCACCGCCCAACCCTTCGAACAACCCGCCACCGGTCAACACCTCGGCCCCGGCCTGGCGCGAACGCTGAACGATACCGTCAATGCGGCTGGCCTGGAGTCGGGAAATGATCGGCGAGAGCGTGCTCTCGGGCGACCAGGTCGGGCCGGGGCGCAGCTCTTCGAAGTACGCCTGCAAATGCGCGATAAACGGTTCCATGATCGAGCGCTGAATCAACAACCGCGACCCGGACACACAGACCTGCCCGGCATTTCCGGTGATCGCCAACGCCACGGTGCGCGCGGTTTTGGCGATGTCCGGGATATCGGCGAACACCAGTTGCGGACTCTTGCCGCCCAGCTCCAGGGTCACCGGTTTCGGCCCTACTAGCGCACACGTGGACATGATGCTCGACCCGGTTGCGGTAGAGCCCGTGAAGGTCACTTTGCCGACTCGCGGGTGCCGGCATAACGCATCGCCGGTGGTGCGGCCATCGCCCTGGATTACGTTGAAAATCCCCGCCGGCATCCCTGCCTGCAACGCCAGTTCGGCAAAACGCAGGCTGGAGAATGGCGTCAGTTCCGACGGCTTCAGCACCACGGCATTGCCAGCGGCCAGCGCCGGGGCGACTTTCCAGGAGGCCATGCTCAAGGGGAAATTCCACGGCGCAATGGCCGCAATCACGCCGTAAGGTTCGGCGATTTGCAGGCCCAGTCGATCGGTCTGGGTCGCTGCAACCTGGCCTCCATGTTTGTCCGCCAGCTCGGCAAAGAAACGAATGCCTTCAGCCACATAAGGAATGTCCCAGGCGATCACATCCTTATGGGGACGAGTCGAACCGACAGCTTCCAGTGGTGCGAGGACCTCGGCATCCGCTTCAATCAGGTCGGCCCAGCGACGCATGACCCGCGCCCGTTCACGGGGCGGACGGCTGGCCCAGTCGCTGCGGTTGAACGCTTGCCAGGCATTGTTGACGGCTTCGTCCACCAGGTCGGCATCGGCAACCGGCAACTCGGCATACACCTGGCCGTCGGACGGTCGCACCACCTCCAGGCCCGGTTGGGCATCGCGGTATTGACCATCGATGAAGTGAGCGCTGCGCACAGCGATTAGACGAGGATCGAAGCTATCCATGGAGCACTCCAGATAAGGGCCGGGGAGTCGTTGACTCAGGCGTCCATCGTAGAAAAAAAGCCCAAGCATTTGCTGCCGACCTTACGGTGCAATTAAGTAGTAAGTGTGGTCTTGTGGCCCCTGTCTCGCGGAATCTGCCGAATGTTCCGGAGCCCCTTGTCAGCCCTTCGCACAGATGGGATACAGGCACCATCACGCCGGAAAACCGGCCGCTCGCGCACACTGTTTAACGGAGACTCGCCATGTCCGCCCCGCTTCCTTCTGCATACCTTTATCGCCCGATGACCGAGGCCGACTTGCCGGCGGCGCACGCCTTGTCCGTGCAATTGAAGTGGCCCCATCGGCTGGATGACTGGGCCATGGTGTTGCGCATCAGCGACGGTTTTGTAGCGCTGGATGGCGAGCGTTTGATCGGCACCGCTTTCGCCTGCCCACAAGGTGATTTCGCGACCATCGGCTTGGTGATTGTCAGCGACGACTATCAAGGCAAAGGCATCGGCCGCAAGCTGATGGAGCAGGCACTTGCTGCCTGCGAATCGCGCACGCCGATCCTCAACGCAACGCTCGCCGGCGCGCCCTTGTATGTCAGCCAGGGCTTTGTCGAGTTCGGACGGATTGAGCAGTGCCAGGGCCAGGCACACGCGCCGGCCCCCGCCGCGCTGGCCGACGGCGAAACCTGTCGTCCGTTGCGAGAAGGCGACAAGTCACGTGTGCTTCAACTGGCCAACGCCGGAACCGGGCTGGACCGTCGAGCGGTGCTGACGGATCTGTTTGATGTCGTCGAACGGTCAGTCGTTATCGAACGCGATGGACAAGTGCGCGGCTTCGCCATGTTGCGGCCCTACGGTCGTGGTCGCGGCATTGGTCCGGTGGTGGCTGAAACCCTTGAAGAGGCTCAACACCTGATCACGGTGCTGCTGGCCCAAGTACCGGACGCCTTTGTGCGCATCGATATCCCGTCCGATTGCGGCTTGAGCGAATGGCTGGCGGCGGCGGGCCTCAAACAGGTCGACACCGTGGCGCAAATGGCCCGTGGTACGCCACCGCAGCCGGCCAACGATGTGCGCCAATTTGCAGTGGTCACCCAAGCCATCGGCTGACGGATTCAACACCTTCCTTTACACGGAGCATCACCCGCATGTCCCAACCTACCATTCTGCTGTTGGCACGCGCCGACGGCAGCCGCATTGCCACGCCTTTCAAAACTCAGGCACTGAACGCCGCCGACCCATTTATGGACAGTCGCCGCGTCGCCTGGGCTGGCGCTGACGGCGTTTCGGCCGGGCTGGTCGAGGCCAGCCAAGCGTTTGATATCGAGGATTTTCCGCACACCGAAGTGATCGTGGTCCACGCCGGCCACGTCATGCTGAAAACTCAGGAGCAGACGCTGGAGTTGGGCATCGGTGCCAGTGCCGTGATCGGTCGCGGGACTGCGCTAAGAATCGAGCCGCATACCGGGACGCAATGGGCGTTCTGCGCCATGGCCACCGTCACGCCGACGCCGGGCCTGACTTTCCTCGATCCGCTGGCCATGCTCTCGCCTTCCGCTGCGCCGGAACCCCAAATCCTGATCGGCCCGACGCCGCAATGCCGCTCACGCAATATTTTCGAAGACGCGGTCACTGATCTACGTGTCGGCGTCTGGGATTCGACGCCGTACGAGCGCCATGGTCGAGCGCACAAACTCAATGAGCTGATGCACCTGATCGAAGGCAGCGTGACCTTGCTCGCTCCCGATGGATCAAGCGTAATCGTCAACACCGGCGACAGCGTCTTCGTGCCGCAAGGTGCACCTTGTGCGTGGAAAAGCACGCGGTATGTGCGCAAGGTGTATGCCGTCAAATAGCGGTATGCACCAGCAGACACTGCACCAAGGCATCGAAGACCACTTTGCAACGCGGGCTGTTGCGCAAGTCTTCGTGCATGGTGACCCAGGCGTCCAGTTGGAAGGTATAGGGTTCGGGCAATACTCGCACCAGACCTGCGTCGCGCCGGGCCACGGCGGCTTGGCAAAATCCGATGCCGGCGCCCGCGCGGATCATCGCGAGCTGGGCCAGGTCGCTGTCGGAGCGCAGGGAAAAACCTTCACGGGTCCAGCCTGAAACGCGCTTGCTGGCGGCACGCACGAACGGTGTTTCGGTATCGAAGCCAATCAATGTATGCCGAGCCAAGTCCGCTGGTACCGCCGGTGTGCCCTGCCGTTGCAGGTAGTCGGCCTGCGCGTAGAGTCCCAGTTCGACGTTGCCGACGTTGCGGGCGATAAGTTGCTCCTGTTTCGGCGGGGTCATGCGCACCGCAATGTCGGCCTCCCGTTGCAGCAGATCCTGCACCCGGTTACTAGCCACCAGTTCAACGGTCAGGTGTGGATACGCCTGGCGTAGCCGTGCCAATGCCGGCGGCAGTACCTCCACGGAAATTACTTCGCTGGCGGTAATGCGCACCGTGCCGCCCATTGTCTGCCCCTGACCGGCCATCGCCCGCTCCAGCGCGGCGGCGTTGCTGTGCATGGCCTCGGCGTAACCGCGAAGCGTCAACGCCGCCTCGGTTGGCATCAGCCCGGTCCTTGAACGGGTGAACAGGGTTTGTTTGAACGAGGCTTCCAATTCGGCAATGTGCCGGCCCACGGTCGGCTGGGTAATGCCGAGTGTGCGCGCGGCCGCCGATAGCGAACCGTGGGTCAGCACCGCCAGAAAGCTTCGATAGAGTTCCCAACCGATATTTTTAGTCATACATAAATGTATAGCTACTAGCGGATTTTCAGCAATTTCTTTCATCCCGGCCGCGACAGCAGAATGGGCCTCGATCCGGGAGAAACTGACATGACGCAGCGCAATAAGGTTCTGGTACTGGGTGCAACGGGCGGCATTGGCGGTGAGGTGGCGCGTCAGTTGCGCGATGCGGGATGGCAGGTCCAGGCGTTGCAACGGGGGCTCACGCAAAGCAGCGAACCCCGCGAAGGCATTCTCTATCTGCGCGGCGATGCGCTGAACCGCGCCGATGTCATGCACGCCGCAAGGGGTTGCTGTGTGCTGGTTCACGCGGTTAATCCGCCGGGCTATCGCCGCTGGAGTGAATGGGTGCTGCCGATGATCGATAACACCATCGCGGCGGCATTGAAGGAAGGCGCCACGATTGTTTTACCCGGCACGGTCTACAACTACGGCCCGGACGCGTTCCCGCTGTTGACCGAGGACGCCCCACAGCGTCCGCTGACGCGCAAAGGCAAGATCCGCGTCGAACTCGAACAGCGCTTGCTCGCCGCCACACAGCAAGGTGCGCGGGCGATTGTGCTGCGGGCCGGGGACTTTTTTGGGGCGCAGACCGCTAACAGTTGGTTTTCCCAGGGGATCATCAAGCCTGGGCAGGCGGTGAAACGCATCAACCTGCCGGGTGATCCGGGCGTCGGTCATCAGTGGTCCTATTTGCCAGACGTCGCGCAGACCATGGTGCAGTTGCTCAACGTGCGGGAACGCCTGGCGCCCTTCTCGTCCTTCCACATGGCCGGACATTGGGACGCCGACGGCACTCAAATGGCAGCGGCCATCGCCCGTTGCGTCGAACAGAATGGCGGGCAGGCAACACAGCGGGCATTTCCCTGGTGGCTAATGCGTCTGGCCTCACCGTTCGTGGTCACCCTGCGGGAGTTGATGGAGATGCGCTACCTCTGGCAACAGCCGCTGCGCATGGACAACCGCCGTTTGCTCGCAGTGCTCGGGACTGAACCGCACACGCCACTGGCGCTAGCGGTCGAAGCCACCCTGAAGGGTTTAGGCTGTCTTTCGCTCCCCAATCGTTGAAGCTTTCAGCGATACTCGGCGCCCCTCTCATAGGATTTGAAAGTGAGCGCCGAATCGATGAACAACACCAAACCCGCCCTGCTCCTCTGCACATTGCTCGCCCTGCCTTTGGGCGCGCACGCGCAAGCACCGTCGCATCTGGACAGCGTCATGCAGCAGGGTCTGCTGACGGTCTGCACCACCGGGGACTACAAGCCCTACACCTATAAAAATGAAAACGGCGAGTACGAAGGCATCGACATCGCGATGGCCCGGTCCCTGGCCGACAGCCTGGGCGCGAAGGTGCAATGGGTGCAGACCACCTGGAAAACCCTGATGCCCGACTTGCTCGCCGGCAAATGCGACATCGCCATGGGCGGGATTTCCGTGACCCTGGAGCGGCAGAAAAAGGCCTTCTTCAGCAGCACCCTCGATGTCGACGGCAAAGTCCCGTTGGTGCGCTGCGAAGACCAGCCGCTGTACCAGACAGTCGAGCAAATCAACCAGCCTTCGGTGCGGTTGATTGAACCGGCGGGCGGCACCAACGAAGCGTTTGTCCATGCCTTCCTGCCCAAGGCGCAATTACTGCTGCACGACAACGTCACGCTGTTCCAGGCGCTGCTCGACAAGAAGGCCGACGTGATGATCACCGATGCGTCCGAGGCGCGTTATCAGCAGAAACTCAAGCCTGGGCTGTGTGCGGTTAATCCGGGCCAGTACTTCCAGTACGGTGAGAAGGCTTATCTGCTGCCCCGCGATGACATGACCTGGAAGCAATACGTTGATCAGTGGTTGCACCTGAGCAAGGCCACTGGCAACTATCAAAAAGTTGTGGGTGAGTGGCTGGCAACGCCTGGCCAGTAATACGAGCCCCCTCGCCACAAGGTGTTGTGTTTGATTTGAGAAAGTGGGTTTAGCCAACGGCCCCAGTCTTCTGCAATCGCTGCCGATACTCGCTCGGGGTTTCCTGCATTTCATGACGGAAATGCCGGTTGAAATTCGACAGGTTGGCGTACCCCACCTCAAAGCAGATATTGGCCACGCTCAAGGGACTTTGCGCCAGTAAGCGGCACGCCCGCTGCACCCGCAGTTTGCGGGTCAGGTCGACGAAGGTGTGGCCGGTGGAGCGTTTGAAGAACTTGGAGAACGCCGGTTCGCTCATCTCCAGGCGTTGGGCGATGACCGACAGACGCAGTTCATCGGCGAGGTCGTTGAGGATGTAGTCGAAGACAATGCTCATGCGCTGGGCCGTCAAGGCGTCGAGCATGGGCGCGTATTGCAGGCTGGCGAGGGTTTTTCTCTCCCGTTCGGGTGCAGAAGCCAGTAACTGCAACAACGATAGAAACAAACACAACCGCTCAAAACCCTGGCACTGGCCGATCTGTTCCAGCAGCTCGGCGGCCCTCTTGCGGGTAACGCCACCGAACTCGATGCCCCGGGCTGCTTGCCGGAACAGGCTTTGTAACTCGTTGAGCTCCGGCACCAGGTTGCGCAGTTGCATCATCGCCTGGCCGTCGAACTGCAACACCACGTCACGCCCGGCAATCAGCTCGCCCTTGCCCAGGTCACTGATCCAGTCGTGGGGCAAACCCGGGCCGATCAGCGCCACATGGCCAGCCTCGAACAGACCAATGTAGTCCCCCGCGAGCAAACGACCGCTGCCTTCGCGGATCAGGTGGATTTCGAATTCGGGATGATGATTCCAGCGGGCCAGGTCGAAGGGATAGTCGTGTTGATACCAGCGAAAGCTGTGTTGCGGCTCGTTGAGAATGACTTCGAGTGCGGGCTGTTTTTCCGTGGCGGCGTAGTGGCTCATCACTGTCGAGTCCTTCTTGTTCTTGTAGGTCAAGCAAGGTTCACACTAAGGCCTGCGGGCTGCCTAGCGCAATGTCGGGCGGTGACTGATACTTTTTTTCCGCCACAACCACCGGTTAAAAAAGTATCAGTGAGGCATATGCCGTTCATTTGTTGAGCTCATGGGTAGCTGTTGTAATCGGTTCGCCATCCCGGATTACAACAATAAAAGATGCTGCGGCCCACGCCGCAGAGCGGAGAACACCATGAAGCGATTGCCCAACGTATTTTTTCTGTCCGCCGGTTTGTCTTTCGCCCTGCTCGGCCAGGCGGCCGACACCGTCACCATCGCCACCGTGAACAACAGCGACATGATCCGCATGCAAAAGCTCTCGAAAACCTTCGAAGCGATGCACCCGCAGATCAAGCTCAATTGGGTGGTGCTGGAGGAAAATGTCCTGCGCCAGCGCCTGACCACCGACATTGCCACCCAGGGTGGTCAATTCGACGTGCTGACCATCGGCACCTATGAAACGCCGCTGTGGGGCGCGAAAAACTGGCTGGAGCCGATGAAGGATCTGCCGGCCAGCTATGACCTCGACGATATTTTCCCCGCCGTGCGCCAGGGACTGTCCGTCAACAACACGCTGTACGCCCTGCCGTTCTACGGCGAAAGCACAGTCACCTACTACCGCACCGACCTGTTCAAGGACGCCGGGCTAAGCATGCCCGAGCACCCGACCTGGACCCAACTCGGCGAGTTCGCCGGCAAGCTGCACCAACCGGACAAAGAGCAATACGGCATGTGCCTGCGGGGCAAGGCTGGCTGGGGAGAAAACATGGCGTTGCTGTCGACCATGGCCAATGCCTTTGGCGCACGCTGGTTCGATGAAAAGTGGCAACCGCAACTCACCGGACCGGAGTGGACCGCCGCCGCCAACTTCTACGTCGATACCCTCAAGCGCTACGGCCCGCCCGGTGTCTCCAGCAACGGCTTCAACGAAACCCTGGCACTTTTCAACAGCGGCAAGTGCGCGATGTGGGTCGATGCCAGCGTGGCCGGCTCGTTCATCACCGACAAAACCCAGAGCAATGTCGCCGACAAGGTGGGCTTCGTTGCCGCACCGACCCAGGTCACCGACAAAGGCTCGTCGTGGCTGTATGCCTGGTCGCTGGCGATCCCGACCAGTTCCAAACACAAAGACGCCGCCAAAACCTTTGTCACTTGGGCAACCTCCAAAGCGTACATCCAACTGGTCGCCGACCAGGACGGCATCACCAACGTACCGCCGGGCACCCGGATGTCCACCTACAGCGATGCTTATTTGCAAGCCGCGCCCTTCGCCAAGGTCACGCTGCAAATGATGCAAAACGCTGACCCGGCGCACCCCTCCGCCCTGCCCGTGCCCTACGTCGGTATCCAGTACGTGACGATTCCCGAATTCCAGGGCATCGGCACCTCGGTCGGCAAGCAAATGTCCGCCGCCCTCACCGGGCAGATGTCGGTCGAGCAGGCCCTGGCCGCCGCCCAGCAGAGCACCGAGCGTGAGATGAAACGCGCCGGTTACCCCAAGTAAGGCCATGACTTTCAGCATTAACCAACGGATGAAAACGATGAAACGTCTAGAAGGAAAAAGCACCCTCATTACCGGTGCCGCCCGAGGCATCGGCCGATCGTTCGCCCTGGCCTACATCCGCGAAGGCGCAACCGTCGCGATTGCCGACATCAACCTGGAGCGGGCACAAGCCACCGCTGCCGAATTGGGGCCGCAGGCCTATGCGGTGGAGATGGACGTCACCGACCAAACCTCCATCGACGCGGCCATCGCTGCAGTCGTCGCGAACGTCGGCAAGCTCGATATCCTGATCAATAACGCGGCGCTGTTCGATCTGGCACCGATCACCGAAATCACCCGGGACAGCTATGAGCGGCTGTTCTCGATCAACGTCGCCGGCACGCTGTTCACCTTGCAGGCCGCCGCCCGGCAAATGATCAGCCAGGGCCACGGCGGCAAGATCATCAACATGGCCAGCCAGGCCGGCCGTCGCGGTGAAGCGCTGGTGGCGATCTACTGCGCGACCAAAGCGGCGGTGATCAGCCTCACGCAATCGGCCGGGTTGAACCTGATCAAACATGGCATCAATGTGAATGCCATCGCCCCAGGCGTGGTCGATGGCGAGCATTGGGATGGCGTCGATGCGTTGTTCGCCCGCCATGAAAACCGTCCAATCGGTGAAAAGAAAAAACTCGTCGGCGAGGAAGTCCCGTTCGGGCGCATGGCCACCGCCCAGGACCTGGAGGGCATGGCGATTTTCCTGGCATCGGCCGAGAGTGATTACATCGTTGCGCAGACTTATAACGTTGATGGCGGCAACTGGATGAGCTGATTCGGGCTAAAACGCCGCGCATTGCGTGGCGTTTTCCTGTTCACCGGCCAGAAAGCACCCGCAGAACCCCTCCGGCTGGTATTGTGCTGCGCTGTAAAAATACGCCGCATGACTGTGAGGGAATTGACGTTGAGTACTGATGAAAAAATGACCGGGGATTTGTTCGAAGTCGATAAGCGCCTGGGGCTCAAGCCCGTCGTGGACTTCAATAACTATCTGCGCATGGCCTTCGGCGACGGTAAATGCACGTGCATCCGTTGTGTCGCCAGCGAAGGTGACGAAACCGGCTACGAGTACCAACACACCTTCAACCTTGACGGACAAGTGGTGCACCGCCGCTTCGCCTCCACCGCCGGTAGCGATGTGTTGCTGGTGTTGAAGAAAGCCTGGCTGTCGTACACCAAAGCGGAGCTCGAGGTTTACGGCAACCTGGCGCTGGCGACCGTCAAGGAGTTCGTCGCCCCCGAACTGCACAAGCGCCTGGCGCCGCTGTTTCTGGCCAGCGGGCTGGTCAAGGACGTGGACGGGAATTTGCAGGTGCAGCCGCAAGCCGCTGCCTGATTGTTGTAGAACGGGGCGCAAGACCGCGACGGATTGCGCCCTTCACCCGGGAAAACCCCAGACCGTTAGCACCGACGCGCTCATAAGCGATCAGAACCGCGCCGCCCAGCATGACCGGCAGATGGGCGAAAGGCAGGCACAGCGGGATCAACATCAACGCCCAGCACGTCGTCACGCACCAGAACCCGTGGGTCGCGCCAAAACACAACGGGTCGACCAGCGCAGCCATTCCAAACACAGACAGCCGGGGCCGTTGATGGCAACGCGCAAGGCAGCGCGAACGCACGGTGCTCAGTTGCCAGATCAGCCATCCCAGCACCGCAACCGCCCCGGCCACAGGCTCTGAACCCGTGAGCGAAACCAGCAGCAGCGCGATCACAAACAGCAACACACAAGCCGCCAGCCACACACCCAAATAGCCCAGAAAGAACAGCATGATGGCTCGCCAACGGTGGCGCGAGAGCGAGCGAAACCACAAGTGCAACAAAGGCCCCGCCAACGCGGGCGTCATCATCGCCACCAGCATCAAGGTCACGCCCACCGCAAACGCGGCGAGGTCCAGGGTTGAGTAATAGAAATGCAGGTAACTCAGGCCCTCGGCAAACAGCGGGCCAGGATCGGAACGGCACAGAAGCATCAGTTCAGCGTGAACGTTGTCACTGAGGGCAATGACGCCGAACGCGACGAGGCTGATGCTCCATAACGCGCAAGCGAGCGGGTCAAGGCCCGCTTCCCGAAGCCGTGTCGACACGACCATCGTCAGGTCGACTGGCGGTAAATGCTGACCCGTTTGATCGAGATCCCGCGCGCGTCATTGACCGGCACGAACAATACCGGCAAGGCATTCAGATTGGCCTCACCGGTGAGGTGCAGCCGGTCAATCGTATCGGTGATCTCGATCACTTTGCTCAGGCCCGATCCGCCGTGGGGTTTGGCAATGTTGGTCGACTCGCTGATGCCGAACAACGACACCACGCCTGCACGGTTCTCCGGGTGCTCGGCGGCAATGGCGCCTTCGGCCAAACCGACATACACGTCGAAAATGGCCGCGTCATTGTCCCCGGTGATGTTCTCCAGATTGAGGAATACCCGATCAGGCTCCGGGCTCGCGCGCAGCGCGAACGTGGACAGCTTGAAGCTGTCGGTGAGCTTGCGGATTGTGGGCTTATCGGTCTTCACAAGGGTGGCCGAGGGATCGCTTCCCAAGGTAATCGCCTTGCTGTTTGCACCGAGCAGTTCAACCGTGGGTTTCTTGGGCACAGCGTCGACCTCCAGACCGTCAGTGATGCCGGGGACGTCCATGAGCGTTTTCAACGATAACAACCGAAGGTTCAGGCGCTGCTGACCACTCAGCGGATCGGAAATGTCCTCATACAAATAGTTAAGCACGGGCGCCTTCGTGTCCAGCATATCTTTGGGCGCAAATTCCTTTCGACTGCCATCGGCTTGCGGCACCACAAAGCGTTGCTTGCCGCTTGGCCCGTCAAGCCATGACTTGAGCACCGGGTTCTTGAAGTTCGGGTTACGGTTGAGCCACACCTCCCACAGCCGATCGATGTTGGCGTGATGCAGCCAGAAAATCGGATCGAGCCCGGCCGTCAGCGGCATCGACATCAAGCCCAGATTCCGCCAGTCCCGGGGGTCCGTTCCCTTGCGATAACCACCAACAAGGCCATGGACCGGATCGTGCGGCCCCTGTTCAAGCAAACCTTCATTCGGGCGGTCTGCGTTGTGTTGAAAGGGTGTGCGCACCCCACCGAATCCCGGAGAACCATTGAGAACCCCTTCGAAATCAGGGTCGCTCAGGGCCGCCTTCAGATCGACATCCTCTTTGCGGATAACCACCACGCCATCCCCACGGCCAAAACGCCGGGGTTCAAACAGTGGATTGTCGCCACCATCGGGCCAGGCATTCGTTGCAAAGGCTTGCGGCAGCAGGCGCGGATTGGCGACCGCCGTGTCGTTGTAATTCCAATAAGGTAATGCCCAATCGTCCGGCGCTCCCGGCAAGGTTTGTATCGCGGCCCGCACAATCGACTCGTAAGCCGCCAGGTAACCCCGATGCCACGGAATGAAATACCAATTGTGGTGCTGGCACTGATTGCGATCCTGACTGAGGTACTCCGGTGTGTCCGGTTGTTTTTCATCCGCCGCCAACCAGCCGAACTGGCGCCAGACCACCTCTTCAATGCCATGGATCGCCGCGAGGTATTTCCAACTGGTGATATCGCTAAACGGGCGCGACTTCAGCACCTTGACCCCGCGGGCGTACCACAGGAGTTCTGGGGCCCAGGGTTGTTGCAGGCTCCAGACATTGCGTCGTGTAAACGTCATTGATCAGACCTCCCTGTCATCGGGTGTTGTTTACCGGACCACGGTTCTTCCAACGGACTGCGCTCCAAAACTATAGATCAGCTTTAAACGAATCGCTGAAAACACCTTGCAGGTCGACGAACGCCAACTATGCTCCCCGAAAGCTGCACCGGGGCATTGATTCCGGGCAGCAGGACCTCCGGTTAGCCGTCCGGGCATCGCATCGCTGATTTGCAGGAAGCTTGACCACCTGACGACGTAAACGCGTTCGCCGCGGTGTTCCCCAGGGAGGGAGCCATGCCCGCACCAGGACGGTATTGGGTCGCAATCGCGACCGACGATAGCGCGCAGCAGCGCGTCATCGCCTGCACTCCACACCCCCTTCTTCGCTCACGACGATCTATACGTCGCCTGCCCACCTGCCTCCCCAACACTTAAAGGACACGCGGCCATCGCGGCCGCCGCCCCCATTCGCGCAATGGCGCACGGAGAACAACATGACTACGTTTCGCATGGTCCTGGCCGGGTTGATGGTCTGCACCTCGTCCTCGGCGGCGCTCGCCGAATTCGCTGCCCAGCCGTTCCTGGCCCCGCCCAGGCTTCTGGAAAAAGGACCGCCGGGCACGTTGAAGGCGACTGAACTGGCTGTTCCGCAAACCGGCTGCAACCCGGCGGGGGATATCACCCGCGAAGGCCAGACCGTCGAACTGAACCTGCAAGTGCAGCAGCGCGAAAACCAGATCTACAACCCCGGCAACCCCGACGGCGCCAAGGACACGGTCAAGCTGCGATCCTATGGCGGCTGCCTGACCGGCCCGCTCATCGACGTGCGCCCCGGCAACACCCTACGGGTGCACCTGGACAATCAGCTGGATAAAAACGACCCGAGCTGTCCGGGCGGAAAAGACCCGGCCAATGGCGACCCGGGCTGCTTCAACACGATCAACCTGCATTACCACGGGCTTCACGTTTCGCCGGCAGGCAACAGCGACAACGTGCTGCTGAACATCGCCCCGCAAACCAAATTCGAATACGAGATCAACATCCCTACCGATCACCCATCAGGCACCTTCTGGTACCACGCGCACCGACACGGTTCCACGGCGATGCAAGTCGCCAGCGGCGCAGCGGGCGCCCTGATCGTGCGCGGCGCCCGGCCCTACACCGGCGACAAACCGGGAGACATCGACACCGTCCTCAAGAACGCCGCCGGCCAAGCCCTGCCCGAGCAAGTGTTTCTGTTCCAGCAAATCCCCTACGCCTGCTTCGACGACAAGGGCGCCATCATCACGCAAAAGGATGGCACCTGGACCTGCCCCAGCGGCAAGACCGGTGTTGTCGAGGACTTCGGCAAACAGCTTTCTTCGGCCACGGTCTGGGATGAGAGCGGGCGGTTTACCAGCATTAACGGTGTAGTCCAGCCAACGCTCAGCGGCATTGGCGCCGGCGAAATACAGCGTTGGCGCTTTATTCACGGCGGCATCCACGACACGGTGAACCTGCAAATCGTGCCGATGAACACCACCAGCGCAAAAGCCCGGCTCGCATTGACCGGCGTGCTCAGCGGTACGCCCAAGGAGCAAGCCGCGACGATTGCCGAACTGTGTCCGGTGACGGTGCCCGATGGCAGTAAACCCGTGGATCTGGTCCCTCAATTCGAGATCGCCACCGACGGCATCACGCGCACCGCGATTCGCCCCATCGGCGTGAACAAAAAAAGCATCAGCGGCGGCATCGGCAGCAACTTCCTCCAACCCGGTTATCGCAGTGACGTGTTGCTCATGTTCCCCCGGGACGGCACCTACTGCATGCTGAACCAGGCCGCAACGCCCGCCGAACGCGCCAATGCCGGCCCCAAAGGGCCTGGCGGCCAGGGCCCGAACGAAACTCAACTGTTGGCCACTGTGATCGTCTCGGGCGGCAAGGTCGTGACCGACGACCCGCAAACCTATATCCAGCAAGCGCTGTACGACGCCAACAAAACGGATAAATCGCTGCCCGCCGCCGCCCTCGAAGGCCTGCGCAGCGGTGACTTGAAACCGTGGCGCGGGATGGATGACCTCAAGGACGCGGTGGTCAACGATGACATCCAGAAAGCCGACTTTTTCATCGGCAACCCACCCTTCCCGCCCTCACCTGCCGCTACCCCGCCGAAAAAACCGGGAGATCCGTGGACCGGCGCGTTCGGCTTTTACATCAACTACAAATCCTATGACCCGGACCGCATCGACTTCACTCGCCAGGTCAACACCACGGACGATTGGGTACTGAGCTCGCAAGTCGAGCCCCATATCTTTCACATTCACGTCAACCCGTTCCAGGTGATGGATGTGCTCTACGCCAAGCCCGGCGAGAAGCCCAAAAGCATCTTCGGTGCCAACGGCGAGTGCCTGGTGCCGGCCGATGAACTGGGCCTGCAAAACCAGTATTGCGGGATGTGGCATGAGTTCAAGGACACGATTTTCGTGCAGAACGATTACCAGGTACTGGTTCGCACGCACTACGACCGCTACATCGGCGAGTTCGTCATCCACTGCCACATCCTCGACCACGAGGACGGCGGCATGATGACCAATATCCAGATCGTTCCCGACCTCAATGCCAGCGGCGGCGGCATTGGCATGGCCGGCATGAAGCACGCCACCCATCAACCGTCGGACACCCGTCAGCACTGATGGGTTATCCCTTTGCACGAAAGACGACAAGGAGTCGGGCATGACCACTACCTCCACAACAGCACCTGTCAGCAACCCCACCTGGTACGCGCAGATCCGCGACATGTTCACCACCGAAGACCGGGAGCACATGGCCAGGCAAGGCCTCGACCTCGCCAGCTATGAAGCGGTGATGAACCATGCCGGCAACATCTACCAACAAGTGGCGACGGGGAATATGCCGCCGGGACGACCCTGGACGGCCGATTGGGTCAGCACGTTTCTCAACTGGATGAACAACGGCTACCCCAAAGGGGTGCCTGCCACCAGTGCCAATGTCGTAGAGTTCGACGCGCGCACGCTGCTCAGCGCTGTGGCACCTGCCGGCAGGGTTCGCAAGGACGTCACGACGCTGTCCAGCCAGGAACTTGACCTGCTCAAACAAGCGTTTTCGGCGATCCTGGCCAAGGCCCCCGACGACCCGAACGGTTTCTTCGTACAGGCCGGCTATCACTGGTTTCCAGCCCCCAATACCTTTTGCATGCACCACGTCCCGGGCTACAACCCCTGGCATCGGGCGTACCTGGTCAGTTTCGAAAATGCCCTGAGGTCAGTGCCCGGCTGCGAGAACGTGACCCTGCCCTACTGGGACATCACAACTCCGTTCCCCGACGTGCTCAAAAGCGCGCCCTTCGACCAATACGTGCTGCCGCAAGCGGTCGGCGACAACTACCCCGAAGGCTACGTCACGACGCGTTTCAGCTATGAGCAGATTGCTCAGAACCTGCTGCAAAGCGGCGTGACCGACGACGTCAATCGAGCCATGAGCAAGACCGATTGGGAGGACTTCCACGGGTACTGGTCCGGGGCCGCCCACAACACCATCATTTCCGCCCACGACAGTGGCCATAACTCGATTGGCCTGACCATGCAGCACCAAGAAGTGGCTGCTTTCGACCCGGTGTTCTGGTTCTTCCATTGCAACTGGGACAGGGTGTTCTGGGAATGGCAGAAAAAGATGCTGGCCACCGACCTGCATGGCCTGCTCACCACCATCAATGAAACGACTGACGCCCTCAGCTACCAGATTTTCAACGATGCCGCACTTCAGGCGTTGAACCCGTTCACCAGCAACCCGCCAGAACTCAACACCCTGGCGATCATCGACTCGGTGAATCAGCTCGACATCGACTATGGCCCGCCAGCGACCGCCTCGAACGTTGATTTCCTGCCCAAGACCCAGCGCACACTCGCCGCGTCCAAGGCCTTCACCGTCGAAGCCAATCGGGTCAACGTGCGGGTCAGCGGCATCAATCGCTTGAAAATCCCCGGCAGCTTCTGGGTGCATTTGCAGAAGGACGGCAGGACGATCGCCACCCGCTCACTGTTTCAACCGGTGGAAGTCCAGACGTGCGCCAACTGCGTGGCCAACGCCGTCACGCAATTCGACTTCGAATTGCCGATGTCAGAGGTGCTCGGCGGCACGCTCAGCGTCTGGGTCGAACCGGTGGACAAGGATTTCATCGGCGACCGGTTCCCGCAGAAGCTGATGGGCAACCCCACCATTGACGTGCATCTGCTGCTGCAAACCGAGTAGCGCAGCGGACCAGTCGTGAGTGCCGGGCTTCAAGGACGAAGCCCGGCCGCCCTCTCAGTCCGATCCGACTTCCACAACGCCCTCGTTCAAGCGCACCGGCCAGACCCGCAGACGTTGTTGCGGGTACTCCAGGCAACTGCCGTCCTCCAGACGGAAATGTTGCTTGTAGATCGGTGACGCCACCACCAGATCGCCCTTGATGCTCCCCACCAAACCACGGCCGATCACATTCGCCCCGGATTGCGGGTCATGGTTGTCAATCGCGTAGAGGGTCTTGCCCTCGGCGCCTGGCAGGTAGAACAGCGCCACCTGGGCGCCGTCGTGCCAGACGACGACACCGGAGTTGCTCACCAGGTCCTGTTGCTGGCACACCGTTGTCCAGGCCCGGGCGGTTTCCAGGGTTGCAATGCGTCGGGTAGTGGTCTGGCTCATCAGGCAATCTCCTCGGTGACGGGAATCAGGTTGAGTTCGGCGGCCATGATCGGGCGCCGTTGACCGCGCTCCTGGACAAAGTGGATGTCCGGGTCCGGGCGTTTATCGTTGACGAAAGTGCGGAAGCGCTTGAGTTTTTCCGGGTCTTTGAGGGCGTTGGCCCACTCGCATTCGTAGCGATCGACCACGAGCTGCATCTGCGCTTCGAGTTCGTCTCCCAGGCCGAGGCTGTCGTTGATGATCACCTCGGTCAGGTAATCCAGACCGCCCTCCAGGCTTTCGCGCCAGACTGAGGTGCGCTGCAATTTGTCGGCGGTGCGGATGTAGAACATCAGGAAGCGGTCGATGTAGCGGATCAGGGTTTCATCGTCCAGGTCGGTGGCGAACAACTCGGCGTGACGCGGACGCATGCCGCCGTTGCCGGCGATGTACAGGTTCCAGCCTTTCTCGGTGGCGATCACGCCCACGTCCTTGCTCTGGGCTTCGGCGCATTCACGGGCGCAACCGGACACCGCGAATTTGAGTTTGTGTGGCGAACGCAGGCCCTTGTAACGGTCCTCGATCAGCAGGGCCATTTTCACGCTGTCCTGCACGCCGTAACGGCACCAGGTGCTGCCAACGCAGGACTTCACCGTGCGCGTCGATTTGCCGTAGGCGTGGCCGGTTTCGAAGCCGGCCTCGATCAGCTCGCTCCAGATGTCCGGCAACTCATGCAACTGTGCGCCAAACAGGTCGATACGCTGGCCGCCGGTGATTTTGGTGTAGAGGTCGTATTTCTTCGCCACCACGCCAATCGCGATCAGTTTGTCAGCGGTGATCTCGCCGCCGGGGATGCGCGGTACCACGGAGTACGTGCCGTTTTTCTGCATGTTGGCCATGAAGGTGTCGTTGGTGTCCTGCAACGGCACCAGTGAGGTGTCCATGATCGGCTGGTTCCAGCACGAGGCGAGGATCGAGCCCACCGCCGGCTTGCACACGTCGCAACCGGTATGGCCACGGCCGTGCTTGGCCAGCAGTTCTTCGAAGGTGATCAACCCTTCTACCCGCACCAAGGCATAGAGTTCCTGGCGGGTGTAGGCGAAGTGTTCGCACAGGCTCTTGTCGACACTGACGCCACGGGCAATCAGTTCATGCTCGAAGACTTGCTTGAGCAGGCCGGCGCAACCGCCGCAACCGGTGCAGGCCTTGGTTTGCGCCTTGAGCAGGCCGAGGTCGGTGCAGCCGCCATCGATGGCCGAGCAGATCGAGCCTTTGGTGACGTTGTGGCAGGAGCAGACCGTCGCCGATTCGGGCAACGCGCCCGGGCCGAGGGTCGGTGCGCCTTCGGACGACGGCAGAATCAGGCTGGCCGGCTCCGACGGCAACGCAATCGCGTTCTGCATGTATTGCAGCAGCGTGTCGTAGTAACTGTTGTCCCCGACCAGCACCGCGCCGAGCACGTGCTTGCCACTGGCATCCACCACCAGGCGCCGGTAACTGGCGCTGGCCTCGTCGATAAACTGATAGCTGCGGGCGCCCGGCGTATGGGCGTGGGCATCGCCGATAGAACCGACATCGACCCCCAGCAGTTTGAGTTTGGTCGACATGTCCGCGCCAATGAAGGGCTCGGCCACCTCGTTGCACAACTGGGCGGCGACGCCACGGGCCATCTGGTAACCCGGCGCGACCAGGCCAAACACGCTGCCATTCCAGGACGCACACTCGCCGATGGCGTAGATATTCGGGTCGCTGGTCAGGCACTGGCCGTCCACCACGACACCGCCGCGCGGACCGATCTCCAAGGCACTTTGCCGGGCCAGCGCATCCTGGGCACGGATACCGGCGGAGAACACGATCAGGTCGGTTTCAAGGAATTCGTCATTGGCAAAATTCATCCGGTAGCGGTACTGCTCGCCCGGGCTGATCGATTGAGTGGCGCGGGACAGGTGCACACCCACGCCCAGCCGTTCGATCTGGGTCTTGAGCGCAAACCCGCCGAGGTCATCCAGTTGCACCGGCATCAAGCGCGGCGCGAACTCCACCACATGTGCTTCCAGCCCCAGGCTTTTCAGCGCATTGGCGGCTTCAAGGCCGAGCAAGCCACCGCCCACCACCACGCCACGCCGGGCGTTGGCCGCTGCGGCACGGATCGCGTCAAGGTCTTCAAGGGTGCGGTACACCAGCCGCGAATCGCCCTCGGCACCTTCAATTGGCGGCACAAACGGGTAGGAACCGGTGGCCAGGACCAATTTGTCGTAGCCGACACACCCTTGCGCGGTAATCACTTCGCGCCGAACCCGGTCGATTTCCAGCACCGGCACGCCCAAATGCAAGGTGACACCGGGCGTCTGGTACAGCGACGCCTCGGACAGCGCCAGCGACTCGGCGTCGCGACCGGTGAAGTATTCGGAAAGGTGCACACGGTCGTAGGCACGCATCGGCTCTTCGCTGAAGACGTGCAGCCGATAGTGCTCCAGCGCTCCGCGCTCGATCAGTTGCTCGACACAATGATGTCCGACCATGCCATTGCCGATCACGATCAGCGTTTGCAGTTTGTTCAACGCGGCAACATTGGAATTCATAGAGGCACCCATTCACAGCCAATCACGGTTCAAAAAGCAAAAAAAAACGCCTGAAACCTTGCGGTTCCAGGCGTCTTTGCCTGTTCTTTTGCGGTGTCGAAACCAGACGTCTATGCCTGATCCACCGATGTTGCCCATGACCTGATCGTCGTTGACCGGTTGGGCGGCCCTTCTATTGCGTTAATGGCGGGCCTTGGTGGGGTCTATGCAGTGTTTGTGCCAGTGATTCATGAGCGGCCCCGCTACCGGGGCTCGCAGCGCCGTTTTACTGGGCCGCACACCCTGGATTGGCGGTTATGGCTGAAGATTCGAATGCTCCGGACCGATGAAATCGGCGCCGCTGTTTGCCTTGGGTTAGTGCAAGTCGCGGCGCCGGGGCTTTATAAGAGTGCACGACGCGTCGACCTGCCTTGCCCCCGCAGCCAATTTTCCAGCCGCTCGGCGTCAGGCTTTCTGGCCGGAATGCAGCTTGGGCTGAATGTGCGACGCCACCATTTGATCCACCAGGTACCGGGCATCCTGGGCCACTCCGGAGAAACGTCCAGACCCCCAGGTGTATAACCATGGCAATCCGAGGAAGTACAACCCAGGCTGCGCCGTGACCCCGCGCTTGTGCCCGGGATGGCCGCGACCGTTGAAGACTGGGGCCTCGACCCAAGTGAAGTCCGGGCTGAAGCCGATGCACCAGATGATGCTGGTGATGCCTTCGGCCTCAAGGTCCAGCTCGCTGCGCTCTTGCTCGGGCGTCCAGCTCGGCTGATAACGCTCGCCGGGCGGCGCATCGATCGAGTGCTGCTCGATGTACTTGTCGATCGAGCCATTGATCCGGTTATAGACCGCGTCGGCGCTGTCGAGGTTTTCCGCCAGGTTGTTCGCAAACTGCAAGCGAGTGCCCTGCAACCCGTCAAGACGACCGAACAACTGCATGCCTTCACGAGCGAAGTTGCGCAGGTCGATGTCCCGCCCACCATCGCGCCCCGTGACGTAGTGATTGGTGTTGTCGCGCACGCCTTCACGCAGCGGATGGGTGTCGACGCCGATGTCGTAGTAGCCCATTTCCGCCAGCCAGTCGACCACGTCCCGGCCCCGGTAAAAACGCGCGCAACGCGGTGCGTCACCAACTGCCAGATAGACCTTGCGACCGGCCAGGTGCAGATCTTCGGCGATTTGCGCACCCGACTGACCGGAACCGACCACCAGCACATTGCCGGTGGGCAATGCTTGGGGATTGCGGTATTGCTCGGAGTGGAGCTGGTGAATGCTTGCCGGCAAACGCTCGGCCAGGCGCGGGATGATCGGCGTGTGATAACCGCCCGACGCGACAATCACCTGATCGGCGGTGAACTCACCTTTGGAGGTGTGCACCTCGAAGCCACCCACGGCGCGAGGAACCACCCGTTGCACGGCGACGCCTTCACGGACCGGCGCATTCACCGATTTGACGAAGCCGGCCAGGTACTCGTTGATCTCATCCTTCTTCATAAAGCCGTGTGGGTCAGTGCCCTTGAAGTCCTCGGTGTAGGTGTAGCCCGGCAATGCGCACTGCCAGTTGGGCGTCACCAGGCTGAAAGCATCCCAGCGCTGATTACGCCAGGCGTGGGTCACGCTGTGCTTTTCCAGCACCAGGTGATCGACGCCCTCCTGTTGCAAGTAATAGCTGGCCGATAGCCCGGCCTGACCGCCGCCGACGACGATCACGCTGTGGTGGGCGGGTTTGATGGATGTGAGGTGGCTGGTCATGACGCGCTCCGGTACTCGGTAACGAAAAGGGTTAAGGGAAAATCGATGAATCAGAATGAACTCCAGCCCGCACCGATCACCTGGCCGGCGCCTTCGGTGCGCATGGCCAGAACCTCCACATGCCCGATCGCGTGATCGGGCTCGACGAGATAGCTGGCCTGGCCCTTGAGCGAACTCAAGGTGTCCATCGCCGAGCTGCAATAGAAGCCCTTGACCTGCTTGACCCGTTCCGAGGCGTTGTTCAGTGCGCTTTCGATGCGCAGCAGAAAGTCCGTCAGCGGGTAACTGGCGCCCTCCTCCAGGTATTGGTAAATCACGGTCGAGGGCGAATAGCCGGTCGCTTCCTTGCCATTGGGCCAGCGGATTTTGAAATTGACGGCGGGCATGTCAGTGCTCCTGTTGATTCAGGTTTAAAGGGGTCAGATCCAGATGGGAGTAGCCAAAACCGGTGAACGGCTGCGTGCGCAGGTTCCAGAATTCGCCGCGTTGTTCGCCGAGCTGAACGCTCATCGCGCCGCTGGCGTTAACCTGGCCGATGCGTTCACACCGCAAGCCTTCAAAGGCAAACGCGGTTTGTACCTGTGGCCAGTCCTGCTCATTGAGGGTCATCAAAAAGCCGTAGCTGGGGAACACCTGCAGCCAGCGCGCAAGATCGGCGTCCGGCGGACACGGCAGCGCCGCCAAATCGATGGAGGCGCCGCACCCGGTGGTTTCCAGCAGCATCAACAAACTGCCGAGGACCCCGGCATTGCTGATGTCTTTGGCCCCGTGCAACAGCCGGGCTTCGGCCAGGCGCGGCAGCACGTCGAGCTTGCTGCGCAAGCGCTCGGCCGGAACGCCTTCGAAGGCTTTCCAATAGGTGCTGTCGGCATGCCAGGCGCCTTCAAGGTCCACCGCCATGGCGATGACCTGACCGGGCGCAACATGCAGGGTCGAAAGCAATGTTTGCGCAATGCCGGTAATCGCTACGGCCAGCGCCGCCGGGTTACCCGCCGTGAGGCTGGTGTGTCCGCCGGCCAGCACCAAGCCATAGGCTTCGCACGCGTCGCGGATGCCCGCCAACAGTTGTTGCGCGGCGGTGTTGTCGTGATGCCAATAGGCGTTGACCACCGCCGTCGCGCGACCGCCCATGGCGGTGATGTCGCTGACATTGGCCATGACCGCTGACCACCCGGCAAACCACGGTGCCGCTTCGACGAAGGCCGGCAACATGCCTTCGATGGCCAGCAACTGAAAATGATCGCCACAGGCAATCGCCGCCGTGTCATCCCCGGGCAAGGCGTAAAGCTGTTCACGGGTCAGTGATCGTTGTGTGCTGCCGATAACGGCGGCGGGTTGCTGGATCGCCTGTTTCGAGCGCATCGCCGGGGTGCTGCGCAATCTGTCGAGCAGAGCCGTCAGATCAGTCATGGCGAGCCGCCTTCAGCGCACGCAATGACACCTGGCGCGGCATCAACGGGTAGCTCGGCAAATCCGCCTGCATCAAACAATGGGGCTGGCCGAGCAACGCCAAGTGTTCGAGGGTTCGCCAATGCAAACCATGGAAATAGCTTTCATTCTGCGCCTGCACCGTGGCGCGAAACACCTCGCAGCCCAGTTCCTTGGCCCGCGACACCGCTTCGTTGACCAGCGCCTTGCCGATCATGCTGTGCCGCCGATACGCCGGGGCCACGCACAACCGCCCGCCGAACCACAGCCCCGGCTCCGGCTGATAGATGCGCACCGCGCCGACCACCTGATCGGCCATCCCGCAATTGCCGGACAGGGCGACAATGGCAATCGCCTGGAAATCATGGCGGTCCTTGTCCTGCACCAGCAGTTGTTGCTCGTCGGAAAACACCGAGCGGCGCAAGGCGAAATAGGCCTGTTTCTCCCAGTGTTCGCTGGCGGGCTTGACCAACAGCTCACCGGCACGGAACGGTTCAAACGTGCTGTCGACCAAAGCAAAGGCGAGATTAGACATGGCGCTTCTCCGGCTTATTCGTAGCTTTTCAGGGCCGAGCACGCGCCGCATTTGGCGCAGCCGGCATTGATCTGATCCGAGTGCAAACCGTGACGACGCAGGCTCGCGCCGATCTGCGGGTACAAGCGGGCCATCATCGCGCTGTCGGGTTTGGGGTGATGGGCCAACGGCGTGCCGTCGATGGGTACGAACGGCACCACGAACGGGTACACACCCAGCGCGCATAACCGCTCGCTCATCTCGCTGATCGCCGCTTCGCTGTCGCCCAGGCCGGCGAGGATGTAGGTGCTGACCTGACCCCGACCGAAGACCTCGACCGCCGCGCTGAACGCCTCGAAATAGCGGCTCAGTGGCACTTCGGCCTTGCCCGGCATGATCCGCTGGCGCACTTCATCGGTGACCGCTTCCAAGTGCATGCCCAGCGACACCACGCCGCTGTCGGCCAGGCGCTGGAACCAGCGATCATCGTCCGGCGGCTCGCATTGCGCCTGAATCGGCAGAGCGACCGCTGCGGTCACTGCGGCGGCGGACTCACACAAAATCGCCGCGCCACGGTCCGGGGTTTGCGGGGTGCCGGTGGTCATCACCATGTGCTTGACGCCATCGAGCTCGACTGCGGCTTTGGCCACTTCCGCCAATTGCTGCGGACGCTTGCGGGCGATGGTTTTACCTGCCGCCAGCGACTGGCCGATGGCGCAAAACTGGCAGGAGCTGCCGCGATCATTGAAGCGAATGCAGTGTTGTAAAACAGTAGTCGCGAGCACATCACTACTGTGCAGCGTGGCGATTTTCCAATAGGGAATCCCGTCGGCGGTGCTCAAGCCGTAGAACTTCGGCACACCGGGCATCTGCACCTGGCCGACCTGCAAGCCTTCGCGAAAGATCAACGTCTGGCTGCCATCGGCGCTGGGTTGCGCTTGATACGGTGAATCCTGCGAGGCCTGATTGAGGATCGGCACCATCATGGTCCGGCTGCCGAAACTCAGCGCCTTGTGGTCCGACGGCCCGGCGCCCCCCTGCCGGGACAAGCCGTTTTGCGCAGCGGGCCAGCGCACGCCGTGGCATTGCAGTTCGGCCAGCAATTCATTGGTTTGCATGATCGAACTCCTCGGAGGCAATCGCCGCCAGGTGCGGGCTGCGTTCATGCACGTGGGCGGTGGGTGTGCGGTCGATCAACAGGCTGAGCAGTTCCGGACGGCTGTAATGCCCGACCGAATCCATCATCCGTTTGCGTTTATCGATCAGTGCCAGATCAAGGTCGGCGATCACCACACCTTCGCCCGAACGCAGTGGCTCGCCGAGCAACTTGCCTTCCGGCGTGACGATGGCGCTGAAGCAGCCGCCGGAGATCGGGCCGAGGCCGCAGCCGGTGTCCTGCATGATCTGGCCTTGCTGATCGGCATCCAGCCACGCGGTGGCGTTGACCACGAAGCAGCCGGATTCCAGCGCGTGATGGCGGATGGTGACTTCGATCTGCTCGGCGAAAATGTCGCCCACCAGGGAGCCCGGAAACATGGCGGCGTGGATCTGTTCGCCGTCCGCCATCAAGGCGTAGCGAGCCAGCGGGTTGTAGTGCTCCCAGCACGCCAGCGAGCCGATACGCCCGACCGCGCTGTCGATGGCGCGCAGACCGGAACCATCGCCCTGCCCCCACACCATGCGCTCGTGGTAGGTCGGGGTGATTTTGCGCCGATGCTGAATCAGGCTGCCGTCGGCATCGAACAGTAATTGGGCGTTGTAGATCGTGCCGCCATCGCGCTCATTGACGCCGATGGAGACGACCATGCCCGCTTGTTTGCAGGCCTCGCCGATTGCCAGGGTGGCGGCGGACGGCACCGTGACGGATTGGTCGAGCAACTTCAGGTGTTGTGCACCCATGGCGAAGGCCGGCTGCACAAATGAAAAATACGGGTAGTAAGGCACCACTGTTTCCGGGAACACGGCGAATTGAACGCCTTGTCGGCCGAGGGCGATGATCTGCTGGCAGACCTTGTCCACGGTGCCTTCGCGGCTGTAAAGCACCGGGCTGAGTTGTACGGCGGCTGCGCGAATGATGGGCATGAGCGGTCCTGAAGTCAGTAGTGTTCGCAAGATCGACGGGGTCCTGTGGGAGCGGGCTTGCTCGCGAAGGCGGTGTGTCATACGGCAGAGATGTCGCCTGACACTCCCTCTTCGCGAGCAAGCCCGCTCCCACAAGGGCAGTGTTCAACCCATCGGCATTTCGACAATGCCGAAGGCTATCAGGCCGTCCAGGTATCGATGATCATCGCGCCTTCACGGCGCATCAGCAGGCGCAGGTCCATCACGTCCAGCGGGTTGATCGGGCGAATGCCTTCGATCAGGGCTTTTTCGGTCTGGCCGTACAGGGCTTGCAGGGCGAAGCGGCAGGCGTAGACCTCACCGCCCTCTTCCATGAATTGAATGATTTGCTTGTTCACTGCCAGATGACCGGGAAACGCTTCGGCACCCAGGGTCGGGAAACCGCGCTGCACACCCAGTTGCACACCTGGCCCGTACAGCAGGATTTTGGTTTCAAAGCCTTTGCGCAGCAGGCGCTTGGCCTGAAGCATGTTGACCAGGCCGATGGAACCCTCGAAGGCGATGGTATGGAAGGTGATCAAGACTTTTTCGCCGGGCTCGGCTTTGACGTCCTCGAAGACTTTCTCTTCGTAATTGACCAGGAAGTCGCCGTCTTTGTAATGGGGGATGTCCACGGTAGGCATAGTGTCGCTCTCCAGTTTCTTCGTGCTTGAACGTCAGCCTGTGTTGGCTGCCGGGTTGCAGGAGATAGAGCGAACGCCGTGCCAGAAAATTAAACGGAATTTAATACACACTCAAACTATTGATTTTGTTGGATATACCCATCTGAACCGGTTTTTTAAGGCGTATCTGATGCTATCGGCGAATCACGGATTCCCGTAGAAATACGAATATTCGTAGCGGCAAATCACGAGATTTCGTAGTCATGACTGAAACAGACTCTCTCAGCGGTTGGGCCGATCTGGCGTATTCGTCGCGGCACATGGTGTTCGAGCATTGCGCCGAAGCCATCGCCCTGCTCAATCCGTTTTCTGATCGGCTGATCGATCTGAATATCGCTGCCTGCAAGCTGCTCGGCTACCCACGCCAGGAGCTGCTGGAATTGCCGGTGAGCAAGCTGTTCGGCCATCAACTGGCCGATCTGATCGTGTTCACTCAGGCAGTGCTGGACAAAGGGCGCGGCTGGACCGAAGAACTGAGCTGCAACTGCAAGAGCGGCGAACGCATCGAGCTGGAAATTTCCGCCACGACGCTACAGATCAAGGGTGAACAGCAACTGATTCTGGTGCTGCGCGAACTGAGTCACGAGAAATATCAGCGCGACCAGGCTCACACCGAGCGCACCATGCGTGGCGGGCTGATCGAGTGGCGTAACATTCTCAACCTGTTCCAGGAAAGCGAGCGCGATAACCAGTTGCTGCTCAGCTCCGTGGGCGACGGCATCTACAGCATCAACAGCGAAGGCCTGGCCACGTTCGTCAATCCGGCCGGCGCGCGGATGCTGGGCTGGGAACCCCAGGACATGATCGGCAAGAACATCCATCGCATTCACCACCACACCCACGCCGATGGCAGTCACTACCCGGTGGAAGAATGCCCGATCTACAAAGCCGTGCGCGACGGCGTGGTGCACGAGGGCCGCCAGGAGGTGTTCTGGCGCCGTGACGGCAGTTCCTTTCCCGTGGAATTCACCAGCACCCCGGTGATTTCCGATGGCCGCATCGTCGGCGCCGTGGTGGTCTTTCGCGACATCACCGAGCGGCGTAGCACCGAAAACCAGCTGCAAAGTGCCCTGGAAGAACTCAAGGTGCTCAAGGACCGGCTCGAAGAGCAAAACGCCTATTTGCAGGAAGAGATTCACATCGAGCACAACTTCCGCGAGATCGTCGGCCAGAGCGAACCGATCAAAAAAATCATCAAGCAGATCGACGTGGTCGCCCCCACTGATGCCAGCGTGCTGATCAACGGTGAATCAGGCACCGGCAAGGAGCTGATTGCGCGCGCGATCCATCAGGCCAGCCGCCGCAATGCCAGCCCGCTGATCCGGGTCAATTGCGCCGCGATCCCCGCTGAGCTGTTCGAGAGCGAGTTCTTCGGGCACATTCGCGGTGCCTTTACCGGAGCCGTAAGGGATCGCGTCGGACGCTTTGAGCTGGCGGACGGTGGCACGCTGTTTCTCGACGAAATCGGCGAAATCCCTTTGGAACTGCAAAGCAAACTGCTGCGTGTCTTGCAGGAAGGCCAGTTTGAGCGGGTCGGTGAAGAGCGCACGCGCAAAGTCGATGTGCGGATTATCGCCGCGACCAACCGGGATCTGCGCCAGGAAGTCGCGGCGAAAAACTTCCGTGAAGACCTGTATTTCCGGCTCAACGTGTTCCCCATCCAGTCACCGGCACTGCGCGAACGGCCGATCGATATTGCGCCGCTGGCCGCGCACTTTCTCAAACAGACCGGCAAGCGCCTGAACATGCCTGGCAGACGCCTGCGCAACAGCGATATCGAGCGCCTGCAACGCTATTCGTGGCCGGGGAATATTCGCGAGTTGCAGAACGTCATCGAGCGCGCATTGATCACCTCGATTGGCGTCGATCTGAATCTGGATTTACCGGATGAGGCGGCCACGCCAACCAGCACGCTACCGAATGCCGACAGCCAGACCATTTTGACCGACGCGCAAATCCGCGACCTTGAGCGCAGCAACATGCAAGCCGCGCTTACCGCGGCAAAAGGAAAGCTCTTTGGCAAGGGCGGTGCGGCAGAACTGCTGGGCATGAAACCCACCACATTGGCGTCCCGACTCAAACGGTTTGAAATGTAGATCACGGAAAGAAAACCAAAGTCATTATGACTACGCTATGACGTCATAACGACTACTACTGATTTAGGTCAATTTGACAACTACATCTTTAATACATTGATTTTTAGAGATTTAATTATTGGCATGTTTCATGAAAGACCTAGAGACCAATCAATGACCTCCAGGAATCAACATGCGAAGCTCGATCCCTCTCTGCCTGTCTTTGTGCTTGCTCTACCCCGCCTTCACCATGGCGGACCAAGTCATTCGAGAAGTACCGGAAACCACCGCCGGCAAAGGTTACGGCGCACTGACCGGCATGATGGCCGGCGCCGCTGGCGGCCCTTTGGGTGCACTGGCGGGCGCTGGCGTCGGTTTTTTTATCGGGAGCTCAGTACAGAAAGTCTCCGGATTGAGCGGCACCGCCTATGAAATAGAAAACAGCCAGGGAGAGCGCAGCACTGTGCGCTCCCCCAATGCGCGCTTCACCGTCGGCCAGCAGGTGACCCAGAAAGGCTCGCGTCTCGTCGCCGAATAATCATCTTGGCCGGGGACCGCCTCTTCACAAATCATCACAGACCATGATTGCGCCCTATAACGCTATTTCCTGACTCGCAAGTGTAGGGTTTGCGCCTGAAGACCCTCTCTTCTAATTTGTGGTGATCGAGCGCACCGCGCACCTCGCCGCGCTGGAAAATCCGCAAGCGGTGAACCCCTTGATCGAACGTTTTTTGAATGAGGCCAAAGGCTTCAAGCCAATGGCCTTATCCAGAACTGAATCACCGATTATTTAGCCTGTTTCCGATAATCATCCTTGCCGGTTATGCACGTGCCGGCGGGAAACCGAGATGACCCGGCCACCGCATCATTTCTGTTCGAAGCGCTGCCCCTTGAGCACTGCGCTGATATGTTCACGCCCGTTCAATGTCTTGATGCTGCGCAGGCGTTCGACGGCCTGCTGCGACCAACTGGGCGTGCTGAGTCCCTGCTCGCGATAGAAGGCAGCGATGTGCTGGTCGTAGTCTTCGATCAACTGCTGCTCCACCGGCTGCCCGTAAGTCTCGCGGTGCAGCACGACCTGTTGCGGCAGTCGCGGTTTAACGGCGCTCGGGTGTGCCGGATCGGCATAGCCGACACACAAGCCAAAGACCGGAAACACCAGCGGTGGCAGTTGCAGTTCGTCGATGACGGCCGCGAGGTTATTGCGCAGGGCACCGATGTACACACTGCCCAACCCCAGGGATTCCAGCGCCACCACGGCATTTTGCGCCGCCAGCGCCGCGTCGATGCTGCTGACCAGCAGGCTATCGAGGTAGGCCGGCGCACCCAGGTCGATGTCGCGCCGTTCGGCCTGGCGTTCGATCCGCGACAGATCCGCCAGCCACACCAGGAACAGCGGTGCCTGACGGATATGCGCCTGGTTCCCGGCGAGTTCGGCCAGGCGTGCCTTGCGTGCCGGGTCCTCGATTGCCACCAGGCTCCAGGCTTGCAGATTGGACGAGGTGGCCGCCGATTGCGCAGCCGCCACTAAGGTGCTCAACGTCCCTTCCGGCAGTGGCTTATCCAGATAGCTGCGCACACTGCGGTGCTGCACGAGCGACTCGATGATTTCATTCCATGGCGCGCCTTGCGGCCACTCGCCGTGGCGGTAGCGATGATTCAAGGACGAAGACATTCAGGCACCCACCGCTTGCAAGGTTTCTGTTTGCGCAACACGCGCGGCGCTGTGGCGATTGACCGGCACCGGCAAGCCCAGGTGCCCCCGCAAGGTGCTGTGGCTGTACTCGCTGCGGAACAAGCCGCGCTCACGCAGCAGCGGCAGGACTTCGTCGGTGAAGCGGGCAAACTCCCCCGGCGCCCCTACGCGGATGTTGAAACCATCGACGGCCCCTTCGACAAACCAGCGCTCGATCTCGTCGGCAACGGTCTTCGGCGAGCCGACAAAATTCGAAAACGGTGCGGCAAAGCGCAAGGCCGTCTGGCGCAGCGTCAAGCCTTGATCACGCGCGACGTGCTTGATGTGCTCGGCATGACCGCGATAACCATTGCTGCCCAGATCCCCCAGCTCCGGGAACGGTTCGTCGAGCGGGTATTGGGTAAAGTCGTGGTAGTTGAACGGGCGCCCCAATTGCACCAGCGCCTTATGCAAGTCCAGCTCACCGTGGCGTTCGCGGTCGATGGCCTGGGCCTGTTCGTCGGTGTCGGCAATGATCGGCGCGATACCCGGCAGGATGGTGACGTGATCGGGGTTGCGTCCGGCGGCGGCAGTGCGTTGTTTGATGTCGGCGTAGTAGGCTCGGGCATCCTCGAAATTGTCCACGCCGGCGAAGATTCCTTCGGCGAAGTTCGCCGCCAGGTTGCGCCCGGATTCGGAAATCCCGGCCTGGAAGATTACGGGCTGGCCTTGGGGCGAACGGGCGATGTTTAGCGGCCCGGTAACCGAAAAGAATTCGCCCTGGTGATCGAGGCGATGTTGACGTTGCGGGTCGAGGAAGACTCCGCTTTGCTTGTCGCGCACAAAGGCGTCGTCTTCGTAGGAGTCCCACAACCCTTGCACCACTTGCAGGTGCTCGCCGGCCCGGCGATAGCGCTCGGTGTGATCAATGTGCTGCTCGCGCCCGAAGTTCCCCGCGGCCCCTTCAAGCCCTGTGGTGACCACATTCCAACCGGCCCGCCCGCCACTGATCAAATCCAGCGAGGCAAATTGCCGAGCGACGTTGAACGGTTCGGTATAGGACGTCGTCAGGGTGGCGACCAGACCGATCTTCGACGTCGCCCCCGCGACGGCGGACAACAGCGTAAGCGGTTCCAGGCGATTGAGAAAATGCGGGGCCGATTCCGGGGTGATGTAAGGGCTGTCGACAATGAAGATCAAGTCAAACTTCGCCGCCTCGGCCTGTTGTGCCTGCTGGCGGTACCAGTCGATATCGATGCTCGCATCACCGGGTATTTCCGGGTGCAGCCATTCATTCTGAGCGGTACCGACGCCAGTGAGGATCGCGCCGAATTTGAGTTGTCGTGGTGAAGTGGACATCTGGATATTCCCCCGGAGATGGCAGCACAGCTAGCCTGTGGAGGATGACCTTATGCGTTGGAAATACGCTTGTGAAATGCTTTGTTGATCTATCCTAATTATGAAAACTAATGATCATGGCGTTTTTTATTATTCCCATACCGCATACAAATCCGTACGAATACTCCCATGTGGGAGCGGGCTTGCTCGCGAAGGCGATGTGTCAACCGACACTTGATGTTGACTGACACATCGCCTTCGCGAGCAAGCCCGCTCCCCCCATGTTCACGGCGTCGAGCTGCCATGAAGAACTCGACGCCGTGACCTCAGGCAAGCGTCAGGAACAACGCCGAGGTCCAGACTCTGGACTGGTCCCGCTGGCGCGCACAAATGAACAACGGATGCTCGCGACCCGGTTGCAGGTTGAGCCGGGCCAGCTCGATCTGCCCTTGCAGCTCGCGCGGCAGCGGCGCAGCGGTCGTTCGTTCAAGTGAGACTTTCAACTCGGCGCCCGGTAACTCTTCGACCACTTGGGACTGCGCCAGCAGCTCTTCACCGGACAGTTCCATCAGCACGGTCGGCGCGTGTACGTAAGGCTGCGGTTCCGACGGATCGCCGACCTTGATGTAGTTGTCGATGCGGCTGTGGATCTGCAACGTCGCGCCGGCCAATTGCGACAGGTCGATCTCGATGCTGTCGGTGTCGCCGTTGGTGTCGGTGCGAAAGGCCAGCACCGTCGCATCCTTGCGCCAGACGGTTTGCTCGGGATGATCCAGGCCCAACGCGCGAAAGCCATTGATGGCGGCCCCCGTGACGCGAATTTCACCGGTCCAGTAGGCGCCGCGATAACGGTCCTTGATCCGCGCGCCACCGAGGCGCAGACGAATGCGCTGGGCGGAAAACCCCAACTCCTGATGCAGGTTGCGTGACCAGATCAGCTTGTCGCCATCGAACAGATCGACCTGCTCCCAGCCCGACTCGCCCAGCAGTCGATAGTCCAGCGTGGCATTCGAATCGGCGCTGAAGACTTCCCCCATAAAGTGCTGGCCCTGGCGCAGGCTGGCAAACGAACGCTCACCGGTGGTGGCGAAGGTGCGACGAGCACGAAGTGCCTTGCCGACACTGGCGCGGTCGAACGTCTCAGCGACCACACCGGTCAGCCCGCCACGAGAGCCAAACACCGCCGTGGCCGGTACCCCGCCACCGCAACGGCCCTGATGCTCATCGCTGTTGGCGGCGGCACCGACGCGATAACCGCGCTGAAGCGCTTCGGCGTAGACCCAATGGAATTGGCCCCAGGCCGAGCCGACTTCGATCAACCGTTCCAGCTCCGGGTGATGCCAGTCGAGGTTGCAACGGCGCCCACCGACATGAGGCATCATCAGGTGGCCTTCGGGGTCCTTGGCATACGCGGCGTACAACTCGTCCACCGGCCAGGCGCCGGGTTTGATGGTGCCGGCGGTGAACTCGTTCCATTCAAAGGAACGCACCAAACGCCCCTGATTGTCGAACGGAAACTCGGGTTTCCGATCGTGCAGGAACACCACATTGCGGTCGCCGCCGGCGCAGGAGTTACCGCACCATTCGGTGCCGGGATAACACACAAAGCGACCCGGTTCGTTGAGTTCGTGAATCACGATTGACCGCCTGATCCCAGCGTTGCTCGGTGATATTGAAATCATTGGCGGTGTAACCGAGGACATCGAGGCCGGCGACATCGCGGCCATAGCTGAGGTTGTACAAGGTGTCGTTGGTGCCCACGGTGTCATCGGAGTGCACATGCAGGTCCGCATACAGCGGACGCAATGCCGTCCCCGCCGGATCGACCGTAACAAAGGCCTGGGCGCCACGAACGAAAGGCGCCTCCACGTCCGCCAACAATCGCCACTCGCCCACCGCACCGAGATCGAAACCTTCGAGCCGGGCCGTGGCCCAACCTTGCGCCGCCAGGGTGAAGGGTTGTTGGCGCTCACCCCCTTCGGGATCAACGAGGGTCAGGACACCGTTGAGCGGCAAGTTGCGACAGGTGTTGCCCCAGGCATCATCCACCCTGAGCAGAACGTCAAACGCCTCTCCCGCACTGACCAGCCTAGGCACAATCACCTGCACACTCTGCGCCGGTCCCGGCACGATGTTCAGCAAGGGATCGCCCGGCACTTCAGCAAATTTCGAGCTGCCCAACGGGTCGATAAACAGACGGAAGCGGAAGTCTTTCTCAACGAAACTCTGCACCCGCGTGCCGGCACCGCCCTGACGACGATCACCCAGGCGAAGGGTGATTTTGTCGCCGGGATTCAGGTAACCGTCGACGATGTCGATGATGATCGCTTTCTGAAACGGCCGCTCATGCCCCTTCTGGTCGAAGCGCACCTTCAAGTGCTGCACCGTGGCCTGACTCTGACCGGGGACTAGCTCGCCTGCCTGATATTCGGCGCTGACATAGTTGGGCCCGGCCGGATTCGAGGTCTGGAACAGCGCCCAGTCGGAGTAGAACTTGAAGGCCAGTTTCAACCACGCGCCGTCAGCCAAACCGCTGCCACCGACCTCGTAGACCAGGGTGATTTCATCCCATTGACCGGCAATCAACGTGTCTCGGTCACAGTCGATGCTACCGAGGAACGGGCGTTTCTTGTTGCGTTCGTAGAGGCCTTGGGGGGCGATGTAATGCCCGGCTTCGCGGGGATCGAAAACGTTACTCACATGACACCTCGTGCAGTGGTCCACTGAAGGTTTGAACAGACAAAAAGACACGTGGCGATGCTCACTGCACGCGCCATTTCTGGTAGTGACGCTCGATGCGCCGGAACACAAAACTCTCCATCAGCCAGGCAATCAGGCCGATCAGTACGATGCCGAGCAACACCTGGCTGCTGTTGCCGATCTGCCCGCCCGTGGACACCATCCAGCCAATGCCTTGGGACGCGCCGATCATTTCCGCCGCGACCAATGCCCGCCAGCCCTGGCTGAAACCGATGCGTAAGGCCGCCGTCACAAACGGCAATGACGCCGGCAGGTAGACGTGGGCCAGCAGTTGCCAGGCGTTGGCACCCAAGGTCCGTGCGGCGCGGACTTCGCCACCGCGAATACTCTGCACGCCCTCCTGGAGGGTCACAGCCATGGGGAACACCGCCGCGATGAAAATCACCAGCACAATCGAGACGTAACCCAGGCCGAAAATGATCATGATCAGCGGCGCCCAGGCGATCGGCGGGATCGCCATGAACAAGCTGTTGAGCGGCGAGATGAAATCGCGAAAGCGCGACGACAGACCACCGGCCGTGCCCAAAAAAATCGCGACGATCACGGCGGCGCAGAAGCCGCCGACCTCTTCCAGGACACTGGCCCTGAGGTGTTGCCACAGCGAGCTGTCGCTGAGCCAGCGCAACGCTTCGCGCGCTACATCCCAGGGCTGCGGCAGGATGTAAGTGGGAAATCGGCTGGCCAGGGCGATCCAGATCAACAGCAGGAATGGCAGCGACGCCCATCCCCAATTCGGTTTTGGCAAGGACATGACTGACTCAGCGCGAGGCTTTTTCCAGGTAGGAGGTATCCACGATCTGCTCGGTCTTGAGCGTGGTATCGATAAAACCGAGGTCGTGGGAGTAATTCATCAAGCGCTGGATGAATTGAATGTCCGAAGCCTGCAAGTCCGCCGACCACCCCAGTCGGGTGCGCGCCTGGGCAACGATGGTTTCGGGCGCGATGGTCTTGCCGTCGGCGCCTTGCACCGCTTCGAGCTTGAACGCCTCGGCGATGATCCGATTCGATTCGTCGGGGTGTTCGTTGAGAAAGGCGATGGCCTTGCGGTGTGCGCGCAGCAACTTCACCACGTCGTCCGGGCGATCCTGCAAGGTTTTGGGCAACGCGATCACCACGTACCACGGGTATTCAGGCAGCGCCTGATTGACGTCGAGCAGAATCCGGCTCGACCCGCGCAACAACGACTGGCTGACAAAGGGTTCCCAGGAAAACGCGGCGTCGACGATCCCGCGCTCCAGTGCGGCGTTCATGTTGCCGGGGGGCATATCGATGATGTCCAAGTCTTTGTCTGGATTGAGCCCGGCCTTTTCTTTGAGCACATAACCGCGCAGCAGCACGTCCATGCCACTGCCCTTCTTGACCCCGGCCAGTTTTTTGCCCTTGAGTTGATCCAGGCTGGTAATCGGGCTCTTGGCGTCGACAATCACCGCCGCTTGCCCGTAATTGACCTTGGCCAGAATCCGGCTTTGCAGGCCTCGGGAAAACCATTGGTACACCGGCGGCGTGCCGACATAAGCCACGTCCAGTTCACCGGCAGCCAACGCCTGCTGGATCACCGGGCCATCGCCCAATGCCTTGAGATCGACATTCAAGCCTTCCTCCCGGTAATAACCCTGTTTCTCGGCGATCAGCGCCGGCGCATTGGCCATGGCAAACACATAACCCACGTGCAGGGGTTTGTCCTCGACGGCCATGGCCAATGGGCTGCTGGCCAGTGCGGCAACAGACAATGAAAGGGCAAGCAGCGAACGTTTGATCATGCGGTTAACTCGGGTTGGCGGGTTGGGTGCGGGGTGGCTGCGGACACTTCCATGACATGGGAAATGCGCTCCATCAGCTCATTGCGGTAATCGAGAAAGGCCGGCAAGCGACGGGTTTTCAGGTTGGTGCGAGGGCGCGGCAGATGGATCTTCAGCTCGCTGTGGATACCGCCCGGGGCGATGTTGAGCACGATCACCCGATCCGCCAGGAACACCGCTTCGTCGATGTCGTGGGTAATGAACAACACCGTCTGACCCAGCTCGGCCCAGATACGCAACGTCTCTTCATTCATGCTGTTGCGGCTGATGGCATCCAGCGCGGCGAAGGGTTCATCCATCAGCAACACGCTGGGCTCAAGGGCCAGGGTCCTGGCCAGGGAAATACGCTGCTGCATTCCACCCGAGAGCTGATGGGGCAATCGATGAGCTGCCTCTTCCAGACCGACCAGGCGCAGGTACTGCAACGCTTGGGCACGCTGCTGCGATTCGCTGAGCTGCGCAGTCATCCGCAAGCCGAAGCGAACGTTTTCCAGAGCACTCAACCAGGGAAACAACTGCGGCGCCTGAAACACATAACCCAGTTCCGAACGCTCTGGCCGCACCTCTGTCTGGTTGATGCTGATCTGACCGCCCTGGGGTTGTTGAAAACCGGACAACAAGTTCAGCAACGTGGTTTTCCCGCAGCCGGAGGGCCCAAGGATCGCGACGAATTCACCGGGCCGGGCGTTCAGGCTGAAAGCAGAAAACACGCGATGCCCGTTGGGATAGCTGAAGCTGATGTCATCGACCGTCAGCACGTCGGCTTGCTGCGGTACGTAAGCGTTGGTTTTGGGCATGGCAAGTGTCGTCAGGTCGTTTACAATGGGAACGCCTGACATAATACGTATTAATACAAGTTGTCCCAATAACCTATTTTTATAACCTTAGAAGTGAAGGCGCACCGCCCCACTCCAAGGACCATGGAAGCCGACCGTGTCCACGTCCATTCTGCGCGACAGCACCACCTCGCTCTACGAACAGATCGCCCATCGACTGCTGGAAGAAATTCAGCGCGGTGACTTTGAACCCAGCGGCAAACTGCCCTCAGAAGCCGAGCTGGGCCAACGCTTTGCAGTCAGCCGCGTCACGGTGCGCCTGGCGGTGGGCAAGCTCAGCGACGACGGCGTGGTGGAGCGCAAGCAAGGGAAAGGTACGTTCGTGGCGGCGAAACAGGTTCGACATGGCCTGGATGCGTTGCGCAGTTTTCATGAAGCGTTGCTGCTGCAAGGGCTCAAACCGAGCATGCGGGTCATCAGCCATGCACTAGCGCCAGTGCCGGAAGCCTTGCGCGGGTTGTTTGAAGCGGCGGACGATTGCCTGCTGCTGGAGCGACTGCACTTTGTCGATGACGAACCCATCGCACTCGGGCGCAGCCATTTGCCGGCCGAGCTGGCCAGCGTGGTGTGGACGGATGTCGAGCAGCAACCGATTTACTCCATTCTGGAGTCGATCACCGGCCTGGCAGTCACCCGCGCCGACTTGGCGATCCGTGCGCAAGAAGCCGATAAAAGCCTGGCCACTGCCCTGCACATCAAACGCGGCGCAGCGTTGTTGGTCATGGAGCGCACCTCGTACTTCGCCGACGGCCGCTGCTGCGACCGCACGACATTTTTCATCCGGCCGGAACGCTACGCCTTTGTCCTCAGCGGCGTGTTCAAATCCACAAGCGGCCGTTAAAACGACCGCTTGTACCCCCTCATCAACTACCAGTTATAGGTGATCTTGCCGTAGTAAAACGCGCCGCTGTAGCCGTACGGCGAAAAGGTGCTGTACGCCAGGTTGCCACCGCTTGAGGCATACGCGTTGACCTTCTCCGGGTACTTGTCGGTGACGTTGTCGCCCCCCAGGGTGAACAGCCAGTTTTTCAGTTTGTAATCGACGGCCAGGTCCAGCAACCACGCGGCACTGAAGGTCTGATCGTTGATTTTGTCCGTCTGGTAACTGGTGAACTCGCCATACCGCACCAGATTGGAATGCAGCGCCCAGTTGCCATAGTTGAAGTCGTTGGCCAGGCTCAGCTTGTGCTGCGGCGTGGTGTCGCCCAGCAAACCAATGCGCTCGCGCCGATCGACGCGCACCAGGTTGACACCGAGCTGATCGAGAATCGCCGGATTGGCTTTCACGTCGGTCACTTTGGTGTGGTTGTAGTTGTAGCCGACGGTGCTGTTCCAGCGAATCCCGTTATCGAGTTGATAGCGATAGCTGGCAACCAGATCCACCCCGTCGGTACTGGTGTCGGTGGCATTGGTGAAGTACCGCGCGCTGGTGTAGTTGATGTTGCCGACACCGTTATCCTTCAGGTAATTGATCGCGGTGTTGTTGAGCACCAGATTCGATGACAGCGATACACGGTCACGGATATCGATGCGGTACACATCAGCGGTCACGGTCAGGTTATCCAGCGGTTCGAGCACCAGCCCAAGGCTGTAGTTGCGTGACTTTTCAGCCTCCAGATCCTCTGCGCCCAATAGTCTGGCCACCTGACTGTTGGCCGGAAAGGTACCGGACTCCTGAATGGTGCTGCCGATCAACTGCGACGAGGTAAACGCGAAGTTTTGCTGAGCCAGCGACGGCGCCCGGAAACCGGTGGACACGCTGCCGCGCAAGGCGACCTGAGGCGTGAAGTCGTAGCGCGCCGAGAGCGAGCCGCTCACGTTGGAGCCGAAGTCGCTGTAGTCCTCATGACGCACTGCCGCCGACACCGCCAGCTTCTCGGTGAAGTTGGTTTCCAGGTCCAGGTATTGGGCAAAGTTGTTTCGCGAGGTACTGCCGGCATCGGAATCACGGAAACCGCCTAACCCGGAACTGCCCGTCTGGTAATAAGACTCAGGCTGCCCCGCTTCGATCTGATAGCCCTGACGCAGGTACTCGGTGCCGAAGGCCACCGACACCGGATACGGCAACCAGCCCAGGCTGAACTCCCGGGACAGGTCCAGGCTCAGTTGCTTCTGGTCGTTGGTCAGCGTGCCGTTGTCGAACGAGTGCGGAGTGTTCAAGCCCAGAGACGTGTTGATGGTTTTGGTGCCCAACTCATACGAGTTCTTGCCGTAGTTGGCCGACACGTCGTAGTGCCAGTTGTCGACCAGTTCGCCACGCAACCCGACCACCAGGCTGGTGTCTTCCAGCGTGCCGTTGATCAGCGGCAGATAGCCGTTGGGATAGATCGCCCGATTGTTGTTCGAGGCGTTGCTGGCCCGATAAAACGCCGCCGTTTCGCCCCGGCGTTTGCTGTAGCCACCAAAGGTATAGAACTCGGCCGCATCGTTGAAGCTGTACTCGGAGTTGAATTCAAGCTTGCCCTCCTCCGTTTCGGGTTCGCCCTGACGGAAGACATGCTGGCCGTACGTCGTGGAACCGATACTGGCCGCGCGGAAGTCATCACCGGCGCGGTCGGTGTAATCATTGTTCGCGCCTTCCGCCGAGAGGTTCAGGAAGCCATTGGCCCCCAGGGCGAAACCACTATTGCCGGCGACCTGGCGCTGAATGCCATCGCCCTTTTTGTATTCGCCGTACTTGGTCGAAATCGAACCGCCATGGTCGGCGTTTTTCAGGATGATATTGATCACCCCGGCGATGGCGTCCGACCCATAACGCGCCGAGGCGCCATCGCGCAGGACCTCGACGTGGTCGATGGCAGACAGCGGTATCGCATTCAGATCCGCCGGCGCCGACCCACGCCCTACCGCACCGCCGAGATTGACGAATGCCGAGGTATGACAGCGCTTGCCGTTGACCAGCACCAGGACCTGATCCGGCGATAATCCGCGCAACTGCGCCGGTCGGGTCAGTTCGGCGCCGTCCACCAGGCTGGGCCGAGGGAAGTTGATCGACGGAATCAGCCGGGCCAGCACCGTACCCAATTCGTTGGAACCGGAACTGCGCAAGCTGTCTCCGGAAATCACGTCAATGGGTGAAAGCGAGGCGCTGGCCGTGCGTTCCTGGGCCCGGGTGCCGGTGACGATTACCGTATCGAGGCGGGTTTGTGTGGTGTTATCTCCAGCGGCTTCTTCAGCCAATGCGCCAGCGCTCCAGAACGCGCCCAATACGTTGGCCGAGATAATGGCCGTGGACAGAAGGTGTCGTGTGTAGCTCCCCATACCGCTCCCTATTGCTCTAAATCCATGGCCAAAAAGCCTGGAACTCAGACGAGCGATCCGTGCGGCGGACGGTGGCGGTCATCAATCTGATTTAGGATGAGTCCAGTGGTCCGGCGATATACTCTAAAGCGATATTAAATAAATATTTAAATACCATTAAAGAATAAGCGATGGCATAAGGCCGCTTACGACCTTGCTCGGCTGTAAGCCCCTGCAGGGCGAGCCCCATTCGGGCTTCAACTATTTTGCAAAGCTGCAAAGAACAACTGCTGGAGGAATTGGTGGGGCATTAGATTAGGATGATCGCGGCCCTGGACTTTTCATCCGCAGGCTATGTGATCACTGCCAATCAACCAGGAGGTTCGTCTCATGAGCAAAGCGCCCTATGTCCCTGCAAAGGTCTGGAAAAATGACGCCGCGTCTGGCGGTCAGTTCGCCAGTATCAATCGTCCAACTGCCGGGCCGACGCATGACAAGGCGTTGCCCATTGGCCAACACCCGTTGCAGCTCTATTCGCTGGCCACGCCCAATGGCGTGAAGGTCACCATCCTGCTCGAAGAACTGCTGGCGCTTGGGCACACGGGGGCCGAATACGACGCTTGGCTGATCCGCATCAACGAAGGCGATCAGTTCTCCAGCGGCTTTGTCGAGATCAATCCGAATTCAAAAATCCCGGCCCTGGTGGACCGCAGCGTAGAGCCGGCGATCCGCGTTTTCGAGTCCGGTTCGATCCTGCTGTACCTGGCGGAAAAGTTCGGAGCTTTCCTGCCCGCCGATCTGGCAGGACGCACCGAAACCCTGAACTGGCTTTTCTGGCAGATGGGTGCGGCGCCCTACTTGGGTGGCGGCTTCGGGCATTTCTACGCCTACGCGCCGGAGAAGCTTGAGTACCCGATCAACCGCTTCACCATGGAAGCCAAACGTCAGCTGGATGTCCTCGATCGTCGCCTTGCCGAGAGCCCGTACCTGGCCGGTGACAGCTACACCATCGCCGATATTGCGGTCTGGCCCTGGTACGGCCAACTGGTGCGCAACAACGTCTACTCGGCCGCCGAGTTTCTTTCTGCGCAGGAATACACCAATGTGCAGCGCTGGGCAGAGGACATCGCCAACCGGCCTGCGGTCATCCGTGGGCAGCGCGTCAACCGGACCTGGGGCGACGAGTCGAGCCAGGTACCGGAACGGCATGATGCGAATGATTTGGGCTGAACACCGCCGCCATCGTCCATCAAGCGATCAAGAGTGCCCGACGGAACCGCTGACCGGCAGATTGCCCAGCAGGTTAAGCCCGGTGCTCTTCACGAACGCGTCATAGTCCATCGGCTTCTGGATGCGGGTTTCGGCGTTGGGCAGCACGTAGGCCCAGGCACGCTTGGACGATGCGTCGTAAACCAGCTTGAATAGGCGCGTCGGCACCCAAACCTTGTTATCGCCGATGGTGTTGTGGTCGGCGTCAAAGAGCGGGCCGGTAAAGACAAACACATTGCCATCGGCGCGCTTGGCAAACTTTCTGACGTCGGACTCGACCTTGCTCCAGATCTTGCGGTTATTGGTCGGGTCTTGCGGCACCATGTTCGACAGCGCGAAGGACTGGGCCATTGCATTGGGGCTCGGCGCGTCGGCTGCCGGGGATTGATGACCACGGTCCACGGCTGGATGTTGGCTGCGGTAGTCACTCAACTCCGCGCGCCCACTCTTGGGGATGCGTGGGTCCGGGTAGAACTGGTTGGTGCGCTCCTCGCCTTTGGCATCCTGCAACTGGGCTGAGT
>NZ_JBAGKV010000020.1:0-127914 GCF_037049705.1 Janthinobacterium sp. LPB2021202312-11-4 | reverse complement strand
CTAAATGACAGTTAATTGTCATATTGATGAAGCCCACCCGTAGGAGCTGCCGAAGGCTGCGATCTTTTGATCTTGGCCATTTCAACATCCACCGAAGATCAAGATCAAAAGATCGCAGCCTTCGGCAGCTCCTACGCCAGTGTCACTTACCTTGTGGGAGTGGGGTCGGTCAGCACTTTCCTGAAGGTTTCCACCAACGGCCGCAAATTGATCCGGTGCCACGCGGCCCACAGTGGCGTGGTGAACGCAATCCACGGCACCTCCCGCAGCACCACGCCTGGCGGTGCATTGCGGCTCAATCCTTTCTGGATCATCGCAATACCGAGCCCGGACGCCACCAGCCCCAGCGCGGTAAACGGCTCGGTGGCTTCCATGCGAATGTCCGGGGTAAACCCTGCGCGGATGCAGGCGCTGACGAAGTCGTCGCGGCTGCTGACATTCTGCCGGTGTTGCACGCCGATCCACTCCTGATCGGCCAGATCTTGCGGAGTCAAAACGGCCTGTTGCGCCAGCGGATGATGCGCGGGCAAGGCCAGCAACATCGGGTCGTCCAGCACCTGAAAACCCAGCAAGTCCGGGTCGTCGGCGACGGGCGGCTCACTGACCAGGGCGATATCCAGACTACGCTGGCGAAGGCCCTCCAATTGTTCGGCGGAACTGAGGTTGTACAGCGCAACGTGGACGTTCGGCCGGTCTACCCGTAACACGCGCAAGGCGTTGGGCAGCACCCCGGCGTGCATGGCGTTTTCGATATAGCCGATGCACAAACCGCCTTCTTCACCACGGCCGAGGCGTTTGCCCAGGGATTCCAAACGGTTGGCGTGGGTCAGCAGCGCACGGGTTTCGGCGAGGAAGGTCTGGCCGTCGCGGGTCAGGCGGATGCGTTGCTGGCTGCGTTCGAACAGTGTCAGGCCCAGGCGTTCTTCAAGCTGGGCAATCTGCCGGCTCAGGGGCGACTGGGAAATGTGCAGGCGTTCGGCGGCGCGACCGACGTGTTCTTCTTCGGCGACGGCGACGAAGTAGCGCAATTGGCGGATGTCGATCATGTCAGACCTGTAGGGACTCAAGTGCTGCGCATTATGTCTTGGACGGTCCGATCGCCGCAATCTACGATTTGCTCAACGGTCACCCATGTGGCCCACGACACTGACGAGGATGAACCATGAGCTTGAAAGACAAACTGCCCGGCGTGCTGGGTTTCGGTACCGCCCCGTTGGGCAACATGTTCCGCGCCATCCCGGAAGACGAGGCCATGGCCACCGTGCATGCGGCCTGGGATGCTGGCGTGCGTTATTTCGACACCGCGCCGTTCTACGGTTCGGGCCTGTCGGAGATTCGCTTGGGTGCTGCGCTGGCCCAATACAACCGCGACGACTATGTGCTCAGCAGCAAGGTCGGCCGGGTGATTCTCGATGAAATCGAAGACACCGCCGCCCGGGATCTGGGCGAGAAGGCTGGTGTGTTTGAACACGGCCGCCCGAACAAAATCGTCAACGACTACAGCGCCGACGCGACGATGCGTTCGATCGAAGACAGCCTCAAACGCCTGCAAACCGATCGTCTGGACATCGTTTGGGTGCACGACATCGCTCAGGATTTCTACGGCGATCAATGGCTGGAATACTTCAATCAGGCTCGTACCGGTGCGTTCAAAGTGCTGACCCGTTTGCGTGAAGAAGGCGTGATCAAGGGCTGGGGCCTGGGCGTGAACAAGGTCGAGCCTTGCGAATTGACGCTGGACCTCACCGAAGCGCAGCCGGACGGCTTTCTGTTGGCCGGTCGCTACACGCTGCTCGACCATGAGCGCGCCTTGCAACGCTTGATGGACTCGGCGCTGGCGCAGAACGTCGAGATCGTCGTTGGCGGTCCTTACAGCTCGGGCATCCTGGCCGGTGGCGCGCACTTCGAATACCAGAAGGCGAGCCCGGCGATCATCAGCAAAGTCGAGCAGATCAAGAAAATTGCGGCGGCCCATGGCGTCAGCGTGAAAGCGGCGGCGTTGCAATTCTCCCTAGCTAATCTAGCGGTGGCGGCGGTGATTCCCGGTTCCAGTCGTCCTGAGCGGATTGCTGAAGATGTGGCGGCCTTGTCAGAGGTGATTCCTGCGGCGTTCTGGCAGGCGTTGCGTGAGGCGAAGCTGATTTCTGAACGAGCGCCGTTGCCGGGTCAACAGATCGCAGCCTTCGGCAGCTCCTACACAGGCGGTGCAGTATGAACATTGATTTGAGTGGCAAGTTGGCGATTGTCAGCGGCAGCACCGCCGGCATTGGCCTGGGCATCAGCAAGGCGCTGGCCGAGTGCGGCGCTACGGTGGTGGTGATCGGCCGCGACTCGGGCAAGGTTGAACAGGCATTGGCGAGCATTCGTGAACGGGTGCCCGGTGCGCAACTGCGTGGCCTGACCGCCGACCTCGGCACCGCTGAAGGCGCCGAGTTGTTGTTCGCCGCCGAGCCACGGGCGGACATCCTGGTGAACAACCTCGGGATCTTCGACGACGTGGACTTCTTCGACGCGCCGGACAGTGAGTGGACGCGTTTCTATGAGGTCAACGTGATCTCCGGCGTGCGCCTGGCTCGGCACTACACGCCGCAAATGGTCAACAACGGTTGGGGCCGAGTGATTTTCCTGTCCTCGGAATCCGGGGTGGCGATTCCGGCGGACATGATCAACTATGGCGTGACCAAAAGCGCCAACCTGGCGGTGTCCCACGGTTTGGCCAAGCGGCTGGCGGGCACAGGGGTGACGGTTAATGCGATCCTGCCTGGCCCGACCTTCACCGACGGCCTGGAACAGATGCTCAAGGACGCCACCGCCGAGTCCGGTCGCAGCGCCCGGGAAGAAGCCGACGCCTTCGTGCGCAAGGCCCGCCCGAGCTCGATCATCCAGCGCGTGGCGGATGTCGAAGAAGTCGCCAACCTGGTGGCCTACATCGCCTCGCCACTGTCCTCGGCCACCACCGGCGCGGCATTGCGGGTGGATGGCGGCGTCGTCGACAGCATGGCAATTTGAACCCTATTCATTGAGAGAGCATTTCATATGGCAACTGCATCAGCGTTTATCGATGTACCGGCTTCGGCCGAGCAAGTGTGGCAATTGATTGGCGGGTTCAACTCGCTGCCGGATTGGCTGCCGTTCATTGTCAAAAGCGAATTGAGCGAAGGCGGGCGAGTACGCAGTCTGAAAACCGCGGATGGGGCGGTGGTGGTTGAACGGCTTGAGGCCTTTGATAACGCCGCCAAGACCTACAGCTACTCGATTGAACAGGCGCCGTTTCCAGCCACCGACTATCTGGCCACACTGCGCGTTGAAGCCCAGGGGCAGGGCGCTCGGGTGACCTGGTCCGGTCGCTTTACCGCCAAAGGCGTGACTGACGAAGAAGTGGAAGCGCTGTTCAACGGCATCTACCAAGGCGGCCTCGAAGCCCTGCGGGCCAACTACCCAGCCTGACAAGATCCCCCGTAGGAGCTGCCGAAGGCTGCGATCTTTTGATCTTGATCTTTTCAATATCGCTAAGAATCAAGATCAAAAGATCGCAGCCTTCGGCAGCTCCTACGGGGCTTTTTTTTGGCTTCAGGTTTGCGGGATCAAGCTCTGCCGGCAATCCAGCGCCAGCCGCGCTCCACCGCTGTCGCTGGTGCCGACGTCCAGGGTGAAGCCGTGCAGGCTGACAATCGCCGCCACAATCGACAACCCCAGCCCGAACCCGCTCTGCTGATTGCCACCCTCGGCCCGATAAAACCGTTGGAACACGGCTTCGCGTTCCGCCACCGGGATACCCGGCCCGGAGTCGAGCACTTCGATCCGCGTATACCCGGACTGATTGAGGCCCCGCAAAATCACCTCGCCACCGGGCGGGGTGAATTTGATTGAGTTGCTCAACAGGTTGGCGATCGCCTCGAACAACAAGGCCCGGTCGCCATTCAGTGTCGGCAAGGCCTCAGGCAATTGCAGTTGAAAAACCAGTTCGCCTTCTTCCGCCAGGGGCAGATAAAAGTCGTGCAGCTCTTGCAGCAACGGCACCGGATCGAGTTGCACAAACCCCGAGCGGCGCTGGCGATCTTCCAGTTCGGAAATCCGCAGCAGCCCGCGAAACCGCGCCATCAGGGTGTCTGCTTCGGCGAGCACCGAGTCCAGTTGTTGCGCCAGTGGCGAACTGTCGTCGGCCTGTTGCTGAATCCGATAGAGCTGCGCGCGCAAGCGGGTCAGCGGGGTGCGCAGGTCGTGGGCGATGTTGTCGCACACGCCTTTGACTTCGTTCATCAAGCGCTCGATGCGTTCGAGCATGGCGTTGACGATGGCGGCGAGCATGTCCAGTTCATCGCGGCGGTTGGACAGTGGCAAGCGATGGGTCAGGTCGCCGGCGACGATGGCTTCGGCGCTGGCCTGGATCGCCCGGATGCGCCGCAGCGGACGGCGACGCAACAAATGCCAACCGGCGATACCGGGCAGGATGGTCAGCGACACCCCCCAGAACAGCGCGTGGAGGATGATCTGGGTCACGGCGAACAGCGAACCGTTGTCCCGCACCAGCACCAGCCAGCGACCGTCCAGCGTCGGGGTTGCCACGGCGTCGCAACTGTCGGCGGGAAGGGTCGGGTCGTCAGACTCGGCGCAGTTGGCGAGCATGTGAATCCGGGCGTCCAGCGGCAGGTCGGGCGGGATCTCGCGCAGGGCGCCGCTGAGGTAGCGATGCTCGGCGTCGAACAGGCCATAGGCGTCGATGCCGCGAATACCGAACGTCATGCTGGCGGCGAGGGCGTCCACCAGTTGCTCGCCCTGGAAGCGCGAAAACAGATGCTGGCGCTGCATCAGCGAGTGCTTGGCCAGGTTGTCCAGGTAGCCGGACACCTCGTAATACATGACCCCCATGAGAATCCCGCTCCAGGCCACGAACAGTGAACTGTAGAGCGCCAGCAAACGGCTGCTGGAAGAGCGCCAGCCTTTAGAGGGGTTCAGCAATGACATACCCCGAGCCTCGCACAGTCCGGATCAATGGGACGTTGCCGGGCGGGTCGATCTTCTTGCGCAAGCGGCCGATGTGGACGTCGATCAGGTTGGTGCCGGGGTCGAAGTGATAACCCCAGACCTCTTCGAAAATCATCATTCGCGACAGAATCTGCCCGGTGTTGCGCATCAGGAATTCCAGCAGCTTGTACTCGGTCGGCAGCAGTGTCAGCAGTTCGCCGTTGCGGCTGGCTTCGTGGCTGATCAGGTTCAGCTCCAGGTCCGCCACCCGCAGCGTCGTGGCGTGGGCGCTGACGGTGTTCTGCCGGCGCAGCAACACTTCCACCCGGGCCGCCATTTCATCGGTGGCGAAAGGTTTGGTCAGGTAGTCGTCACCGCCGGCCCGCAAACCGCGCACGCGCTCGTCGACATCGGAGAGGGCGCTGATCATCAGAATCGGCGTGGCCACGCCCATGGTCCGCAGCGTGGTGACGATGGCCAGGCCATCGAGCTCCGGCAGCATGCGGTCGAGGGTGATCAGGTCGTAATCACCGCTGACCGCTCGCGCCAGGCCTTCGCGACCATTGTCGACCCAATCCACGTCCAGGCCATGGCTGCTCAGTTCAGCCACAATTTCCCGGGCGGTCACGGCGTCGTCTTCGATGGTCAAGATGCGGGTCATAGGGCGAGCCTGCTGTCTGGTTCATTACAGAATGAGGGCATTTTGCCAAGAAATCCGCACGGCTTATTAAATTAACTTTCATGTTGGTTCAGGAACCTGGCGGGCGCTTGGTTTATTTGCACGGAAGATTGATATCATCGAGCCATTATTCGAGAAGGAGCTGCACTGTGCGCACGTTGATTCGCCGTGGCTGGATGCCAATGTTGTTGCTGGTGCTGAGCGTTATCAGCTCCGCCAGTTGGGCCGGTAATACCCCGTGCTCAGGGAAAAAGGGCGGCATCGATCGCTGCGATGGCGAGTTGTTTTTGTGTAACGACGGCTCTATCAGCGGGTCGAAAAAGAGCTGTTCAGCGATGTATGGCGGCCAGAGCCAGGCACGGCCCCAGTCGTTTTTACAAAGCAACGACGGATGCGCGTGCGGTACGGGTGCTTTCTGCACCGGCCCTAGAGGTGGGGTGTATTGCCTGACGCCCAGTGGTAATAAAAGCTACAAGCGCAAGTAACCCGCTTAACCTAAAACATCGACTTTCGATGCAATGCAGAAAACCCGCCGATATTAAGCCGCTCTTGCAAAATGCATGGTCCTCAGACTCGGTTTATTTTTAACCTATTGATATATAAAGATTAATTTAATTGTTGCGACTGGCACGGTGCCTGCAATTCCTCTTTCGACGAGTTGTAACACCATCTTTCATGCCTGGAGCTGAACAATAATGAATAGATCTTCTGATGGTTTTTACCCTGCCGCAGATGAATCAAGCACGCTCTCCGGCGTGTCCTGGGGCGCGATCTTCGCCGGGGCCGCTGCGGCCGCTGCGTTGGCGCTGATTCTGGTGTTGCTCGGCTTCGGCCTGGGCTTTTCCGCTGTCTCACCGTGGGCCAATGAGGGTATCAGCGCCAAGGGCCTGGGTATTTCTACGATTATCTGGCTGGCCGTGACGCAAATCGTTGCGTCCGGGCTCGGCGGTTACATTGCCGGCCGCCTGCGGGTGAAGTGGGCCAACATGCACGGCGATGAAGTCTATTTTCGTGACACCGCTCACGGCTTCTTGTCGTGGTGTGTGGCGACGCTGGTCACCGCGACGCTGGTCGTCGGCTCTGTCAGCAGCGTGATCAGCGGTGGTGTGCAGGCCGGGGCGAGTGTTGCCGGTGGTGCCGCGAGTGCCATGACCCAAGCGGCCGGTACTGCCGCCAGCAACACCAATAGCGACCAGTACGGTTATTTCGTCGATAGCCTGTTCCGTGATGATCGCCCGGCCGCTGTTGGCGATGATGCCGCCCGTGGCACCGTCACCCGCATCTTTGTGCGCACCCTGAGTAACGACGGTCAACTGGCCGCCGAAGATCGGACCTACCTCGCCCAACTGGTCGCCCAACGCACCAACTTGACCCAGGCTGATGCCGAACGCCGTGTCGATGAAGTGTTCGCCAAGGCCCACAAAGCCGTCGAGGACGCCAAGCTCGCCGCTAAACAAGCCGCTGAAACCGCCGCCAAAATCGCAGCGTGGACCGCGTTGTGGATGTTCGTCGCGCTGCTGGCCGGTGCATTTTTCGCCAGCCTCGCCGCTACGTTTGGCGGTCGTCGTCGGGATGCGGTGGTGTATCTGGAATCCGATGCCTACGTCTCCACCACTTCGCTGCCACCTGTTCGCTAACCCAGGAGAATCACCATGCGCTCACTACTTCTGTTCTTTCTCGGCGTGCCAATCCCGATCATTATTCTGATCGCCTTGTTCATGCACTGATTATTCTGAGGCACATGCCTCTGCCGCTTCCGCCTCTGGTGGAAGCGGCGTTTTGCGTTTTGGGGCAAGATGCAACGGCGATCACCCCTGTGGGCGTGCTCGCGAAAGCGGTCGCTCAGTTAACATGATGTTGACTGGCACACCGCTTTCGCGAGCAAGCCCGTTCCCACATTTAATCAGCGTCGTATCAAGGAGAAATGAGTTGGACAAGAAGGAAATCAAACGGCAAGTGCTGGCGATGCTCGATGCCGGCCGTTCCAAAACCGAGACGTTCAAGGCGTTTTCCGGCGGTGCGGTCAAGGACCGGGTGCTGGCTTACTGGATCGCCTCGCGCCCGGACCCGACGCTCAACCAGAAGCATCAAGGCAAGGTCAAAGTGCTGCTTGGGCTCACCATTGCTCAAGCAGTGTTGGGCGCAGTGGCCGGGTTTGTCCTCGGCACGCTGATCGGGCCGAAGGCGACGGTATTCTTCACGCTGTTCGCCGGGCTCGTTCCGTTGTGGTTTGCGTATGGCTTCTACAAGTATCGAGCGCAGTACTTCACCGTCTACATCTTTCTCACCATCAGCCAGTTTTCGCGCTTGTTCAAAGACTATGCCGACGACCCGATATCCACGCTGATCGCCGCCGCGATCACTTTGGCGATGGTGTTTTTTGTGGCCTGGATCAAGAACCTGCTGTTTCCGGACCTGGCTTTTTTCGGCCCGAAAAAGATCAAGGGCCAGTACGTTTTTTCCAACTGACGCACGGGTGAGGGTGGGGCGCCTTTCACTGGCCTGGATCAATATTTCGCGCAGGAATATCGCTTAACGTAAAAGATCCAGGCCCTCGCTGCGGCCTCGACTACAGTGGTTTGACGCGCAGCGATTGCACCGTCGAAGTACCGGTGCAGACCTCCTCGTTTTTTGCGTATCAGTTGGCCAGCAAGGCGTAGTGCAGCATGGAGCTGACGAATCCCACCTGAACTTTTCATGGAAGAACATCGCAATGCAACGCTTAGACAGAACCTTTGATATCCAGCCACTGGTCAGGGCGGATATGACTTTGCAGATCAACGGCCAACCGGTCAGCGCCGCCCTCGGCGAAACCGTCCTCACGGTCATTCAATCCCTTGGCCTGCGCCAGGTGGCTCGCAACGATCACGATCAAATCAGCGGCGCCTATTGCGGCATGGGCGTGTGCCAATGCTGCCTGGTGAAAATCAATGGCCGGCATAAGCGCCGCGCTTGCCAGACCCTTGTGCGTGACGGCATGACCGTTGAAACCCAGGTCAATCGCGTCACCGAGCAGGAGGTCTTATGAGCCTGCATCCGGTGATCGTCGGCGGCGGGCCGGCGGGTATGGGCGCGGCCATTGAACTGGCCCGGCATGGCGTGCGCAGCACCTTGCTCGAAGAAGCTTCGCGACTTGGTGGGGTGGTCTATCGTGGGCCGCTACGCGACGGGGTTCAGCTCGATTATCTGGGCCCGCGCTATTGCGAAATCCTCAACCGGCTGCACGGCGAATTCCAGGAGCAGTCTGGGCTGATCGACGTGCGCCTCAATCATCGCGTGGTCGGGGCCGAAGGCACCCGCGCGTTGGTGGTGCTGGACGGTGACGAGCAGTTGCACGAAATCGCGTATCCGCAATTGCTGTTGGCGGCGGGGTGTCATGAGCGCAGCGTGCCGTTTCCCGGCTGGACCTTGCCCGGTGTGATGTTGTTGGGGGGCCTGCAACTGCAAATCAAGAGCGGCGTGGTCAAGCCGCAGGGGCCTGTGGTGATTACCGGCACTGGGCCGTTGCTGCCACTGGTGGCCTGCCAGTTACACGCGTCCGGGGTGACGGTGGCCGGGGTTTACGAGGCGTGCGCGTTCGGCAAGATCGCCCGGGAAAGCCTGGTGTTGCTGAACAAGCCACAGCTGTTTCTCGACGGTTTGAGCATGCTGGCGTTCCTGAAACTGCACGCCATCCCGATGCACTACGGTTGGGGCGTAGTCGAGGCCCGGGGCGACGGCGAGTTGCAATCGGTGACCGTGGCGCCGTATTCCAGCACCTGGGTGCCGGACCTGAACCGCGCCGAACAGATTCCGGCCCAAACCCTGGCGGTCGGCTACGGCTTTATCCCGCGCACCCAACTCAGCCAGCAAATGGGCCTGAACCACGGTTTCAGCGCCGACGGCTACCTGCGGGCCAACGCTAATAGCTGGCAGCAAAGCAACGAATCCCACGTGCACCTGGCCGGCGACATGGGCGGGATTCGCGGCGGTGAAGCGGCGATGCTGGCGGGACGGATCGCCGCGCTGTCGATCCTGCTGCAACGGGGCGTTTTGGACATGGAGCTGGCGCTGGTCCGGCGTGACCGCTACCTGTCGAAACTCAAAGCCATCGTGCGTTTTCGCGCAGCGGTTGACCGCTACACCGAACGCGGCACTGGGCAAACCGCGCTGCCCGCCGCCGACACAGTGATCTGCCGTTGCGAACACGCGACCCGCGCCGACATCGACCGGGCGCTGGAGCAGGGCGTGCAAGACATCGCCAGCCTGAAAATGCGCACCCGCGTCAGCATGGGCGATTGCCAGGGCCGGATGTGCGTCGGCTATTGCAGCGATCGGCTGCGCGAAGCCACCGGGCGCCAGGATGTCGGCTGGTTGCGCCCGCGTTTTCCGATTGATCCGATTCCGTTTTCAGCCTTTCACAACGCCGCCACGGAGGCCGCCGAGCATGAGTAAGTTCTATGACGTGGTCATCGCCGGCGGCGGTGTGATCGGGGCGTCCTGCGCCTATCAACTGTCCAAGCGCAAAAACCTCAAGGTCGCGCTGATTGACTTCAAGCGTCCGGGCAACGCGAGCCGGGCATCCGCCGGTGGTTTGTGGGCCATCGGCGAGTCGGTGGGGTTGGGCTGCGGGGTGATTTTCTTTCGCATGATGTCCGCCAACCGCAAGCGTGAAGCCCAGGGTTCGGCGGTGGTGGTGGATTCCAGCACGCCGCACATCCTGCCCCAGTCGTTCTTCGAATTCGCCTTGCAGTCCAACGCCCTGTACCCGGCGTTGCACAAGGAGCTGCAGGACAACCACGGGATGGATTTCAAGTTCGAGAAAACCGGGTTGAAATTCGTCATCTACGACGATGAAGACCGGCTCTATGCCGAGCACATTGTGGCCTGCATTCCGCATCTGGCGGACCAGGTGCGCTGGCTCGACCAAGCGGCGCTGCGTGAAGCCGAGCCCGCCGTCAGCCATGAGGCGAGGGGAGCGCTGGAGTTTCTTTGCGACCATCAGGTCAGCCCGTTCCGACTGGCCGACGCCTACACCGAAGGCGCGCGGCAGAACGGCGTGGACCTGTATTTCAACACCAACGTCACCGGGGTGTTACACCATGGTTCGCGGGTTACCGGTGTGCAAACTGCCGAGGCCGGGGTGTTCCATTGCGACACCCTTATCAACGCGGCGGGTGCTTGGGCGGCGGATTTGAGCGAACAGGCCACCGGCATCCGGATTCCGGTGAACCCGGTGAAGGGGCAGATTTTGCTGACCGAGCGCATGCCGAAGATCTTGAATGGCTGCCTGACCACCAGCGATTGCTACGTGGCGCAGAAGGATAACGGCGAGATCCTGATTGGCAGCACCACCGAGGACAAAGGCTTCGACGTCACCACCACCTACCCGGAAATTGCCGGGCTGGTGCAAGGCGCGGTGCGCTGCATTCCAGAACTGGCCGACGTGAATCTCAAGCGTACCTGGGCCGGGTTGCGGCCGGGTTCGCCGGATGAGTTGCCGATTCTCGGGCCGATGAAAGGGGTGCAGGGGTATCTCAATGCGTGCGGGCATTTCCGCACCGGTATCCTGACCTCGGCGATTACCGGGGTGTTGCTGGATAAATTGGTGAACAACGAGGCGCTGCCGCTGGATATCACGCCGTTTTTGGCGGATCGGTTTGCGGTGAAGGCAGCGGTGGAGGAGACAGCGCTGGAAATGGCTTGATATTAAAGATCAAAAGATCGCAGCCTTCGGCAGCTCCTACGGGGGGCGGGTGTACCCAAATCCGTGTAGGAGCTGCCGAAGGCTGCGATCTTTTGCGGGGCTCCTGCCTTATCCGGCCTTGCCCGATGCCTGCTCCTCCAGCTGATCCGACTCAAACAATTTGGCCAGTTCCGCCCGCGCTTCCTGGGCGGTTTGCAAGACCTTCGCCGCATCGTCATACACCGCATGCTGGGCCTCCAGCACCTGTTCATCGTGATGCTTGAAGCGTTTGATTCGCGCATCGGCCTGGGCCTGGGTCAGCCCGAGGCCCACCAGCGTGCGCCGGCTCATTTCCAGGCTGGAATAGTAGGTTTCCCGAATCGCCTCGGCGCCCAAATCGACCAACCGGTGCACATGCTGACGGTTGCGCGCCCGGGCGATGATTTTGATATGCGGGTACAAGCGATGCACCACTTCGGCGGTCTTGATATTGGTGTCCGGGTCGTCCGTGGCGATGATGAAATATTCCGCCTGCTCGACCTTGGCCGCGCTGAGGATTTCCGGGCGCATCGGGTCGCCGTAGAACACCGGCACACCGCCAAAGCTGCGGGACAGTTCGATGGTTTCCACCGATGTATCCAGCGCCACGAATTTGATGTTCTGCGCCCGCAGAATCCGCGCCACGATCTGGCCCATCCGGCCCATGCCGGCGATCACCACACGGGGAGCGTCGGTGTCGATGTCGCGGAATTTCTCCGGCACCATCACCGGTTGCACCTTGGGCGTGTACAGCCGCGCGCACAGCAGCAACAACAGTGGCGTCACCGCCATGGACAAGGTGATCGTCAGCACCAGCAAGTCGTACAGACGCGGTTCGAACAAGCCCTGGTCGCGACCGATCTTGAACACCACAAACGCAAACTCACCCCCGGCCGCGAGCACGATGCCGAGGCGAATCGCGCTGACTTTGCCCAACCCACCCGCGAGCCGCCCGACCACAAACAGCAGCGGCAGCTTGATCGCGATCAGCAGCAGGGTCAGCCCCAGCACGGTGATCGGCGCGCTCAGCAGCAGACTCAGGTTGGCGCCCATGCCGACGCTGATAAAGAACAGCCCCAGCAGCAAACCCTTGAACGGCTCGATCTGCGCTTCCAGTTCATGACGGTATTCGGAGTCCGCCAACAGCAACCCGGCGAGGAACGCACCGAGTGCCATCGACACACCGACCAGGTCCATCAACCACGCGGTGCCGATCACCACCAGCAACGCGGTGGCGGTGGAGACTTCCGGCAAACCGGTCTTGGCCACCACCCGGAACACCGGTCGCAGCAGATATCGCCCGCCGATCACCACCACCGCGATGCTGCCCAGTACCCGCAGACCGTGATTCAAATCGTCGGCGGCACTGGTGGTGTGATCACCGCCGGCCAGCAGCGGCACCATGGCGATCAACGGGATCGCGGCAATGTCCTGGAACAGCAGAATCGCGAACGCCAGACGCCCGTGGGGGCTGGTCAGTTCCTTGCGCTCAGCCAGGCTTTACAGGCCAAACGCGGTGGAGGACAGCGCCAGGCCCAAGCCCAGCACAATCGCGCTGTTCAGCGACTGGCCGAACACGAACAACGCCAGCACGCCGATCACCGAACCGGTCAACAGCACTTGGGCCAGACCGACGCCAAACACCGATTTGCGCATCACCCATAAACGTCGCGGCGACAGTTCCAGGCCGATGATAAACAGCAGCAGCACCACCCCAAGCTCGGAGATATGGCTGACGCTTTGCGGGTTGCCGATCAAGCCCAGCACCGACGGGCCGATGATCACCCCGGCAAACAGATAACCGAGTACTGCGCCCAATTGCAGGCGTTTGGCCAAAGGCACGGTGAGCACCGCCGCGAACAGAAAAACGACAGCGGCTTGCAACAGGTTGCCTTCATGGGGCATGACGAAACTCCAAAGACTCGGTACGGCGAGGGTGCCAAGGATAAAGGCTGTAACCGGATGCGTCAGCAAAGCGTTACAGCGCAGTTGTTACATTTCGCATCAATTGGTTACATTCATAGGATAAGCTGATCAATCTGCCTGTCCCCGAGTGCGCGCACCATGGCCATCAATTTCGACCTGAACGACCTGCAAGCCTTTCGCGCTGTGGTCGAGCAGGGCAGTTTTCGCAAGGCCGCCGACACCGTGCGCATTTCCCAGCCAGCTCTGAGCCGACGCATCGAAAAACTCGAAGATGCCCTGGGTGTGAAGCTGTTCGAGCGCACCACCCGCAAGGTCAGCCTGACCCAGGCCGGGCGCGGCTTCATTCCCAGCGTCGAGCGGTTACTGGACGATCTGGACGTGGCGCTGCTCGGCATCAGTGAAGTCGCTTCGACCCGACTCGGTCATGTCACTGTCGCGTGCGTGCCGTCGGCGGCGTACTACTTCATGCCGCGTGTGATCGCCCATTACCATCGGCAATTTCCCCGGATCAAGGTCAAGGTTCTCGATTCCAGTGCCCACGATGTGCTTAGTGCCGTGGTCAACAGCGAGGCGGATTTCGGGTTGAGTTTCATGGGTACGCTGGAGGCCGAGGTCGATTTTGAACCCTTGGTGCAGGAAGGGTATGTGGTGGCCTGTCGCCGCGATCACCCGTTGGCCGGGCGCAGCAGCGTGACCTGGGACGAGTTTTACCGGCAGGACTACATCTCCCTCGACAAGACTTCAGGTAACCGTTTTTTACTGGATCAAGCGCTGGCCGGCGTGGTGCCGCAACGGCCGAGCATCTGCGAAACCCGTCACGTCACGACGATGATCGGCTTGGTAGAGGCGGGATTAGGCGTGGCGGCGGTGCCGTTGATGGCGATGCCGGCCGAAGATCACCCGATTCTGACGCGGGTGCCGCTGACCGATCCGCAGGTGATGCGCAGTGTCGGGCTGATCAAGCGCCGGGGTCGCACCTTGACCCCGGCAGCCTTGGAGCTGGAACGGCTGGTGGTGGAAATGAAAGTGCAGCCGGTCAGCGGCTGACCGAATCCAGCCCGGTGGCTCGCACCTGCGGCTGAACAGCCGGGGAGGCCAGGTACTCCAGCAACGCCTTGGCTTGTGCCGGGTGTTGCGCGCCCACCGGAATGCCGGCGGCAAAACGCGTCACCGACTGCACCGACTCCGGAATCTTCGCCACAAAACTCACCCCCGGCACCGGCAGCAATTCGCTGACCTGCTGGAAGCCCAGTTGATAATCGCCGGTCGCAACCACCGAGCCCACGGGGATCTTCGGAATCATCTTCGACTTCGGCTTGAGCTGGTCCTCGATGCCGAGTTTTTTGAACAACTGCTCCTCGATGTACACACCGCTGGCGCTGTCGGAATAGGCCACCGATTGGGCGTCAAGCAGGGTCTTTTTCAAGCTCTCCACGGAGCTGATATCGGGTGTTGCCGCGCCTTCGCGCACCACCAGGCCGATCCGCGAATCCGCCAGCTCCACCCGTGACGCGGGGTCGACTTTGCCTTGTTTGATCAGGTCGTCCAACGCGTAGCCGACCATGATCACCACGTCGGCGTGTTCACCGCGCGCCAGGCGATTGGGGATCGCCTCCGGCGCCTTGCCCATCGAAGGGCCGAGGGCGGTGTCGAGGGAGTTGCCGGTGGACTGGGCGAATGCCGGGCCGAGGATTTTGTAGGCAGCGGTAAAACCGCCGGAAGTCATCACGTGGATCTCTTCGGCCTGGGCAACGGCGCTCAAACCAGCGATGAGCAGCAGGGCGGCGTAGTTGAAAATCTTTTTCATCGAATAAGTCTCGCAGTCAAAGGTCAGTCACGACACGGCCGGTTGCAGGCGCCCGGTGGAGCGACGATAGAGAAACAGCGTCGCGCACAGGGCACACAGCGCGGCAAAACTCATCCAGTAACCCGGCGCCGCCTTGTCGCCGGTGTACTGGATCAGGAAGGTCGACATCGCCGGGGTAAACCCGCCAAACACCGCCGTCGCCAGGCTGTATGCCAGGGAGAACCCGGCCACCCGCACTTCCACCGGCATGATTTCGGTGAGCGCGGCGACCATCGCGCCGTTGTACAAGCCATAAATGAACGACAGCCACAGCAACACCAGCAGCATGTTGAGGAAACTCGGCGCGTTCACTAGATACGTCAGCGCCGGATAGGCCGTGGCCAGGGTCAGCAGCGCCATGGCGATCAGCACCGGACGCCGGCCGATGCGGTCGGACAGGGCACCGCCAATCGGCAGCCAGAAGAAGTTCGACACACCCACCAGCAGCGTCACCAGCAACGCATCGGACGTGCTCAGGTGCAGCACGGTTTTGCCGAAGGTCGGCGCGTACACGGTGATCAGGTAAAACGCGGTGGTGGTCAGAGCGACCATCATCATTCCGCCGAGCACGATCCCCCAGTTTTGCGCCAGGGTGCGGAACACCTCGCCCATGCTCGGGCGGTGTTTGCGCGCGGCGAATTCTTCGGTTTCTTCGAGGTTGCGGCGCAGGAAAAAGATGAACGGCACGATCATGCAGCCGACGAAGAACGGAATCCGCCAGCCCCAATCGGCAATCATCGCTGGCGCCATCCATTGGTTCAGTCCATAGCCCAGCGCTGCCGCGACGATGATCGCCACTTGCTGGCTGGCCGATTGCCAACTGGTGAAGAAGCCCTTGTTGCCCGGCGTGGCAATCTCCGAAAGGTACACCGAGACACCGCCCATTTCCGCACCGGCCGAAAAGCCTTGCAGCAAGCGGCCGATCAACACAATGGCGGGGGCAAACAGCCCGATGGTCTCGTAGCCGGGCACCAACACAATCAGAATCGTGCCGCTGGCCATGATCGACAACGTCACGATCAAGCCTTTGCGCCGGCCCACGTCATCGATGTACGCGCCCAGCACCACAGCGCCGAGCGGACGCATCAGGAACCCGGCGCCGAACACCGCGAAGGTCATCATCAGGGAGGCGAATTCGCTGCTGGCCGGGAAGAACACGGCGGCGATCTGCGTGGCGTAGAAGCCGAAAAGGAAGAAGTCGAACTGTTCCAGAAAGTTGCCCGAGGTGACTCGGAAAATCGCACTGGCCCGGGAGCGACCGGAAGGGATTGATGCTGTCATTGACCTGTACTCCACCGCTTTTATGACGTGCGCTGCGTGGGGGCGGCGCACGGTTCTTATTGGGGCGGATAGTGGGCCAGGGGCATCGATATGTTAATTGCATAGTTGGCATGTATTGATGCGTGAAGTGGATCAATACACCGCTCGCCAAAGGATTGTGGTCAGGCCGTGGCCATCGGTTGTTCGATTGCTGAGGCATCAGCGGCTACCTGCCTTTGTGCCGCCAACAACGGCGGTAGCGGGCAATCCAGCAAATCGGCCACAGCACGCATCAGTTCCGCTTCGGCGACCGACACGGTTCCGTCATGCACAATGCAGCGCACCATGGCGTTTAACAGTGCGGGCCGTTCGTCCGGCATGAGATGGCGCAAGCGCTTGAGCGCCGCTTCCAGGCCGGCCAGATCTTCCAGCTCGGGCGGCAGTTCTTCGGGACGCTCGAACTCCAAGCCTTCCCACGCATATTCAACGGCCCGCGCGGCGTCCTCCGGGCCTGGCTGACCGGTACGCGCGAGGTTGGTCAGCAAAACCATCAACTCCTCGGCACACTGGAATAGCCCGAACTTGAATTGCACTGGCGGCGCGCCTTCGACATTGAGCTCGACGATTCGCAACAAGGTCCATTCCAGCAATTCGGTTTCGTTATCGGCCTCAATCAACTGATTCAGATTGCGCTTCACCGCCGCAAAGGGTTTTTTGCCCAATAGTTTGAGGCTGGGGATCGCCAGGTCCACCAGCGGCAGGCGCAGCCCCGGGTCTAGGGTCAACAGCGGTTCGCGCAACAGGCTCAGCATGTTGAACACCGAGCTGTCGATATTCGATTGCAGCGTCTCCAATTGAATCGTCAGCAGGGACGTCGAGCGGGATAACAACAAACCGTAAATCAAGGCTTGGGCGCCGTCAGCGCTGCGGGCCGCCAGTTTGAGTGTCTGCGCAATGTCGTCCAGCATGCGGCGAGCTTCGGTCAAATGTTCGGGTCGCGCAGAACCGATGGTTGCAACCGAAGCCTGGATGGCGCTCACGTCGTAAAGCACTGCCGTGGCAGCGGCGGGCACACCGCTGAACGCGTCCAGCATCGGTGAGACGGTGCTGGCCTCAGGGGTGGCCAGTTCGGGTGCAGCGATGGTCGGAAAATTGCCATCCCATTGCGCATCGATCCGCCGAATGCGGTCACTCAGGTCTGGATGGGTAGCCAATAAGTCATCCCCCAGCGACGAGGTGCCCGAGCCGAAATACAGATGACTGAACTCTGCGGCGCGGGCGGCGTTGATTGTCGCCCCCAGTTCATAGCCGCCGATTTTTTTCAGTGCCCCGGCGATGCTCTGCGGGTTGCGGGTGAATTGCACCGCCGTCGCATCGGCCAGGAACTCACGTTGCCGGCTGACTGCCGCTTTGATCAGATTGCCAAAGAACGTACCGGCAAACCCCACGATGCACAGCACGAAGCCAATCAGAACGGGGAGGACGGTGAGTTGGAAGCGATTGGCCGGGGTATCGCGGACGCGGTCCATGCCACGCAAGATGAAACTGCCTGTCAGCCCGAGCACCAGAATGCCGTGGACGATGGCCACCAGGCGGGTATTGAGGCGCATGTCGCCGTTGTAGATATGGCTGAATTCATGAGCAATGACGCCTTGCAGCTCTTCGCGGGTCAGCAGGGTTATCGCGCCCTGCGTCACGCCGATGACCGCATCCTGAGGCGTGAAACCGGCGGCGAAGGCGTTGATGCCATGATCAGGCAGCAGGTACACCGATGGCACGACGGTGCCCGAGGCGAGGGCCATTTCCTCAACCACATTGACCAAACGCTGTTCTTCCAGCGTCTGCGCACTGTGGTTGATCAGGCGCCCGCCGAGGCGTCGCGCAACCACTTTGCCCCCCGCCGACAGCTCGGAATGTTTCGCCAGGCTGCCAAACAGCACAATGCTCACCACCACCGCTGAAACAATGGTGATAAGCCGCCAACTCATCTCCAGGTCCATGAGGGTGTGGCCGTTGCCATCGGTAACCGGCACGGTCATCAACACGCTGGAAATGATGATCAGGCTGAACACTGCAAGGATCATCAGAAAGATCAGCAGTACCGTCCGGCGCCTGGCCTTGCGTTGTTGTTCAAAGAAATTCATGGGGCCATCCGTGGGCAAAGGGTTTCAGAACGAAACCTTGGGTGCATCCTGAATCGTTGCGCTGTCGGCAAATTCGAGCAGACTGGCGTCGGCGCCATGGCCGAAGAGTTTGGCCAGCAGTAACGCCGGGAAGCTCTGCTTGAGGGTGTTATAGGTCATGACCGCATCGTTGAACGCTTGGCGGGCGAAGGCCACTTTGTTTTCGGTGCTGCTCAACTCTTCACTGAGTTGCTGCATGTTTTGCGAGGACTTGAGGTCGGGATAGGCTTCCATGGTGATGTTAAGGCGGCCCATGGCACTGTTCAGCGCGCCGTCTGCCTGGCTCAGTCGGGCGATGTTGGCCGAATCGCCCGGTTGCGACCGGGCCGCCTGCAATCCGGCGATTGCGCCGTTGCGCGCAGCAATCACGGCCTCAAGGGTTTCGCGCTCATGGGTCATGTAGCCCTTGGCGGTTGCTACCAGATTGGGGATGAGGTCATAACGACGTTTGAGCTGAACCTCAAGTTGCGCAAAGGCATTCTTGAATTGGTTTTTGCGAGCGACCAAGGCATTGAACACGCCAACGGCATAGAGAATGAAAAGGGCCAGGAGGACCAGAAGAACGGCGTTGCTAGCTGCCATGTGATGTCCTTATCAACGAGCGGGTTTGAGCGCGGGATGTTAGCTGAAATCCTTGTGCCTGACCGCTTCTTGCTGCTCCTGTAGCGATATTTCAGGCCTGGATATGCGACAGCGCTCGCTCTACATACTCTTCCTTCTCACCCATCGGCGCGAAATAGTGCAGCACTTCCCGCGCTGTTTCGGTGCCCTTGAGCCGGGCCAGCAGCCAGGCCGACAAGTACTGTGCCGACAAACATCCACCGGCCGTGGCGATGTTGCCGTTGGCGTAGAACGCTTGATTGACGATATTGGCCCCGGCCGCCTGCACCCAGGGTTTGCTGGTGGTGTCGGTGCAGGCGGGTGCATCGCCGAGTAGCCCAAGCTTGGCCAGAAGGAACGTGCCGGAGCATTGCGAGCCCAGCAATTGCCGCGTCGCGTCGAACTTCAGTTGATCCATGACGGCCGGGTCGTTGGCCACTTCACGGGTCTTCATGCCACTGCCGAACAGCACCGCGTCGGCGGCACAGGCTTGCTGCAAATCGATGTGCGAATCGATGGTCAGCCCGTTCATCGACGTCACCCGAGGCGTCGGTGACGCAATGCTCACCCGCCAGTCCTGATCCCCCAGCAGGGAAATCCGGCTGAGCATGCCGTAGGCGATCAGCGAATCCAGCTCGTTGAAACCGTCAAAGGTCAGAATGGCGATGTGCATGGCGAATCCCGCAGGTTTTTTCGCAGCCTACGCCCAGCCGATGTAATGCCTCCCGTACAGTGCGTCGCAAAATTATCGCTACAGTAAGGAATGATTCGCCACCCGCGCAGTCGGAACTCAGTACCACGACAACCCCGGAGGTTCACCGATGAACAGCAAAACCCTTATCGCCAGCCTCGCCCTTGTCGCCGGCATTACCGCTATCAGCCCGCTCGTCCAGGCTGATGAAACCCCGCAGAAAACCGTCCAGCCCGGCGTCAACAACAGCCGCAGCCTGGTGAAAGGCGACCGTGCGCCTGACATGTATCAGCGCAGCGAAAAAGCCGTGAAAAACTGGAAGCAGAGAGGCCTGAAAGCGCCGTCGGCTGACGCGCAGTGGGTGCAGATCAATGACAAGTACATGATGGTCAAAATTACTAACGGGACGATTGTGGATGTGACGCCAGTGGAGCGTTAAACCGCCGATCAAACGTCGGGCAGTGACTGCCTCGCCACAGTTTTTTTGCGCTCTTGACTATCAGGGGGGCCAACAGCTATTCGCTGTGGACGCGGGCCGCACTGTTCGTCCCCAACCGATACTGATTATTACCACTGCGCTTGGCTTCATACATCGCCAGATCCGCGATATGAAGCAGCCGGTCCATGCTCGGGGCGTGATCCGGGAACACCGCGACCCCGAGGCTGGTGCCGATGTGGCGCTGGTCATTGCCAATCGTCACGGGTGGCGAGAGCTCGACGAAAATTTTCTGACAGATGCTGCGGGCTTCGTCTTGCAGGTTGATGCCCGGGGACAGGCCTTGAAGGATCACCACGAACTCGTCGCCGCCAATCCGTGCGACGGTGTCGGTTGAACGCAGGACTCTCTTCAGGCGCGTGGCGGTGGTGACCAGCACCCGGTCGCCGGCCGCGTGGCCGTAATGGTCGTTGATCGCCTTGAAACCGTTGAGATCGACAAACACCAACGCCACCCGTGTGGCGGTTATGCGGGCCTGTTCCAGCGCTTCGGACAGGCGTTCTTCGAGCGCCAGGCGATTGGGCAGGCCGGTCAGCGGGTCGTAGTGGGCCAGGTGTTGCAGGTAACTGGCGGAAGCTTTTTCTTCGGTGATGTCGCGCACCACCCCCATCATTTTGATCGTCGCGTCCTGGTCGTTCTTCACCACATTGCCGGTCTCGCGCAACCAGCGGAGGGTGCCGTCGGCCCAGACCACGCGGTATTCCTCGTCATGGTTTTCACCGGTTTCCAGGCAGCGCAATTCGCCGGCGCGGACCTTGGCCCGGTCGTCCGGGTGCACGCAGGAGCAGAACAAGGCGTAGGAGGGCGTGACTTCGCCGACCTTGAACCCGAACATGCCGTAGATCGCTTCCGACCAGTAGAGCTTGTCGGTGTCCACGTCCCAGTCCCAGGTGCCGATGCGCGCGAAGTACTGGCTGCGTTTGAAGCGTTCGGCGTCGCCGTCCAGATGAATGTTTTGCCCCGTGGACAGGCTGGCAATCAGCGCACGGCATTCGGTCAATTGTCGTTGCAGGGCAAATAGGCGGCCGGCCAGCGCAATAAGCGCGGCGAGCATCACTGAGCCAATGGCAGCGCTGATCCAGAGGAGCATCATTCAGAATTGGCCATCGTGGCGTGTTTAACCGTCGGGGTGATGGCGCTTATCTTAGTTCACGGTTACGACCGGAAATAGATCTAAACCGCTCCGAACAGTTGCCAATTGCCTGTAATTCTGGGAAAACGGCGCCCATCAGGCCCTTCAGGGGAGCAAACAGACGAGTGCATTTAATGAATGAAGATCTTCAGGTAATCGATCTTGAACAGGGTGACGGTAAAGCCGCAGTCAAAGGTGCGCTGATCACCACCCAGTATCGCGGGTGGCTGGAAGACGGCACCGAGTTCGATTCTTCCTACAGCCGTGGCAAACCTTTTCAGTGCGTGATCGGCACCGGGCGGGTGATCAAGGGTTGGGATCAGGGGATCATTGGGATGCAGGTTGGCGGCAAGCGCAAGTTGCTGGTGCCGGCGCATCTGGCGTATGGCGAACGGACGATGGGTGCGATTACGCCGAATTCGAATTTGATTTTCGAGATTGAATTGCTGGAAGTGCTGACGCGGGATGATTGATTTGTAGGGTTTGGGGGGGAGATCAAAAGATCGCAGCCTTCGGCAGCTCCTACCTGGCCAGCGTAATGCGCGGTATCCCGGTAGGAGCTGCCGAAGGCTGCGATCTTTTGATTTTGGCGCGTCGGTTAAACACCTCAATAACGCTTGTGTTTAAGCACCCTCAAAGTTACTTCCTGAAAAGCTACAAGACCTTGCGTCGTTGCCTACGGCTACGCCAGAATCCGCCGGCTTGTGCGCCTTGCCCCCGGCTTCTATCGTTTGCGTGCCACTGCCCTTCAGTGGTCGGGTTTAGCAGCCCGAGTCGTTAGTGAGATGCATAGCGCTCCCTTCAGTCAGGTATTTATAACCCTGCACTTGATGGTGGCTGTGCGCAGGGCGCCCTCGGGCGCGCCGGTTTTACTAACTCCCGGTCTGCTAACCTGCGCACAGCCGCCACCCTCCGTTTAGCAGCGAAGTGTGAACGGCTCCGATTCAGGAGTTAGTAGATATGTCTAAAGTAACGCCAGACCCGCCAGAAACCGATCCGACATCCCCGAACGAACCCGATTCAACACCCGGCAACGAAGCACCCCAGCCAACCCTCGATTACCCCTCATTCGCCGACATCAAAGCCACCCCGCGTAAACCCTGCACGCTGTTCCACGTAGACCCTGACGCCAGCCCCGAAACCCTCATGGCGTTTTTGTGCGAGACGCTGGCTTCGACCGACGTGATGGTCCATCACTTGGTGGACCTTCTGGAGGGTGGGTCGCGCAATGCGCTGCTGGGCATTTCCAACAGCGTCATGCTCGCGGAAATCACGGCGAACCGGGTGCTGGATCAAATCGAGCCGTCTGAATAACTACAGCCTGTTTGGGGGGCAGGGATCGTTCCCACGTTGTGCGTGGTAACGCCTCACCGGACGCTCCGCGTTCGGCTTTGGGACGCGGAGCGTCCCTGGCTGCATGCCCACGCGAGCGAGGGGACCATCAATTCAAGAAACCTCCAGTAACACCTTGCCAATTCCCGGCCCTATCAGCGACTATGCTCGCCATATAGGGGTAGGGGGTATGGGTATGTCGCACATTCACGAACACAAAGACGATTTGCTCAACCGCGTCCGGCGCATCGCCGGGCAGGTTCAGGCGGTGGAGAAGGCGCTGGAATCCGATGCCGATTGCGCCAAGACCTTGCACTTGGTCGCGGCGATTCGTGGGGCGGTCAACGGTTTGATGGATCAGTTCATCGACGCCCATGCCCGTGAACACGTGGCCCATCCCGACCTCAGCAACGAGCAACGCGCACAAGGCGTGGAAGAGTTGCTGCAAGCCATTCGCCGTTATTCGAAATAGAGCGCGATCACCATGACGCTGACACCTCAAGCTCCATCCTTCACCCATAGCCACGTGTTCCTCGGTGATGCCCACGATGAAAACGGTCGTCGCACGTTGTGGGTGGTGGCGCTGACCTTCGTGATGATGATTGGCGAAATCGTCGCCGGTTATATCACCGGTTCGATGGCGCTGCTGGCCGACGGTTTTCACATGGCGACCCATGCCGTGGCCCTGGGCATCGCCGCGGCGGCCTACGGGTTTGCCCGACGTCACGCCAATAATGCGCGATTCAGTTTCGGCACCGGCAAGGTCGGTGATCTGGCCGGTTTTGCTTCGGCCATGGTGCTGGGGCTGGTGTCGCTGGGGATCGCGGGCGAGTCGATCCTGCGCTTGTTCCAGCCGACGTCCGTGGCGTTTACCGAAGCGACGATCATTGCGGTGGTGGGGTTGGCCGTGAACATCGTCAGTGCCTTTCTGTTGGCGGGCAATCATGGTCATCACGATCATGATCACAGCCACGACCATGCTCATCATCACGACAACAATCTGCGCTCAGCCTACGTCCACGTCCTGGCCGATGCCTTGACCTCGATCCTGGCCATCGCCGCGTTGCTGGCCGGGCGTTATTTGGGCTGGGTATGGCTCGATCCGGTGATGGGCCTGGTCGGCGCCATTGTGATCGCGAAATGGGCCTATGGCCTGATGCGCGACAGTGCCGCCGTGCTGCTGGACACCACGGATGAGCACGTGGCCGAGGAGATTCGCGAGTTGCTCGAATCCTCTGGCGACGTGACCATCAGCGACCTGCACGTCTGGCAGGTCGGCCCGGACGCGCGGGCCGCGATTGTCAGCGTGGTGGCGGCGGCCAGTGTCAGTGCCGATGCCATTCGCGAACGTCTGGCGCCGGTGCATGAGTTGTCTCACCTGACGGTCGAACACCGCACCGCATAGCAATCATGCTTGGGCTTCGCTGAACAGCGGAAGTCGGCCGTTCAGGGACGGGCGGTAAACCCAGGTCAAGCGCTCCAGCGCCGGTTTCATTGCCAGGATTTGCGTCAGCGTGGCGCTGGCGATGCTCAACGCGAGCGCCTGTCCGGGGCATTGATGGCGGCAGGCGCCGAAGGTAAAGCTGCGCCGGTCTGGACGGTCGAGGATGAAGGTGTCCGGGTTGTCGTTGAGCTGCGGGTCGCGATTGGCCTAGGCCAGCAGGACCAGAATCGCGTCACCGGGGTTGAGGCTCGCGCCTTCGATTTCACAAGGCGCAGCGACGAAGCGGCGGGTGTTCTGCACCGGGGGATCGAAGCGTTGGGCTTCCGCGATCAGGTCTTCAACGAGCGGCAAATCACGTTGCAATGACGGATTGCGAATCAACGCCACCAGCGCATTACCGATCAACCCGGCGCTGGCTTCATATGCCTGGGAGCAGAGGCCGATCAGGTTGGCGATCAGCACCTCCTTATCTGAAGACGTGAACCGTTGCCTGATGCCACTCAACAGCGGACTCTGTGCGTCCGGTTCCTCCAGCAACTCGATGAAATAGCCCCGTAGCTGCTCCGCCGCCGCATGCGCAGCCTCCAGTTGCACCGGTTGGCTCAGCGGCGACAGGCACGCCACGAAATCGGCGGTCAACTCGCTGATCACCCGAGCCTGAGCCGGGGAGAACCCCAGCAACGCCGCGACCACGCACACCGGGCCGCGAAACATGGCTTTGGCCAGGCCCTCGACGTCCGGGGTGATCAACCGCGCACCGACTAACGCCTGCACTTGATTGGGGTCGATCAACGCCAACCCGGGCTCAATCGCCGAGCGCGGACACCGCTGGCGTTCGCCCTCGTTCATGCGCATTAACCGACCGAACACGGCGCCGGCCAAACCGTCGGCAATCGTCTTGGGCACGGGCTCATTCGACGGGCGTACGTGGCAATCCGGATGGGCCAGCACCGCAGCTACCGTGGCGGCGCTGCTGGCCACCCACAGGTTCAGTCCTTGATGAAAAACCAGCCCAGCCTCGGTGCGCAGTTGCGCGTAATAGGGATAAGGATCGGCATGAGTCGCAGCGATGATCGGGTCCATAAGTCGCAGCCTTGTTCGTGGTGGGAGAAGTGTTGCTACTATCTCCAGTCCAACCAGGCCTCGATTCGTCCGGGAGCGAAATATGAACGTTGAACAACACGACATCGGCGTCTCTCAAGTGGCCGCCGCGATTGCGGAGCCGGCCCGGACGAAAATCCTCTGTTCGTTGATGGACGGCCACGCCCGCACCAGCACCGAGCTGGCGGCGATTGCTGAAGTCAGTGCTTCCACCGCCAGCGCACATTTGGCCAAGCTCAAGGAATCGGCGCTGGTGCGTTTGCACGTTCAGGGCCGCCATCGCTATTACAGCCTCGCCGGCAAACCCGTGGCCCAGGCATTGGAAGCCTTGATGGTGCTCGGCCAGAACGCTGCGCCGACCTTCAATTCGCGCACCCCGGATCGCCTGCAATTCGCCCGCACCTGCTACGACCACATGGCTGGCACCTTGGCGGTGTCGCTGCATGACCGGATGATCGAGGCGGGGTGGTTGCTGGAAACCGATGAGCAGGTTTATCAACTGAGTGACAGCGGCGAGGCGTTTTTTGAAGGGTTGGGCATCGAGGTCAAGGATTTGAGCACATTGCGCCGCAGCTTTGCCTGCCCTTGCCTGGACTGGAGCATGCGCCGGCCGCACCTTGGCGGTTCGCTGGGGGCGGCGTTGTTGCAGGTGGCGATCAAACGCAAATGGCTGACCCAGGACCTGGACAGTCGGGCGCTGGCGTTGACGGCGCTGGGGCGCAAGGAACTGGGCAGCCGATTCGCCGTTGAACTGCCCGTTCCGCTGACGATCGCACCTCCCGCGCCCGCAAAGTCCCGACGCCCGGCGATCGCAGGCTAATGGCTGGCCGAGGTTTGCCCGTTGCCCAAATTGCGCATGCCGTTGCCGCGTTACTACTACGGTGTGGCCGCGCAGATGACAGCGCATTCGTGGATTGGTTGTTTGCCCGGATTGCCGAGGATGTGTTGCGCTGGTCATCGCCCGATGCGCCAGCCCCTACGCCCTGAAATCCCAGACGATTTCCACCACCCGGATGGCCAGCACCAGATAAACCAGAAACAAAACTACCTGGAACGCCGTGTGATACCGCAGCCGTGACAAACGCCGCAGGCCATCGCTGACATTGAGCAGCATCAGCACCGCTGACACCCCGATCAGCACCCATCCCGCAAAATCCGAAGCGAGCAGCCCCATGTAAAGGTGGTGGCCGCTGTGCAGCGCATTGGTTCCCGCCGCCAACAGCAGCGCACACACCAGCAGGTTTTTGATGTTGTCGAACACCTGGGTGGTGAAGTCGGTGTCGAGCAAGGTCAGATACTTGCGCCAGAGTTTGCTCATGGTTTTTTGAACCTATTGATCGCGGTTGCAGGCGGCAAGTCTAGCGGCGAATTGATTTGGGCGCCGCTTTCATCCTGGAGGCCCGATGCGCTCGACGTGATGTTAAAAAATGTTATTTATGAAAAAGGACTTCACATAATCTGTTCATTGGTGGATTATCTGCCCAACCCGTATGGCAACCTGAAAACAAAACAAAACAGGATGGCGACGATGCTCGACAAGACATCCCCCTATTTACCGCGTCCCGCTCAAGGGCCCGGTATCTCGCATCCCCCTCTCTCTAACGTGGACAGTGGCCTATGCCTGCCTGGCGTGGACACAGCCGCTGCTTTTCTCCGGAGTACCCCATGAATAACAAGAATGTCGGCGTTATCGGTCTTGGCGCGATGGGCCTGGGTATTGCCCGCTCGTTGTTGCGCAGCGGCTTCAATGTGCATGCCTGTGACGTGCATGAAGCCGTCACCCGGCAGTTCGCCAGCGAGGGCGGCGTCGCTTGCACTTCACCGGCGCACATGGCGGGTGAGTGCGACGTGATCATCACGGTGGTGGTCAATGCCGAACAGACTGAAACCGTATTGTTCGGTGAAGGCGGTGCGGCGGCTGCGTTACGTCCTGAAAGCCTGGTGATTGGCTGTGCCACCGTAGCGCCGACTTACGCCGTGGACCTGGGGCAACGCCTGGCCGAAAAAGGCTTGCTGTACCTGGACGCGCCCATCTCCGGTGGCGCCGCCAAAGCAGCGGCCGGTGAGATGACCATGATGACGTCCGGCCCGGCACCGGCCTACGCCAAAGCCGACGCGGTGCTGGCGGGCATGGCGGGCAAGGTGTATCGCCTGGGCGACGTTCATGGCTTGGGCTCCAAGGTCAAAATCATTAACCAGTTGCTCGCCGGCGTGCACATTGCCGCGTCTGCCGAAGCCATGGCGTTGGGGTTGCGTGAAGGGGTTGATGCCGATGCCCTGTATGAAGTGATCACCCACAGCGCGGGTAATTCGTGGATGTTCGAGAACCGCGTGCCGCACATTCTCAAGGCCGATTACACGCCATTGTCCGCCGTCGATATTTTCGTCAAGGACCTGGGGCTGGTGCTGGATACCGCCCGCGCCAGCAAATTCCCGCTGCCCTTGTCGGCCACCGCACACCAGATGTTCATGCAGGCCTCCAGCGCCGGCTTCGGGCGCGAGGACGACTCGGCGGTGATCAAGATTTTCCCAGGCATAACGCTGCCGACCGCCAAGCCTGAATCTGTTTGAGGACCGCTCCATGACGCTTTCCATTGCACGCCCCTTGCTGGGTTGCATCGCCGATGACTTCACCGGTGCCACGGACCTGGCCAATATGTTGGTGCGCGGTGGTATGCGCACCGTGCAGAGCATTGGTATCCCCAGCAGTGAAGTGGCCGCGGGGCTCGATGCCGATGCAATCGTTATTGCGCTGAAATCCCGTACCACCCCGACCACGGATGCGGTCGCAGAATCCCTGGCGGCGCTGAACTGGTTGCGGGCGCAAGGTTGTGAGCAGATTTTCTTCAAATATTGCTCCACCTTCGACTCGACCGCGGCCGGCAACATCGGCCAGGTCAGCGAGGCGTTGCTCAAGGCGCTGGGCAGTGATTTCACGCTGGCCTGTCCGGCATTCCCGGAAAACGGCCGGACGATTTTTCGTGGTCACTTGTTTGTGCAGGACCAACTGCTCAATGAGTCGGGCATGCAGCATCACCCGCTGACGCCGATGACCGATGCCAATCTGGTGCGGGTGCTGCAATCGCAAACCACGCTGAAGGTCGGGTTGTTGCGCTACGACAGCATCGCCCAGGGCGCTGAGCTTGTACGGGAAAAGATTGCTGAACTGCGGGCCCAAGGCATCGGCATGGCCATCGCCGATGCGTTGTCCGATCAGGATCTCTACACCCTCGGCACTGCCTGCGCCGATCTGCCTTTGCTGACCGGTGGTTCGGGCCTGGCGTTGGGGCTGCCGGAAAACTTTCGTCGGGCCGGCAAGCTGCGGGACCTGGATGCCGCTGTATTGCCTGCGGTGTTTGGTGATGAAGTGGTCCTGGCCGGCAGCGCCTCGGTGGCCACCAACGGGCAGGTCGCAGCCTGGCTTGAATCCGGTCGGCCAGCCTTGCGGATCGATCCTTTCGCGCTGGCGGCCGGCGAGCCGGTGGTCGCGCAAGCCTTGGCCTTCGCCCGGGACAATGAGCAGACCGTACTGATCTACGCCACCAGTTCGCCGGATGAGGTGAAGGCTGTGCAACAGCAACTGGGTGTCGAGCACGCCGGCAGTCTGGTGGAGCGTGCCTTCGGCGAGATTGCCTATGGGCTGCTGCAAAGCGGTGTGCGCCGCTTCGTTATCGCGGGCGGGGAAACCTCGGGCGCCGTGGTTCAGGCATTGGGCGTGCAACTGCTGCAGATCGGCGCGCAGATCGATCCGGGCGTGCCGGCCACGGTGAGCAGTACATCCGAGCCTTTGGCCCTGGCCCTTAAGTCGGGCAATTTCGGTTGTCGGGAATTCTTCGATAAGGCCCTCAAGCAATTGGCCGGAGGTGCTAAATGATTAATGAAAACGCCCTGCGCGAAGAGATTTGCGACGTCGGCCACAGCCTCTATCAGCGCGGCTACACCGTGGGCAGCGCGGGCAACATCAGCGCCCGTCTCGACGATGGCTGGCTGATCACGCCCACCGATGTCTGCCTCGGTCGCCTCGACCCGACGGCCATCGCCAAGGTCAATCTGGCGGGGGAGTGGGTCTCCGGGGACAAGCCGTCGAAGACCCTGGCCCTGCATCGCCAGGTCTACGATCGCAACCCCGGGGTTGGTGGCGTGGTGCATACCCATTCCACGCATCTGGTCGCGCTGACCCTGGCCGGGGTCTGGCAACCGAATGACATCCTGCCGCCGCTGACGCCGTATCAGGTGATGAAGGTCGGGCACATTCCGCTGATTGGCTATCAGCGACCGGGCTCGCCAAAGGTCGCCGAGCAAGTGGCGCAACTGGCCAACAGCGTGCGCGGCGTGATGCTTGAACGTCTCGGGCCGGTGGTCTGGGAAAGCTCGGTGTCCAAGGCCAGCTATGCCCTGGAAGAACTTGAAGAAACGGCGCGCCTCTGGCTGATGAGCAACCCGCGTCCCGAGCCCTTGGGCAAGGACGCGCTGGACGAGTTGCGCGAGGCGTTCGGCGTCCATTGGTAGGGCGCCGGATTTACCCGATTCACCGCTAACGCAGGCTATACCCGGGAGACGCCGTGCGACTCCCGTGGGAATCGGCTTGCCTGAAAAACAATAACAATAGGACTTACCCGCATGACGTACCCTGACCGCACTCCGTATGTTTTCAGTGGCAACCGACTCTGCGTCACTCCGCGTGGAGGGCTCCTGGTATGAGCCCGCTCATTCTGATGATCACCGCTGGGGTCGGGATCGCACTCCTGCTGTTCCTGGTGCTCAAGTACAAGTTTCAGCCGTTCGTGGCCTTGATGCTGGTGAGCATCCTGGTGGCATTGGTGGCCGGGGTGAAACCGGCGGATCTGGTGGCGACCATTGAAGGCGGCATGGGCAAGACCCTCGGTCACATCGCGATCATCATTGCCCTGGGCGCGATGATCGGGCGGATCATCGAACTCTCCGGTGGTGCGGAGGCGCTGGCGAAAACCTTGATCGAACGCTTCGGTAACCGCCGCACGCCGTTGGCGTTGACAGTGGCCGGTTTCATCATCGGCGTGCCCGTGTTCTTCGAGGTCGGGGTGATCATTCTCATGCCACTGGCCTACGGTGTGGCTCGTCGAGCACGCAAGCCGCTGTTGATGTTTGCCTTGCCGATGTGTGCGGCGCTGCTCACCGTGCATGCCTTCCTGCCACCTCATCCGGGTGCCGTGGCCGCTGCCAGCCAATTGGGGGCTGACCTGGGTCGCGTGCTGATGTCCGGCCTGCCGATGACGGCGTTCCTGTGCTATGTCGGCTACCGCGTGGCGGGGCGCATGACCCGTCGCTTTTACCCGATGACCGACGACATCCGCGCGGAAGTCTACGGCCCGCATGTGACCAACGAAGACCTGGCGGCGTGGACCAACGGTAACGCCGGCAACACCGAACAAGCCGCTGCGGCGGTGGCTCATATGGGGCTGGAGGAGTCCACCAGCAGCCTGGTTGCCAAGCTGCCGCCAGCACCGCCGCCCGGTTTCGCGCTGATTTCAGCCCTGATTCTGCTGCCGATCGTGCTGATTCTCCTGGGTACCCTGGCCAACTCGCTGCTGCCGCCGGAATCGATTCTGCGTGGGGTGATGACTGTACTCGGTGCGCCGCTGGTGGCGCTGTTGCTCGACACATTGCTCTGCGCCTGGTTGCTCGGTTCCCGTCGAGGCTGGAGTCGCAGTCAAGTGTCCGACGTCATCGGTTCGGCGTTGCCCGGTGTGGCGATGGTGATCCTGATTGCCGGTGCCGGCGGTGTATTTGGCAAAGTGCTGGTGGACACCGGGATCGGTGCGGTGGTCTCTGACCTGCTGCGCACCACCGGGCTGCCGGTGCTGGCGCTGGGCTTTCTGCTGACCATGTTGTTGCGTGCGGTGCAGGGTTCTACCACCGTGGCACTGGTTACCACAGCGGGTATCATCAGCCCGCTGATCGCCACCCTTAACCTGACCCCCAACCACATGGCGCTGCTGTGTCTGGCCATGGGCGGTGGCGGGTTGGCCATGTCGCACATTAACGATGCCGGTTACTGGATTTTCACCAAACTGGCCGGGCTGAACGTGGCGGATGGTTTGCGCACCTGGACCGTGATCACGACCTTGCTCGGCACGCTCGGGTTCTGCATCACGCTGTTGATCTGGCCTTTTGTCTGACCCATTTTCCAAGGAGTTAACATGCCTCGTTTTGCTGCCAATCTCAGCATGCTCTACCCGGAGCACGGGTTTCTGGATCGTTTCGCGGCAGCGGCTGCCGACGGTTTCGAAGCGGTGGAGTACCTGTTTCCTTACGACTACAGCGCCCAGGAACTCAAGCAGCGGCTGAGCGACAACGGCCTGGTCCAGGCCCTGTTCAATGCGCCGCCCGGTGACTGGGCGGCAGGGGAAAGGGGCATCGTGACCTTGCCGGGCCGCGAGGCTGAATTTCGCTCGGGCTTCGACCGCGCACTGGAATACGCTGCCGTACTCGGTAACACGCGTATCCATGTGATGGCGGGCTTGCTGCCGTCGGAAAGCGACCGCCCACGCCACCACGCCGTCTACCTGGAAAACCTCGCCTACGCGACGGCCCAGGCCCGTCAGTCGGGCGTCACGGTGTTGCTGGAACCGATCAATACGCGGGACATGCCGGGTTTTTTCCTCAATCGTCAGGATCAGGCGCAGGCGATCTGCAAGGAAGTCGGCGCCAGTAACTTGAAAGTGCAGTTCGACTGTTATCACTGCCAAATCGTCGAAGGGGATTTGGCCACCAAGCTTCGTCGCGACTTTGACGGTATCGGCCACATTCAGATTGCCGGAGTGCCGGATCGCCATGAGCCCGATCTGGGGGAGGTCAACTATCCCTACCTGTTCGAACTGATGGATCAGTTGGGGTATGACGGCTGGGTGGGCTGCGAGTATCGCCCCAAGGGTGATACCTCGGTGGGGTTGCAATGGTTGCGGGACTGGAAGGCGCGCTGAGCCTGGCCGTATTGAGCAGCAAGAAAGCTCCGGTCAGTGCCGGAGCTCTTTTTTTCAGGCCGGTTTCTGATCCGCTGGCAACAGCAATTCGACGCCTTGCTTACGAATCCCATCGGCTGCGGCCGATGCCAGTTCATCGTCGCTGATGATGAAATCGAACTGCTCAAGTCCGGCGATCTTGTACATGCTGAAAGTGCCGTACTTGGAACTGCTGGCAATCAATACCACCTGCGACGCTGACTGCATCGCCACCTGCTTGACCTCCACCTTCAGGGCCGACGGGGTGGTAATGCCGCGCCGCAGATCCCAGGAACTGGTGGAGATAAAGGCGATGTCCGTGACCACTTGACGCAAGGTGGCAACGGCCAGTCCGCCGACGCAGGAATGGTTGGAGTGATCGAGTTGGCCACCGGTGTGAATTACCGTCACCTGCGGCGCATCCAGCAGGGCTTGCACCACGCCGAAATCGTTGGTCACCACGGTCATGCCAGACAGTGCTTTTATGTAAGGCACGATCTCCAGGGTGCTGGTGCCGGCGTCCAGATAAATCGTCATATCGGCATGCAGCAACCGCGCTGCGAGCTTGGCCATGGCTTGCTTTTGCGGCAACTCGACCACGGCTTTGAACTGATGGCTGGGCTCGCTGTGAAGCTGGCTGGCAATGCGTACCCCACCGGTCACCGAATACGCGCGTCCTTCCTGTTCAAGCAACGCGATATCGCGCCGCACGGTCATGTGCGAGCAGTCGAACATCTCCATTAACTGGTGGACACTCAGCACCTGATGCTTGCGCAGTTGCCGCAAAATCAACTCGCGGCGCTGATCAGGAATCACCGGTGCGGCGCTATTGGCTGCGATGTCCTTTTGACTGGGCATGCGGGGCTCCAAAGGGGTAAAGCGTGCGGGTTTCGTATGGCCGCCATAGTAACGAATCCATCACCTGATCAGTAGTGCCGGCGTGTAGCGACATTGAACGCCTTCATCTTCCCGCCCGATGAAAGGAGCGCCGATGCCTTGTGCTGTCGGGGTTGGCGCGATACTGTATATCCGAACAGTATAAGGCGTGCCCCATGGAACTCATCGACAAGCTCAGCATTCTCGCCGACGCCGCCAAGTACGACGCGTCCTGCGCCAGCAGTGGCGCGCCCAAGCGCAGCTCGGAAGGCAAGAGCGGCCTGGGTTCCACCGATGGCATGGGCATCTGCCACAGCTACACGCCGGACGGACGTTGTGTCTCGTTGTTGAAAATCCTGCTGACCAACTTCTGTCTCTACGATTGCCAGTATTGCGTCAATCGGCGTTCCAGCGATGTACCCCGGGCGCGGTTCACTCCGGAAGAAGTGGTGACGCTGACCCTGGATTTCTACCGGCGCAATTGCGTCAGCGGGTTGTTTCTCAGCTCCGGGATCATTCGTTCGGCGGACTACACCATGGAGCAACTGATCCGCGTGGCCAAATTGCTCCGGGAAGAGCATGAATTCCGTGGCTACATCCACCTCAAGACCATTCCCGAAGCCGACCCGGCGCTGATCGCGCAAGCCGGGCGCTATGCTGACCGGTTGAGCGTCAACATCGAACTGCCGACCGACGCCAGCCTGCAAACCCTGGCCCCGGAAAAGCAACTGGGCTCGATCAAGCAAGCGATGCAGACGATCTACACCGGCGAGCAGACGGTGCTCAATGAGCCACGGGCGCCGAAGTTCGCCCCGGCCGGGCAAAGCACGCAGATGATCGTCGGCGCCGACGACACCGACGACAGCACCATCCTCCATAGCGCCCAGGCCCTGTATGGCAACTATCGCCTGCGGCGGGTCTATTACTCGGCGTTCAGCCCGATCCCCAACAGCCCGAAAAGCGTACCGCTGGCCGCGCCACCGTTGATGCGCGAACACCGTTTGTACCAGGCGGATTTTCTGCTACGCAGCTATGGGTTTACGGCTGGGGAGCTGTTCAAGGGACCGGGGCACCTGGCACTGGACATCGACCCGAAACTGGCCTGGGCACTGGAAAATCGCGAGGTGTTTCCACTGGACCTCAACCGCGCCGAGGCGTCGTTGATCGCGCGCATTCCCGGGATCGGCCTGCGCACCACCGAGCGGTTGGTGGAACTGCGCCAGCAACGGCGCATTCGCTATGAAGACCTGGCGCGCATGCGTTGCGTGCTGGCCAAGGCCAAGCCGTTCTTCATCACCAGCGATTACCATCCGCAGCAAGCTGAAGTCACCAGCCACTTGCTCTACCAGCAACTGCGTGACCGGCCGCAGCCGCAGCAAATGGGGTTGTGGGGATGATCAATCTCGATTGCGACGACCTGTTCGACACCTGGCGCCAGCAGGCTCGCTGGTTGCTCAGCCATGAAGTCGATCCGAGCCTGGTGAGCTGGGTCTCGGAGGGTGTCGCGGACCTGTTCGCCAGCGACGACTCGCCACCCGACGGTAACGGCCCGTTTCAGGCGCGCATTCCCTTGGCGTTGCTGGGCATTCTTGAGAACGCCGCACGTTATCGCGGCGATCAGCGCTGGAGTCTGCTTTATGAGGTGTTGTGGCGGGTCAGTCATGGCGATCGTACGGCGATGCTGGCGGGCGACCAGCTCGGCAGTGAATTGCAGCGGCGCATCAAACAGGTTCAGCGTGAAGCCCATCACTTGCATGCGTTTGTGCGTTTCGTTGAGCGACCTCAAGCTACCGAAGGCCCGCAATATGTTGCTTGGCATGAACCGGCCCACGACATCCTGCACAGTGCCAGCGAGCATTTCGTCGCTCGCATGGGCCGCCACCGCTGGTTGATCGCTACGCCTCGCGATGGCGTCTACTACGACGGCCAACGGTTGATCCACGAGCGCCAATGCCCGGTTGAATGGCAACGGCTGGCGCAGAACGTCGACGACCCCCACGGCGATATGTGGCTGACCTACTACAGCCATATCTTCAACCCGGCGCGGTTGAACCCGAAAGTGATGCAGGGGCATTTGCCGGCGCGGTTCTGGAAAAACCTGCCCGAGGGCGCGTTGATTCCGGGGTTGATCACCCAGGCGCGCACCGGCAAGCAACAGGATGGGCAGGCCAGCGGGATTGCGGGGAGGGCGGGGAAGCGAGTTGCCTTGAAAAGGTGAAGATTAAAAGATCGCAGCCTTCGGCAGCTCCTACACGGATTGGCGTACACCCCGTAGGAGCTGCCGAAGGCTGCGATCTTTTGATCTTGTGTCTCTCAACAAAAAGCCCCCCATCAATCACTCGATGGAGGGCTTCTATGCAGCAGGAGCGTCAGATCAAACCTTAACGATCCAGCCCGCTGGCGCTTCGATGTCGCCGGTCTGTACACCGGTCAGCTCTTTATAGAGCTTCTGGGTGACCGGGCCGACTTCGGTTTCGCTGTGGAACACGTGCAGGTGGTCGTTGTAGCTGATGCCGCCGATCGGGGTGATCACGGCAGCGGTGCCGCAAGCGCCGGCTTCCTTGAAGTCCGACAGCTTGTCGATGAACACGTCGCCTTCGACCACCTCCAGGCCCAAACGCGATTGTGCCAGCTCGATCAACGACAGACGGGTAATGCCCGGCAGCACCGAAGGGGACTTCGGCGTGACGAATTTGTTGTCGTGGGTGATGCCGAAGAAGTTGGCCGAACCAACTTCTTCGATTTTCGAGTGGGTCATCGGGTCCAGGTAGATGCAGTCGGCGAAATGCGCCTTCTTGGCCTGGGAACCTGGCATCAGGCTGGCAGCGTAGTTGCCACCGACCTTGGCCGCACCGGTGCCTTGTGGGGCTGCACGGTCGAAGCTGGAGATCAGGAAGTTGTGCGGGGTCAGGCCACCCTTGAAGTAAGCGCCGACCGGAATTGCGAAGATCGAGAAGATGAACTCCGGCGCGGTACGCACGCCGATGTTGTCACCCACGCCGATCACGAACGGGCGCAGGTACAGCGCGCCGCCGGTGCCGTAAGGCGGGATGAAACGTTCGTTGGCGCGAACCACGGCTTTGCAGGCTTCGATGAACTGCTCGGTTTCCACGAACGGCATCAGCAGGCGTGCGCAACTGCGTTGCATGCGCAGGGCGTTCTGGTCCGGGCGGAACAGGTTGATCGAGCCGTCCTTGCAACGATAGGCCTTCATGCCTTCGAAGCACTGCTGGCCATAGTGAAGGGCAGTTGAGCCTTCGCTGATGTGCAGCACGTTGTCTTCGGTCAGGGTGCCTGCGTCCCACTCGCCATTGCGCCAGTACGACAGATAGCGTTTGTCGGTCTTGATGTAGTCAAAACCCAGCTTGTCCCAATTGATGCTTTCGTTACCCATGACACCCTCTATCACTTAACAACCGCCGAAACGGTTCAAGGCTTCTGACGTTTTTTGGATGGGGACAACAATACTTCATTCCAAGGCTATTTCGCAGTGTAAAAAAGCTAAAAGATCGCAGCCTTCGGCAGCTCCTACAGGTCCGGCGATCCCCTGTAGGAGCTGCCGAAGGCTGCGATCTTTTGATCTTTACAGGTGCAGCGCATGCCCCAACGCACGCAACGCCGCTTCCTGCACCGCTTCGCCCAGCGTCGGATGCGCGTGGATCGTGCCGGCGATGTCTTCCAGCCGTGCGCCCATTTCCAGGCTCTGGCCGAACGCCGTCGACAATTCCGAGACCCCGACCCCCACCGCTTGCCAACCCACAATCAAATGATTATCCCGACGAGCGACCACCCGCACGAAGCCGGTTTTCGACTCCAGGGTCATCGCCCGGCCATTGGCGGCGAACGGGAAGCTCGACACGATGCAGTCCAGGCCCGCAGCCTTGGCTTCGTCCGGAGTCTTGCCGACCACCACCAATTCCGGGTCGGTGAAGCACACGGCCGCGATGGCGGTCGGGTTGAACTCGCGGGTTTTGCCGCTGATCAGCTCGGCGACCATTTCGCCCTGGGCCATGGCCCGGTGCGCGAGCATCGGTTCGCCGCTCAGGTCGCCGATGGCGTAGACGTTGCGCATGCTGGTCTGGCAGCGGTTATCGATTTTGATCGCCGAACCGTTCATCGCCAGATTCAGCCCTTCAAGATTCCAACCCTGGGTGTTCGGCTTGCGACCGACCGCCACCAGCACCTGATCGGTTTCAAGGTTCAGAACGTCACCATTCGGATCAAGAACTTGCAAGGTGTTGTTATTAAAATCAAAGCCTTGAACGCTGTGCTTCAAGTAAAGCTTTACACCCAGTTGCTTGAGCGCTTCGTGCACCGGTTGGGTCAGTTCAGCGTCGTAGGCCGGCAGAATCCGATCCTGCGCCTCGACCACACTGACCTCGGCACCGAGCTTGCGATAGGCAATCCCCAACTCCAGACCGATGTAACCGCCGCCGACCACGATCAGCCGTTTCGGCACGGATTTAGGCGCCAGGGCTTCGGTGGACGAAATGATCGGCCCGCCAATCGGCAGCATCGGCAGGTTCACGCTTTTCGAGCCAGTGGCCAGCACCAGGTGTTCGCAGTGAATCCGCGTGTCGCCGACTTCCACGGTTTTACCGTCGATCACTTTGGCCCAGCCTTGTACGACTTGGACCTTGTGCTTTTTCAGCAGCGCCGAGACGCCCGTGGTCAGGCGATCAACGATGCCGTCCTTCCACTCGACACTCTTGGTGATGTCGAGGGTCGGCGCCGAAACGCTGATGCCCAGGGCCGAATGCTGGCTGTGGTGTTGCGTCTGGTGAAACTGCTCGGCGACATGAATCAGCGCCTTCGACGGAATGCAGCCAATGTTCAGGCAGGTGCCGCCCAACGATTCGCCTTCCACCAGAATGGTCGAAATGCCCAACTGACCGGCACGAATCGCCGTGACATAACCGCCAGGGCCGCCACCGATGATCAGCAGCGTGGTGTTCAAAGTTTGCATCGGTCACTCCACAAACAGGGTGGCGGGTTGTTCGAGCAAGCCACGGATGGCCTGGATGAATTGCGCCGCGTCCATGCCATCGACCACCCGGTGATCGAAGGAGCTGGAGAGGTTCATCATCTTGCGAATCACGATCTGGCCTTTGACCACCATCGGCCGTTCGACGATTTTGTTCACGCCGACAATCGCCACTTCCGGCAGGTTCAGCACCGGGGTGCTGACGATGCCGCCCAACGCGCCGAGGCTGGTCAGGGTGATGGTCGAGCCGGACAGTTCATCGCGGCTGGCCTTGCCATTACGCGCGGCGGTGGCCAAGCGCGAGATTTCCTGGGCGCTGTCCCACAGGCTGCGGGCCTCGGCGTGACGCACCACCGGCACCATCAAACCGATATCGCTCTGGGTGGCGACGCCGACATGCACCGCGCCGAGGCGGGTGATGACCTGGGCTTCGTCGTCGTAACGGGCATTGATCTGCGGGAAGTCACGCAGGGCCACGACCAGGGCACGAACCAGGAACGGCAGCAACGTCAGCTTGCCGCGCGTCGCGCCGTGTTTTTCGTTCAAGTGCGCGCGCAATTCTTCCACGGCAGTGACGTCGATTTCCTCCACATAACTGAAGTGGGCGGCGCGCTGGGTGGCGTCCTGCATGCGCTGGGCGATCTTGCGGCGCATGCCGATCACCGGGATTTGCGCTTCGTCGTTACGCTGGGCGTAAGCGGCAACCGGTGCGCAGGCATTTGACTGACCTTCGGCCAGATACGCATCGAGGTCTTCGTGCAGTACGCGGCCGGCCGGGCCGGTGCCGCGGACCAGACGCAACTGGATGCCGAGGTCCAGCGCATGTTTGCGCACGGCCGGGGAGGCCAGCGGACGCTCATCGGCCTCGCGAGCCACCATCGGGCCTTGGCAAACGGCGGCTGGACGAGGAGACGCGACCGGTTTGCTTTCAACCACGGCTTCAACTTTAGAAGGCGCTGCAACCGGCGCTTCTTTAGCAACAACCGCCGCAGGCTGCGTGGACTCTTTAAAGTTACCCGCGCCTTCGACTTCAATGCTGATCAGGATGCTGCCAACCGCCATCACTTCCCCCGGCACACCGCCCAGAGAAATGACTTTGCCATGCACCGGCGAAGGGATATCGACCATCGCCTTGTCGGTCATCACATCGGCCAGCACCTGATCCTCGACGACCATGTCGCCGACTTTCACGTGCCAAACCGACAGTTCAACTTCTGCAATGCCTTCGCCAATGTCCGGCATCTTAATAACGTGCGTGCCCATTCAGACCTCCATGACCCGTTTCAAAGCCGCGCCCACACGGGTCGGGCCAGGGAAATACGCCCACTCTTGCGCGTGCGGGTAGGGGGTGTCCCAACCGGTGACGCGTTCGATCGGCGCTTCCAGGTAGTGGAAGCAGTGCTCTTGCACCAGCGCGGCCAGTTCGGCACCAAAACCGCAGGTGCGGGTGGCTTCGTGAACGATCACGCAGCGGCCGGTTTTCTTAACCGATTTGACGATGGTTTCCAGGTCCAGCGGCCACAGGCTGCGCAGGTCGATGACTTCCGCATCGACACCGCTTTCTTCAGCGGCGACTTGCGACACGTAAACCGTGGTGCCGTAGGTCAGGATGGTCACGTCCTTGCCCGGACGGGTGATGGCGGCGACGTCCAGTGGCACGGTGTAGTAACCGTCCGGCACTTGCGCGGCCGGGTGTTTCGACCACGGGGTTACCGGGCGGTCGTGGTGGCCGTCGAACGGGCCGTTGTACAGGCGTTTCGGCTCCAGGAAGATCACCGGGTCATCGTTTTCGATGGAGGCGATCAGCAAGCCTTTGGCGTCGTACGGGTTGGACGGCATGACCGTGCGCAAGCCGCAGACCTGGGTGAACATCGCCTCAATACTTTGGCTGTGGGTCTGGCCGCCGTAGATGCCGCCGCCGCAAGGCATGCGCAGGGTCATCGGCGCGGTGAACTCGCCGGCCGAGCGATAACGCAGGCGCGCCGCTTCGGAAATGATCTGGTCGGACGCCGGGTATACATAGTCGGCGAACTGAATCTCGGCCACTGGCCGCAAACCGTAAGCGCCCATGCCCACGGCGACGCCAACGATCCCGCTTTCGGAGATCGGCGCGTCGAATACGCGGGAGGTGCCGTACTTGCTCTGCAAGCCTTCGGTGCAGCGGAATACACCGCCGAAGTAACCCACGTCCTGGCCGAACACCACGACGTTGTCGTCACGCTCAAGCATCACATCCATGGCCGAGCGCAGGGCCTGGATCATGGTCATGGTGGTCGTGGTCATGGCGGTTTCCAATTCAATGCTGGTGTTGTGATCGTTCATGTCAGATCCCCAACTCTTGACGCTGGCGCTTCAAGTGCTCCGGCATCTCTTTGTAGACGTCTTCGAACATGGTCGCGGCGCTTGGAATCTGGCCGCCGGCGAGGGTGCCGTACTGTTCGGCTTCTTTTTGCGCGGCGATCACTTCGGCTTCCAGTTCGGCGCTGACGGCGGTGTGTTCCTCTTCGGACCACTGGCCGATTTTCACCAGGTGCTGCTTGAGGCGCGCAATCGGGTCGCCCAGCGGGAAGTGGCTCCAGTCGTCGGCCGGACGGTATTTGGACGGATCATCGGAGGTCGAGTGCGGGCCGGCTCGGTAGGTGACCCATTCGAGCATGGTCGGGCCGAGGTTGCGGCGCGCCCGTTCGGCGGCCCAGGCAGAGGCGGCGTAGACCGCGATGAAATCGTTGCCATCGACCCGCAGCGAGGCGATGCCGCAACCAACGCCACGACCGGCAAACGTGGTGGCTTCACCACCGGCAATTGCCTGGAAGGTCGAAATCGCCCATTGGTTGTTGACCACGTTGAGGATCACCGGCGCCCGGTAAACGTGGGCGAAGGTGAGGGCGGTATGGAAGTCCGATTCAGCGGTGGCGCCGTCACCGATCCAGGCCGAGGCGATTTTGGTGTCGCCCTTGATCGCCGACGCCATGCCCCAGCCCACCCCTTGTACGAATTGGGTGGCGAGGTTGCCGGAAATGGTGAAGAAGCCGTGATCGCGCACCGAATACATGATCGGCAACTGGCGGCCCTTGAGCGGATCGCGCTCGTTGGACAGCAGTTGGCAGATCAGGTCCACCAGCGGCACTTCGCGGGCCATCAGGATGCTTTGCTGGCGGTAGGTGGGGAAGCACATGTCGTCGATGTTCAAGGCCAGGGCCTGGGCACTGCCGATGGCTTCTTCGCCGAGGCTTTGCATGTAGAACGACATTTTTTTCTGACGCTGGGCGACCACCATGCGGTTGTCGAAAATCCGCGTCTTGAGCATGGCGCGCATGCCTTTACGCAGGATCTCGACCGGCACCCCTTCAGCCCATGGACCGAGGGCGTTGCCCTGATCGTCGAGCACGCGAATCAGGCCTTTGGCCAAGTCTGCGGTGTCGGCGGGTTCTACGTCGATTGGAGGTTTGCGCACCAGGCCGGCGTCGGTCAGACGCAGGTAGGAAAAGTCTGTTTTGCAGCCGGGACGGCCCGAGGGTTCGGGAACGTGCAGGCGCAGCGGTTCGTACGCTTGGTTCATGGCTTCTACGCTCGATCTTGTGAATTTTTTGTAGTGAGCTGACGGTCATTCCATGGGTGATGGAAATCTTGTCCTACAAACATCATAGGCCCGGCGCAGGAGAATATTTCTCTGTGTTTCGTTGCGTTGGCGGTCATTTGAGGATAGAAATTCTGCATAAACAAAAATAACAGGTGGTTTTGTCTCATGCGCAAATTGGACCGTACCGATATCGGCATTCTCAATAGCCTTCAAGAGAACGCCCGCATCACCAATGCCGACCTCGCACGCTCGGTCAACCTGTCGCCGACCCCGTGTTTCAACCGGGTCAAGGCAATGGAGGAATTAGGGCTGATTCGCGAGCAAGTGACCTTGCTGGATGCCGACCTGTTGGGGCTGCATGTGAATGTGTTTATTCATGTCAGCCTGGAGAAGCAGGTGGAAGAGGCGCTGGCGCATTTTGAGGAGGCGATTTCGGATCGCCCGGAAGTGATGGAGTGCTATTTGATGGCCGGCGACCCGGACTATTTGATTCGGGTGCTGGTGCCGACCATTCAGTCCCTGGAGCGCTTTATGATGGATTTTCTGACCAAAGTGCCTGGGGTGGCCAACATTCGGTCGAGCTTTGCGCTCAAGCAGGTGCGATATAAGACGGCGTTGCCGTTGCCGGCGAACGGGTTGACTCTCGCCTAAGGCAACGTCAAAGGATCGCAGCCTTCGGCAGCTCCTACGGGAACGGGTGCCTCCGCCGGATTGCGGTTGCACACGATCGGTGTAGGCGCTGCCGAAGGCTGCGATCTTTTAATCTTAAAGTTTGTTAATCGGGATCTTCAGGTACGTCACGCCGTTATCCTCGGCCGGCGGCATATTCCCCGCCCGCACATTCACCTGAATCGCTGGCAGCAACAGGTTTGGCATGCCCAACCCGGCATCACGCTGGGTGCGCATGGCGACGAACGCCGCTTCATCAATCCCGTCATGTACGTGAACGTTGCTTTTGCGTTGTTCGCCCACGGTGGTCTGGCAGTGGGGCTCGCGACCTTCGGGCGGATAGTCGTGGCAAACGTAAAGCCGCACGCCGGCAGGGAAGGCCAGTAGCTTGTGGATCGAGGCGAACAACTGGTTGGCGTTGCCACCCGGGAAATCGCAACGCGCGGTGCCGACATCCGGCATGAACAGCGTGTCGCCCACCAGAATCACATCGCCGTCGATCAAATACGCCATGTCTGCCGGGGTGTGGCCGGGCACGTGCAGGGCGCTGGCCTTGAGATTGCCAATCATGAACGACTCGTTCGGCGCGAACAGGTGATCGAACTGCGAACCGTCAACGCAAAATTCCGGCTCCAGATTGAACAGGCTCTTGAACACGCCTTGGACCTTGCTGATCGACTGACCAATCGCAATCTTGCCGCCCAGCTCCCGACGCAAGTACGGCGCAGCGGACAGGTGATCGGCGTGAGCGTGGGTTTCCAGCAGCCATTGCACCTGCAACTGGTGTTCGCGCACGAAGGCAATGATGCGGTCGGCCTGGACGGTGGTGGTTCGCCCGGCTGCCGGGTCGTAATCGAGCACCGGATCGACAATCGCGCACTGCCCGCCATCCTGCTCGTAGATGACGTAGCTGTAGGTCGACGAGGCGGGGTCGAGGAAGGCTTCAATCTGCGCGGACATGGAATCGGACCTGGGAAAAGGGTGGAAAGACAGTAACCAGTTGCAACACTTTATGTTTACACATAATGTCTGCAGCTTAAGTGACGTCGAAGGCATCCTGCAAATGCAATCCAGTCTGACCGAATGTGAAGTCGCCCAATTACGGGCGTCGGCCTCCAAAGCTTGCGCGCTGCTCAAGGCGTTGGCCAACGAAGATCGCTTGCTGATTCTCTGCCAATTGACTCAAGGCGAACGCAACGTTGGCGAGCTGGAAACCATGACCGGCGTGCGCCAGCCCACACTGTCCCAACAGCTGGGCATCTTGCGCGACGAGGGCTTGGTAGCGACCCGCCGCGAAGGCAAATACATTTTTTATGGCCTGGCCAGTCACGAAGTGATTCAAGTGATGAAAACCCTCTCTGGCCTGTATTGCGGAGCGGTATTAAAAAGCTGGGCATGACCCTGCTATATGCGTGCAGCAAAAAGGAAAACCTATGAACGATCAACACTGGGGCCCAACCATCAGTGCAGACATCGTGGTGATAGGCGGCGGCAGTGCCGGGATTGGCTTGGTTGCCAGCCTCCTCAAGCGCGATCCGTCGTTGAACATCACCGTCATCGAACCCAGCGCCCGGCACTACTACCAACCGGCCTGGACCTTGGTTGGCGGTGGCGCCTACACGGTGGAAGACACGGTACGGCCAATGTCCAGCGTCATGCCGCGCCAAGCCACTTGGGTTCAGGCAGCCGTCACCGATATCGCCGCCGACCGCCAGTACCTGACCCTCGATGATGGCCGCACTATCGGCTATAAAAATCTCATCGTCTGCCCTGGCCTGCGCCTGGCCTGGGAGAAGATCGAAGGCTTGCAGGAAACCCTCGGCCTGCATGGCGTCACCTCCAACTACAGCTACCAGCACGCGGCCTATACCTGGGCACTGGTCAAGGGTATGCGCGGCGGCAAGGCGATCTTCACCCAGCCACCGATCCCGATCAAATGCGCCGGAGCCCCGCAGAAGGCGATGTACCTGTCCTGTGATCACTGGCTCAAAAGCGGTGTGCTGAACAACATTGATGTCGAGTTCAATCTGGCCGGCGTCGCGCTGTTCGGCGTGCCGACCTTCGTCCCGCCGCTGATGAAGTACATCGAAAAATACAACGCCCGGTTGGCCTTCACCTCCAACCTGATCAAGGTCGATGGCCCGGCGAAAACCGCGTGGTTCGAGGTCAAGGATGCGGCCGGTACGGTCACGGTCGAGGAAAAAACCTTCGACCTGCTGCACGTCGTGCCGCCTCAGGTGTCCCCGGATTTCATCCGCCACAGCCCGTTGGCCGACGCCGCTGGTTGGTGCGAGGTGAACCTGCACACGCTGCAACACGTGCGGTATCCCGAGGTCTTCGGCCTGGGCGATATCTGCTCCACCAGCAACGCGAAAACCGCCGCCGCCGTGCGCAAGCAGATTGTCGTGGTCGCCGAAAACCTGTTGGCGCTGCGCAAGGAACTGGCGATGCCACTCAAATACGACGGTTACGGCTCCTGCCCGCTGACGGTGGAGAAGGGCAAGGTGATCCTCGCCGAATTCGGCTATGCCGGCAGGTTGCTGCCGACCTTCGCCCTCGACCCGACGGTGCCCCGGCGTTCGGCGTGGTGGCTCAAGGCGACGCTGCTGCCGTGGTTCTACTGGAACGGCATGCTCAAGGGCCGCGAGTGGCTGACTGCCGTGTCCAAGGTCGATTGAGAGAACCCTATGTTGCTGGCAAGTTTTTTTGGTGTGCTGATGGGCCTGCTCCTCGGTCTGACCGGGGCCGGGGGCGGGATTCTGGCGGTGCCGGCGTTGGTGCTGGGGCTCGGCTGGACCATGACTCAAGCGGCGCCGGTCGCGTTGTTTGCGGTGGGTAGCGCTGCGGCGGTGGGGGCCATCGACGGTTTGCGCCATGGTCTGGTGCGTTATCGCGCGGCGCTGCTGATCGCCTTGCTGGGCGCGGTGTTTTCCCCGGTGGGCATCTACTTCGCCCATCAGTTGCCGGAAAAAATCCTGATGATCCTGTTCAGCTTGCTGATGGTCATGGTGGCCTGGCGGATGTTGCGCCGCGAACGCGAGGACGAAGGCCCGAGCGACCACGGCCACGCCAACTGGGGCCAGAAGAACTGCATGCTCGATCAGCAGACCGGGCGCTTTTCCTGGACCGCCAAATGCACCGCGACCCTGGCGGCACTTGGCGCGGTGACCGGTGTGGTTTCGGGGTTGCTCGGTGTGGGCGGTGGCTTTCTGATCGTCCCGGCGTTCAAGCAACTGACCGACGTGCAGATGCGCGGGATCGTTGCGACGTCGTTGATGGTGATCAGTTTGATTTCGGCCATCGGCGTGATCGGCGCGTTTCATGCCGGTGTCCGGATCGACAGCCTGGGCGTGGCATTTATCGTCGCCAGCATCGTCGGCATGGTCATTGGCCGCAGGTTGTGTGCCCTGGTGCCGGCTCGCGCGTTGCAGGTCGGCTTCGCCAGCGTCTGTGTCGTGGTCGCCGCTTACATGCTGTTTAGAGCGGGCGCCTAGCCGGTACTGGTTCCTCCGGGTGCCAGTCCCGCTTGCAGGCGTACGCCTTAAGTTCCGGGCCTTGCAACGGCCCGGTCTTACGCCGGAGTTGCCGCGCGCCACCGGCCCCTCCAAAGCAGTTCAAAACCACCTCCAAGGCAGCGTATGACGCCGCCGGTCAGCTTTCGATAATCGCCTCCGACAACTCGTCCCCTGTTGCGGAGTGCGCCATGCATAACAATAAGAACTTCACGCATCGTTTCTTGCCTGCCGTTATCGCCGGCCTGTCGTCCTTTGGTCTGAGCCCATGGGCTGACGCCGAGATCATGCTGTACGACAAGGACCAGACCACGTTCTCTACCGACGGTTACATCAACGCGTTCTATGTGAACAGCAACGTGGACCGGGCCGGCGATCAGTACGACCGCCGCCAGGCGCGGGTCAAGATGGGTTTTTTGCCCAACTACCTGGGCTTCAACATGGGCAAGCAGATCGATGACCTCAAACTCGGCGCCCGGGCTTCGTTCTGGGTGACCATCAACGACAGCCAGACCAACGGCACCGACACCGCCATCGACGTGCGGCAGTTCTATGGCACGGTGGCTAATCCCGAGTGGGGCGAGGTGCTGATCGGCAAGGATTTCGGCCTGTTTGCCCGCTCCAACATCCTGCTCGATGAACTGCTCGCCGGTTACGGCCAGGTCAGCGACAGCCTGGGGCTGGTGGACGGTGGCGGGGTGTCGTTCGGCAACATCGGCAGCGGTTATCCATACCCGTTCCCGACCTCGCAAATCACCTACCGCACGCCGGTGATGGACGGTTTGCGGGTAGCGGTGGGGATCATGGACCCGGTGGACACCAACAACAGCAGCGCCTTGGGCAAGGCCTATCAGGAAAACCCGCGTACCGAGAGCGAGATCACCTACCAGTTCGATGTGGCCGGGGCGAAGATCTACAGCTGGGTCAACGGCAGCTACCAGACCTCGGACAACACCGATTCCACGGTTAAATCCGTCACCTCCAAAGGCGTCGGTTATGGCGTGCAGGCGAAAATGGGCGGCTTGTCGCTGACCGGTTCCGGGTTCCAGGCCAAAGGCATCAACCCGTTTTTCACCAACAATGCCGGCGAAGCCACGTTGCGTAACGTCGACAGCACCGGTTACCTGATGCAGGGCTCCTACAAACTGGGCAAGAACCGCTTGGCGCTGTCCTATGGCAAGACCGATGACGACGGCAACGGCGTGGTCGGCAGCGGCGCGGACTATAAAACCCGTGGCATTGCGCTGTTCCATGACGTGAATGACAACCTGAAGCTGGTGGCCGAGTACAACCAGTTCAGCATCGACGGCCACGACACCAGTGCGCAGAACGAAGACACCGATACGTTTGCGGTGGGGGCGGTGTTGACCTGGTAAGGCTTGGGTGGCGAGTCTGGCTGCGCGCATCGCGGCGAGATTTTCCCACACGCAGATCCCTGTAGGAGCGAGGCTTGCCCGCGAAAGCGGTGTGTCAGTCGACATTGATGTTGAATGTGACGGCCTCTTCGCGGGCAAGCCTCGCTCCTATAGTGATCTGTGTGGTGTTTTGTAGATCTGTCACCACTCTCATCCCATCGAATCCCAAGACCGCTACCCAAGTAGCATACGTCCCGGCCCGCAAGCTTCGTACACTCGCACCTCATACAGGCGCACCTGCGGGAGGCGACAATGCAGCAGGTCCAGAGTGAAGGCGTGGTCAGCGCGATGTCCCAGGCCACCGACGCGCAGCAGGCAGCCCAGGAGTTGGCGCGACAGTTGTTGCATCCGCATCTGGGTTTTGTGTTGTTTTTCTGTTCCGCCGAGTACGACTTGCAGGCGCTGGGACAGGCCCTGGAGCAGAGTTTCGGCGGGATTCGCCTGGTGGGTTGCACCAGCGCCGGGGAAATCACCCCGCAAGGCTATGGCCGCAATTGCGTGACGGCGGTGGGTTTCGACCATCGGCATTTTTCCATCGCCATCGAACTGATCGACGAAATGGAGCGCTTCAGCCTGATCGACGCCCAGCAAATGGTCGAGCGACTGGTGAGCGGTTGCCGCAGCAACACCCTGGCGCCGATCAAGGGCAACAGCTTTGCCCTGACCCTGCTCGATGGTCTGTCCAGCCGTGAAGAAATGGTCCTCGCCGCGCTGAGTGCGGCATTGGGCGACATTCCGCATTTCGGCGGTTCCGCCGGCGATGACAATTACCTGACCCACACCCATGTGTACTTCGGCGGTGAATTCCACAGCGGCGCGGCGGTGGTGGTGCTGGTCAACACCTGGCTCGATTTCGAAGTGTTCACCACCCACCACATCCTGCCCCGGGCGGAAAAACTGGTGGTCACCGGGGCCGACAGCGCGTCGCGGCGAGTCTTCGAACTCAACGCCGAGCCCGCCGCCGAGGAGTACGCCCGGCACATCGGTGTGCCGGTGGCCGAACTCGATCACCGGATCTTCGCCGCGCACCCGTTGGCGGTGCGGATCAACGATCAGTATTACGTGCGCGCCATCCAGCAAGTCCACCCGGACCTGAGCCTGAGTTTCTACTGCGCCGTGGAAACCGGCATCGTCCTCACCGCCATGACCCCCGGCCCCATGCTCCCGAACCTGCAAGCGCTGTTCGAAGGCCTGGAAGAACGCCTCGGCGACCTGTTGCTGACCATCGGTTGCGACTGCTTCCTGCGGCGCCTGGAACTGGAAGACCGCGACAGCCTGGAGCCGATCGGGGCGTTTTTGCGTGAGCATCGGGTGATGGGGTTCAACACCTACGGAGAACAGTTCAATGGCATGCACATCAACCAGACCTTCACCGGGGTTGCCATTGCCCGAGGCCGTTCCCCTGGACACCGTTGAGCTCCAGGCACAGATCGCCCGCCTGCAGCGCGATAATCAAAAACTGCAGCGCATCAATGCCGCGCTGATCGAGCGCATCGAATCCGGCATCACCCGGGGCAACGATCCGTACGCGGCGTTCCAGCATTCGGTGGTGCTGGCCGAGCAGGTCCGCGAACGTACCGACGCCCTGAACCAGGCCATGGCCGAACTCAAGGCTGGCAACCACTTGCTCAGCGACGCGCGTTTGCGCGCAGAAACCGCGCACCAGCATTTGATCGACGCCATCGAGAGCATTTCCGACGCCTTCGTGTTGTTCGACGAAGACCAGCGCATTGTGCTGTTCAACAGCCGCTTCAAGGCGTTCTGGGGCAACAGCCGAGTGCGGATCATTGCCGGCATGCACCTGGCCGAGGTCAAGCGACTGATGACCGCCACCGGGTTGTTCACCGAAGAGCCCCGGGGCCATGCCGATCAGAATCTGTTGTATCGCCTGCAAAACGGCCGCTGGCTGCAAGTCAGCGAACGGCCGACCCAGGAGGGCGGGCGGGTGATCCTGTTCACCGACATCACCGACGTCAAACTCAGCGAAACCGTACGCCGCGAGCAAGCGGTGGCGCAGAAATCCCATCTGTTGCAGCGGGCCGTGGACAACCTGTCCCAAGGCGTGGCGATGGTTAACGCCGACGGCATCCTGGAACTGTGGAACCGACGTTTTCTTGAACTCAGCGGCTTGGCCCCGGTGGCGGCCCATCGTCCGTTCGCCGAAGTCATCGCCGACAGCGAATTGAACCTGCTGACTCCGGCCAGTCGTGACAGCAACGGTCGGCCGGTGCAGGAATGTGAACAGCGTCTCTACGACGGCCGGGTTCTGGAAATCCGCACCCATCCGCTGCCCACCGGTGGCTTCGTCAACACGTTTACCGACATCACCGAACGCTACCAGCACGCCGAAGCGCTCAGTGAAAGCGAGCGCTGGATTCGCCTGATCACTGACCACGTGCCGGCGCTGATCGCTTACCTGAATGCGGATCTGGTCTACGAGTTCACCAACAAGGTCTACGAAGAATGGTACTGCTGGCCCCGGGGCGTAATGCTCGGGCAGAGCCTGCGCGAGGTGCACAGCGAGCAGCATTACCAACGCCTGGAAGCCTATGTCGCCCGGGCCTTGGCGGGTGAAAGCGTGACCTTCGAGTTCGCCGAAACCAACATCAACAATCAGGAGCGCTACATGCTGCGTTCCTACGTGCCCAATCGCCTGGCCACCGGGGAAGTGGTGGGGATTTTCGTGTTGATCCGCGACATCACCGAGCGCCGCCGCACCGCCGAGGCGCTGCATCAGGCCTATCAAAACCTTGAACTGCGGGTGCGCGAACGCACGGCGGAACTGACCACCCTCAACGATCAACTGCTGCGCGAGATCGACGAGCGTCGGCGGGTGGAGTCGCGCCTGCGCGAGGCCAAGCTCGAAGCCGAACAGGCCAACCTGTCGAAGACCAAGTTTCTCGCCGCCGTCAGCCACGACCTGCTGCAACCGCTCAACGCTGCGCGGTTGTTTACCAGCGCTTTGCTGGAGCGCCGGGAGCCGGTGGCCAACGCGATTCTGGTGCGCAACGTCAGCAATTCCCTGGAAGACGTGGAAAACCTGTTGGGCACCTTGGTGGACATTTCCAAACTCGATGCCGGGGTGATCAAGGCTGACATCGCGCCGTTCGCCCTCAGCGAATTGCTGGAAAACCTCGCCGCCGAATACACCCAAGTGGCCCGCAGCGAAGGGCTTGAGCTGCACTTCATTGCCTGTTCTGCGTTGGTGCGCAGCGATATCCAGTTGCTGGCGCGGATACTGCGCAACCTGCTGAGCAACGCGATTCGCTACACCTACAGCGGTCGCATCGTGCTCGGTTGTCGGCGTCATCATCAGCGCTTGTCGATTGAAGTCTGGGACAGCGGTATGGGCATTGCCGAAAATCGCCTGGAAGAGATTTTCCAGGAGTTCAAACGCGGCGATGTGCAGCGTCCGGATCAGGATCGCGGGTTGGGCCTGGGTCTGGCGATTGTCGAGAAAATCGCCGGGATTCTTGGGCATCGGATTCATGTGCGGTCGTGGCCGGGCAAGGGCTCGATGTTTTCCGTCGAAGTGCCGCTCAGCGCCACGGCGCCCAAGGCGTTGCCGAGCCTGATGATGAGCGAGCCGATGCTTGAGCGCCTGCGCGGTGCCCGGGTCTGGGTGCTGGATAACGACGCGGCGATTTGTGCGGGGATGAGGACGTTGCTGGAAGGTTGGGGCTGTCGGGTGGTCACGGCGCTGTCGGAGCAAGACCTGGCGCGGCAAGTCGATAACTACCACGAAGAGGCCGACCTGCTGATCGCCGACTATCACCTGGACGACGACCAGAACGGCGTTGACGCCGTGGCCCGGATCAACGCCCGGCGTGGCTCGGCTATTCCGGCGATGATGATCACCGCCAATTACAGCAATGAACTCAAGCTGCAGATCCGTGAGCTGGGGCACACCTTGATGCATAAACCGGTACGGCCGATGAAGCTCAAGACGGCGATGAGTCACCTGCTCGGCAGGCCTTGAGACTTTAGGTGTTTGTGCTGGCCTCTTCGCGAGCAAGCCCGCTCCCACAGTTGGAACGCATTCCAAGCTGGGATCGGGCTTGCTCGCGAATGGGGCGACTCGGTCTCAGCGCCGCAGGTAAGACCCGAAATCAATATCCCCGGCACTCAAGATCGCTTGCACCCGGTTGTGCACGTTGAGTTTGCGCAGGATCGCCGAGACGTGGGCCTTGACCGTGGTTTCGGCGATTTCCAGGGTGTAGGCGATCTGTTTGTTCGATTCGCCCTTGGTCATGCGTTCAAGCACCAGCAACTGCTTGCGGGTCAGGGCCTGGAGCAGTTCCGGCGGGAAGCTCGGGTTGTCATTCATTCGTCGATGGGTGCCGGTTTTTTGCGTGCGGATGATGTCCGGCGGCAGGTACACATTGCCATTGAGAATCTGCTGGATCGCCTCGGTCATTTGCAGGCGTGGCGAGGATTTGGTGATGAACCCCACCGCGCCATAGGTGATGGCTTGCAGCACGATTTGTTTGTCCTGCTCGGCGGAGACGATCACCACCGGGATGGTCGGCGCTTCGTTGCGCAGGTTGATCAGGCCATTGAGGCCGTGCATGCCGGGCATGTTCAGGTCGAGCAGGATCAAGTCCAGGTCGTCGTGGTCCTGGGTCAGCAGCAAAGCGCTGTCCAGGTCGGCAGTTTCCATTACTTCGCTGCCAGGGAAACCGTCGCTGATGACGTTATGAATGGCTTCGCGAAACAGCGGGTGATCGTCGGCAATCAGAATTTTGTACATAGCCTTTCACCTCATTATTGTGTTTTTGGGTGGGGCAACCACACGCAGGGTTTCAGTCAGGGAAAGGGCTCGGGCTGGGCGGGCGCGACGGGCAGGTTCGCCGCTTGCCAGGCATCCAGGCCATCGCGATACCAATACACAGACTTATAGCCCATGGCCGTGGCGCGTTTTACCGCGTTCCAGCTCGACCAGCAATCGGAGCGGCAGTAGAAGACCAGCGGTTGCTGGTGATCGCCATCGGTGAAGGCCTCCAGATTACGCGCAAAGTAGGCCTGCCAGTCGGGCGTCAGATCACCGTCACCGGTATTGGCCAGCCAGTGGCTGCCGGGCAGGTTCTCGTGGGGCTGGTCTTCGATGAAACGCCCTTGCAGCCATTGGCGGCGGTAGACGTCGATCAGCACCGGGCGCGGTGTCTGGCTGAGCAGGGTTTGCAGGGCCGGGGTGTCGACGATGGTCGCGCCCTGAAGCTGATTGGGCGTCGGGCTGCGGTACAGGCTGATGCGGTAGCCGTCAGCGGAAAACAACGGGGTTTCGGCGTGCGCGGTGCTCAGCAACAGGCCAAGGGACAGCGCGGCGAGGGTGGGGCGTAGCAGACGACGTCGGGCACGCGGCATGTGGGCTCAATCCTTATAGTTATGAGCCCATTACATGCCAGGTGCGGTGCGATTGGAATGCGACGATAGACAGGTAAACCAGTACTAAAGTAGTAATTTTGTGCCTGTGCTCAACACAATCCCCCGTCGGAGCTGTCGAGTGCAACGAGGCTGCGATCTTTTGATCTTTAAAAGCAAAGATCGCAGCCTCGTTGCACTCGACAGCTCCTACGGGGAATGTGTGGTCAGGTGGATTTGCGCAGGGCGGCGTGCTGGGGGTTGAAGGTGAGTACGGCGAGCAGCACGAACACCAGCGTCAAGCCGATGCACACCCCCAGCGCCAGCGGGTTGAAGCGCTCGTACAGGGCAAACCGCACCAGTTCCACCGCGTGGGTGAAGGGGTTCAACGCACACAGCCAGTACAGCCACTCGCTGGACTCGCGCATTTTCCATAGCGGATACAGCGCCGAGGACAGGAAAAACAGCGGAAAAATCACAAAGTTCATCACCCCGGCAAAGTTCTCCAACTGGCGAATTGCATTCGACAGCAACAACCCCAGCGCGCTGAGCATCAACGCCACCAGCAACAATGCCGGCAACGCAATCAATAGGCCCGGCGCCGGCGGTTGCACGCCGTAGACCCAGGCAATCGCCAAAAACGCATACACCTGCAACAACGAAATCAGCGACGTCGCCAACAGCTTGCTGCACAGCAGAAAGGTCCGGGGCAGGGGACTGGTCAGCAGCACGCGCATGCTGCCCATCTCCCGGTCGTAGACCATCGACAGTGAACCCTGCATGCCGTTGAACAGCAGGATCATGCAGGCCAGCCCCGGAATGATGTACACCTCATAGGGAATGTAGGTGTCGTAAGGCTCAATGATCGCGATGCCCAGCGCCGCGCGAAACCCGGCGGCGAACACCAGTAGCCACAGCAGCGGCCGCACCAATGCGCTGAGAAACCGTGTGCGTTGCAGCACAAAACGCAGCCATTCGCGCAAGACGATGCCGCTGAAACACTGCCAATACGCATTCATCGGGCGGCTCCTGAGGTGGTCAGTCGAGCGAAGGCCGAACCGAGGTCGCCGCCATGTTCCTGGGTCAGTTCTTCGGCTTGGCCGCTGGCGACGAGTCGGCCTTGATGCAGGATCAGCAAGTCGTCGCTGGGCTGCACTTCATCGAGCAAGTGCGTGGTCCAGAGCACGCTGATGCCTTGCTCGCGACAGAGGCTGCGGATGTGTTGATTGAGCGCCAGGCGACTCGCTGGGTCGAGGCCGACACTGGCCTCATCCAGCAGTAACAAACGCGGTTCATGCAGCAACGCCCGGGCGATTTCCACCCGGCGGCGATGGCCGCCATTGAGTTCACGGACTTTTTCGCGACGGCGTTCGGTCAGGCCCTGGCGGGCCAGTTCGGCTTCGACCCGCAGGCCCGTCTGGCGCCGGGACATGCCGTGCAGGGCGGCGTGATAACGCAGGTTTTGCTCGACGCTGAGGTCCAGGTCCAACGTGCTTTGTTGAAACACCACGCCCAATTGCTTGAGCGCCGGACGCGGCGCATCGCGCAACGAACAGCCGCCGACCCGGATCTCCCCGCGCTGCAAATCATACAGCCGCGTCAGCAACGCAATCAGCGTCGATTTGCCCGCCCCGTTGGGGCCCAGCAACGCCGCGAATCGCCCGGGCACCAGGCTGAAACTCACCTGGCGCAACGCTTCTTTGGCGCCATAGGCAAAGCTCACATCGCTGACGTCCAGTGCGTTCATGGCGTGACCACCACGCCCCACGGATAGCGCCCGACCTTGATCGATTTGCTGACTTTCAGGCTGTCGACATCAATCACCGACACATCGCCGCTCACGCCATTGGTGGCGAGCAATTGCTTCTGGTCCGGGGTGAACGACATCTGCCAGACGCGGCGGCCCACCAGCAGGTAATCCAGCACTTCAAAGGTTTTGGCATCGACCACCGCCACATGGTTGGCCGGGCCGAGGGCGACGAAGCCGTACTTGCCGTCGGCGCTGAGTTTGATGCCGACCGGTTGGACTTTGTCCGGGTGCACGCCCTTGATCTGGAAGTTCACGGTCTTGAGGATCTTGCGCGTGGCCACATCAAGAATCGTCACCGTGCCGCCGATTTCCGCCGAGGCCCAGAGCTGTTTGCCGTCCGGGGAAAACTCGACGAAACGCGGGCGCTGATCCACCAGCGTGCTGTCGGCCAGGGTCTGGGTACTGGTGTCGATCCAGTGCAGCATGTTGGTGGTTTCGCTGGTGTTCACCGCCCACTTGCCGTCCGGGCTGACCGCCATGCCTTCCGGTTCGACGCCGACGTTGATCTGGCTCAGGACCTTGGAGGTTTCGGTGTCGATCACGGTCACCAGCGCATCGTCTTCGTTGGAAACGTAGAGCCAGCGGTTGTTCGGGTGCAGGGCGAATTGTTCCGGGTCTTTGCCCGATGGCAATTCCTTGATGATCTTGCGGGTGGCCACGTCCATCACCTGGACCCGGTCCGAGTCACTGGCGCAGATGTACAGCAACTTGCTGTCGTGGGACAGCAACAGACCGCGCGGGCGCTGGCCGACGGGCAGGGTGTCGGTGACTTGCAGGGTCTGCATGTCGATCAGGCTCAGGGTGTTGTCTTTTTCGTTGGAGACCCAGGCGGTGCTGGCCACGGCGTGCCCGGCGGCAAGCAGCAGGGCGCATGAGAGCAGGGTACGGCGCATGGCGGATTCCTTTTTATTGTGGTTGTGCTGGAAGAACAATCAGGGAAAGCGGCAGGTCACTTCAGGCTTGTCGTAGCCCAGGCTGTCCATTTCGTTGACCGGGTGCAGGAAACCGTCCTGGGGCGAAGTGCTGACCAGCGCGCGGGGTTGAACGATCGGGATCGGCTGGCGCAACTGGCCGTTCCACGCCCGATAACTGAGCTTGCGCCCCTTGAAACCGTCCAGCGGCAGTTGGTCGCTGATCTCCAGCGTGCGGATCGCCATCGGGTCGGTTTGACGCAATTTGGTCACCGCGCTGGCGATGCTGCGCACGGCCATCCACGCGGCGAAATCCCGGTCATTCATCCAGCGCCCGGTCAGGGCCTCGAAGCGTTTTTGCAATTGGGCGGCGCCGTAGGTTTCCACGGTTTTGTGCCAGCCCACCGGGGTCAGGCCCTGGGTGCCGGCGACCGGGCGCGGGTACCAGGTCTGGTAAGGCACGTATTCGCCGAAATCACCGCGTTCGTCCGCCACCAGTACCACGTCGTACTCGGCGGTCTGGGTGAACAGCGGCATGTCGGCCTGGGCGCTGCGGCGTTGATCGTTGTCGAAGCTCCAGGCTTTTTCCGCTACCAGTTTCAGGCCGAAGCGTTTGGCGGCGCGGCGCAGGGCGGCGGCGTAGGCTTGATCGTCCGGGGTCGGACCGACAATCAGCAGCGCCCGTTGCCATTTGCGCACCACCAGAAACTGCGCCAGCGCATCGGCGAGCATCGCCCGGCTCGGCAGGCTGTGCAGGACGTTCGGTAAGCAGTCGGTGGTGCGCAGGCTGTCATCCGGGCTGCCGGCGTTGAACAGCAAACTGTCGGTCAGCACCGCGCTGAGCCGACGCAGGGTTTCCACCGGCGCATTCACCACAAACAGGCGCAGGCCTTGTTCATGCTGGGCCTTGGCCGCTTCGATCAACGCATCCGGGTTATCCGTGCTGGCACTGACCAGGCTGTAGCTGTGGTTGAGAAAACGCCCGGTGCTGTTGCTGTCGGTGATCGCCAGTTCGGCGCCGCGCAGTCCGGCATCGGTGGGTTCGGGAATGACATTCGACAGCAGCGGCCCCGGATCAGGCCGATAGCTCAAGTAGCCGATTTGCACCTGCAACGGCGCATCGGCGGCCTGGCTCTGGGTCGCCAGCCCGGCGGCGCAGGCAATCGCCAGCAGGTAGATCAAGGCGTAGGGGGCAAGCTGGCGCATAGGGCACTCCATGACGGTAGAGCCAGCATAGGAAGCCTGCGGGGCAGAAGAAATATGCAGAAAGTACCGGTGGGCCAGTACCAAGGTAGTAACTCATCTCGGGCGGCGCGGTTTTAGCATGGGTTTCAACGGCCATTACTGAGGAGGAGATCGACCATGCGTATTCTCAAAGCGCTGCTCCTGCCGTTGCTGCTGATCCTGAGCCTGATCGGCGTCGATAAACTGCACGGCCCGCGACCTACGCTGGTGCAGATGTCGCCCACGCTGCCGGGGCGCTAGGCGTGTCGGCCCTGTGGCGGATCAACCTGTGGGTCTGCGGTTTTTTCGCCATGGTTACCCTGGCGTGCATGGCGTTGCTGGTGCATCAGGCGCTGGCGGACGTGGAGCGTGAGCTGCAATCCGCCGAGGCGGTGGTCGAATACCTGAGCGAAACCGCCGAGCGCGACCCGGTCAGCCTGCAACCGCGCCTGACCCGCAGCTTGCGCCACGTGCGGGTGCACTGGCTGGAACCGGGCGAAGCGGCGCGGCTGCCGGCGCAGGACGGCCTCGACGCCTGGCTCGGACGGCTGTTGTTCGCCGAAGCCCGGCACAGCGCCCAGGTGCTGGATTTGAAGGATGGCCGGCGGGTGATGATCGCGGTGGACCCGCGTGACGAGATCGATGAAGTCTGGGATTCCCTTCAGCAAGTGCTGTTCCTCTGTGGGCTGGCGCTGCTGGTCAGCCTGTTGACCATTCGCTGGGCGGTGCGCCGGGGCATGCGCTTGCTCGACGAGTTGCTGCGGGCGTTGCAGCAGGTCTCCGGCGGCCAGTTGCATGTGCGGTTGCGGGCGCAAGGCATGCCCGAGGCGCGGCAACTGGCGACGCATTTCAACCGTATGACCGGCGCGCTGGAACAGGCCCGCGCCGACAACACCCAACTGACGCACACCTTGCTGGCGGTGCAGGAGCAAGAGCGCACGCATTTGGCCCAGACCCTGCACGACGATCTCGGGCAGTACCTGGCCGGGATTCGTGCCCAGGCTTGCCTGTTGCGCCTGGTGGCGGATCAGCCGGAGACCGTCGAGCGCACGGTGCGCGAACTGGAGCACAACTGCGAACACCTGCAACAGGGCTTTCGCGCACTGGTTCACGACTTGTACCCGGTGGTGCTGCAACACCTGCCGCTGTCCGAAGCCTTCGCAATGCTGGTGGAGCAATGGCAGGGCCGCCAAGGTATCGATTGCCGGTTGCAGGTCAGCGCGCAGTTGCCGGCGCTGTCGGGGCCGAACAAAACCCATCTCTATCGCTTGTTGCAGGAAGCCCTGACCAACATTGCGCGGCATGCCGAGGCCAGTCAGGTGCGGATTCGCCTGCAGCATTGCGGCGGGCACCTGCGCTTGCTGATTCGCGATAACGGTCGTGGCGCCAGACAACCGCAACGGCCGGGTGTCGGCTTGTACTCGATGTTCGAACGCGCCCGCAGCCTCGGCGGCAATCTGCGGATCATCAGCCACCCCGGCGCCGGTTGGGCGCTGGCCTTGAGCATGCCTTTGGAGGCGTCATGAATATTCTGTTGGTCGATGACCATGCGGTGGTCCGCCAGGGCTACGCCAGTCTGTTGCGGGCGCTGTTGCCGGCGATGGAAGTGCGCGAAGCCGCCACCGGTGAAGAGGCGCTGCTCCGGGTTCAGGAAGCGGTGCCGCACCTGGTGATCATGGATTTCGGTTTGCCGGGCATCAGCGGCCTCGAAACCACCCGCCGCTTGCGCCAGCGTCTACCGCAATTGCGCGTGCTGTTTTTCAGCATGCACGATGAGTTGCCGCTGGTGCGCCAGGCCCTGGAGGCGGGGGCTTCGGGCTATCTGACCAAAAGCTCGGCGCCGGAAGTGTTGATCGAAGCGGTGCGGCGCATCCTCGCCGGGCATGCCTATATCGAACAACCCCTGGCGACCCAACTGGCATGCCATCCGCAACAGGACGCCAGTGATCCGCGTTTGCAAAGCATGACCCAGCGTGAACTGGAGATTTTCGTGATGCTCGCCAAAGGCACCCCGGCGCGGTTGATTGCCGAGCAGTTGAACATCAGCAGCAAGACCGTTTCCAATCACCTGACGTTGTTGAAGAGCAAATTGCAGGTCACGTCCCATACGGAGCTGGTGCATTTGGGGATTGATATGGGGGTGGTGCGGGTGGCGAGTTGATTCAGCCCACCGCCGGACCCTGTGGGAGCGGGCTTGCTCGCGAAAGCGGTCTTTGCGTCACATCAATGCTGGATGTGCCGCCGCCTTCGCGAGCAAGCCCGCTCCCACAATGGATTGTGTTACTTGTCCCAGGTTGTCGGGCACCCTGTGCAGCCTTCCATATTCGCGTCCTGAAAATTCGCATAGTGCTGGCGGGCACCGCTTAAGTTCGCCTGTTCCAGGTTGCTTTCGCCGAACTTGGCTTCTTGCAGATTGGCGTCGCTGAGGTTGGCGCCTTTTAGATCAGCCTTGCTCAGCCAAGTCATTTCCAGGTCGGCGGCGCGCAGGTTGGCGTTGTGCAGTTTGGCTCCGGAGAGGCGGGCGAATTGCAGGTAGGCGGCGCTGAGATTGGCGTTTTCGAACTGCGCGCCTTGGGCGAACAGGCCCCAACCCTGGATCGCCATCAGCGTCGCTCCAGTGAAATCCGCCAGGCGCAGGTTGCTTTGTTGCAGGCTGGCGCGGGTCAGGTTGGCGCCTTGCAGTTGGGCTTTTTCCAGGTTGGCGAGGTCGAGTTGGGCGTGACGCAGATCGGCATCACGCAGGTCGGCGCCGGCCAGGTTCATGCCGCGCAGGTCCTGATTGCTCAGGTTGGCACCCCTGAGGTTGGCGCCGGGGCATTGGCTGTGTTCGGCGAGGGTGCAGCCGTTGATGATCAGGGGAGCGTCGTCGCCGTCTTCGGCGTGAGCCAAGGAGCCAATGAGAAGAAGAAAAAGGGGCAGGTATTTCATGGCAGGTTTCTCTGGGTGAGGGAGCGCCGAGTGGACGCGGAACGTCCGGGGCTGCATTCCCACGCGGAGCGTGGGAATGATCAGAGGTGGGTTACTTCTGCGCGGTCTTGTTATCCCAACTCGGGATTTTGAACACCCAGAACGACCCGCCCTGAGCCACCGGTTTGGTCAGTTCGGCCATGTCGCCGCCCCACAACGGCACCGCGCCGCCGTAACCCACGGTCACGCCGATGTACTGCTCGCCGTCCTGTTCCCAGGTGATTGGCGGCGAGACGATGCCGCTGCCGGTCTGGAACTTCCACAGTTCCTCGCCGGTTTTCGCATCGAACGCCTTGAAGAAACCGTCGCCCGTCCCGGTAAACACCAGGTTGCCCTTGGTCGCCAGCACGCCGGCCCACAACGGCAGGTGTTCCTTGTGTTCCCAGACCACTTTGCCGGTGGTGGGGTTCATCGCGCGCAGGGTGCCGACGTGATCGTCGTACATGCGCTTGATGCGGAACCCCATGCCCAGGTACGCCGAGCCTTTCTTGTAGTTGACCTCTTCGGTCCAGTATTCCTCTTTCCATTGGTTGCCCGGGATGTAGAACAGCCCGGTGTCCTGGCTGTAGGCCATGGGGTTCCAGTTCTTGCCACCGAGGAACGGCGGCGAGACTTCCACGGATTTGCCCTTGGTTTCCCCCGGCAACGGTTTGGCCGGACGCTGGCCCGGGTTTTCCACCGGCCGACCGGTTTTCAGGTCGATGTGGCTGGCCCAGCTGATGTTGTCGACGAAGGGGAAGGCGTTCTGCAATTTGCCGTTGTTGCGGTCCACCACGTAGAAGAAGCCGTTGCGGTCGGCGTGGCCGGTGGCCTTGATGACTTTGCCGTCCTTGTCCTTGTAGTCGAACAGCACCAGCTCGTTGTTGCCGGAAAAATCCCAAGCGTCGTTCGGGGTGTGCTGGTAGAACCATTTCACTTCGCCGGTGCTCGGGTCGACACCGACCTGGCCCGAGGTATAGAGGCTGTCGAAATCGTGGGGATTGCCGTCCTTGGAGGTCCGCGCCCAGGTGTTCCACGGCCCGGGGTTACCGGCGCCGACGATGATGGTGTTGGTTTCCGCATCGAAACTGGCGCTCTGCCAAGGGGCACCGCCGCCGTGGCTCCAGGCCTCGACCTTGCCGGTTTCGGTGGTCGGGTCATTCGGCCAGGACGGCGCCTTGACGTCGCCAGTGGTGGTGCTGTCCTTGCCGTTCAACCGGCCCATGTGGCCCTCGACGAAGGGCCGCATCCAGACTTCTTCGCCAGTGTCCGGGTCCCGGGCAAACAACTGGCCGACCACGCCGAACTCATCCCCGGAGCTGCCGTGAATCAGCAGCACCTTGCCGGTGACTTTGTCTTTGATCAGCACCGGGGCGCCAGTCATGGTGTAGCCGGCGGCGTGGTCGCCGAACTTCTTGTTCCAGACCACTTTGCCGGTGTTTTTGTCGAGGGCGATCAGCCGCGCGTCGAGGGTGCCGAAGTAGATCTTGTCGCCGTAGATCGCCGCCCCGCGATTGACCACGTCGCAGCACGGACGAATGTTGTCCGGCAGGCGATGGTTGTAGGTCCACAGGCGCTTGCCGGTCTTGGCGTCGAGGGCAAATACCCGGGAGTAGGAACCGGTGACGTAGACCACGCCGTCGCTGACGATGGCCTGGGATTCCTGGCCGCGCTGCTTCTCATCGCCGAACGAGTAGGACCAGGCCGGCGTCAGCTTGAACACGTTTTTGTCGTTGACCTGGGCCAACGGGCTCCAGCGCTGGGCGTTGGTGCCCATGCCGTATTGCAGCACGTCCTTGGTGGTCAGGTGATCGTTGGCGATGTCTTCCCAGGTGACGTTGTGGGTCGGGGTCGCCGGTTCGTTGGCGGCGTAGCTGACAGCACTCAGCGAAAGGCTGCCCATCAGCAGAAAAGCCTGCACGGCGATAGACAGCGGGGAAAGGGCGGGTAGCGATCTTATTGTCATGGTTGCAGTTCCCAGTGGAGGTTTTGGCCTGCACAGGGTGGTGCGCCGGACGGGTCTGCGGATACGGAAAAAGTCCCGCTGTCGCCGGGAAGACTTCCCATCGGGCACCTGAATTGGGCGTGCGCCACAAGCCCTACTACCAAGGTACTGGATGGCGGCCACCAAAGCAGCATGGGGCCGGTGCGGCAGGGTTCCTAAGATGGGTGCCATAGCCTCTTCAAAGAGGTTTTGCGTGCAACCCTGAGGGCATAACAATGACAACAAAACGCAACGCCTTGCTCGTTGCCGGACTGCTGGCCGGTTTTATCAGCGCAGGTTCTGTCTGGGCCCACGGCAACGTGGTGCCCCAAGCGGTGGAAACCCCGGGCCTGACCCCTGTCAAGGACGCCGGCGTGCCGGTGGATGGCGATGGCTGGGCGGCGGTGAACCCGTATCGCAATTCGCCGCAACACGATAAGGCGCTGGAAATCGGTTCTTCGGCCTACAACCAGAACTGCGCGGCCTGCCATGGTCTGGAAGCCAAGTCTGGCGGTATCGCCCCGGACCTGCGCCTGCTCGATGTCGGCGATGCCGGTGATGAATGGTTCGTCGAACGGGTGCGCCACGGCGCGGTGCGTGACGGGCGGGTGTACATGCCGAAAATGGCCGATTACCTGAGTCAGGAAGCCTTGTGGGCGGTGCGTACCTACCTGGATAGCGTGCACGTCGAGGAGTAATTCATGCGCCTGCTCGCTGTGTTGATCAGCGCTGTGTTGCTGTGCTGCCAAGGGGTGCAGGCGCAGGTCCGTACCTACGACCAAATGATCGCCGCCGGGGAGCTGAAAGTGGCGGTCTACAAGGACTTCGCCCCCTACAGTTTTGAAGACGCCGGCCAGGCCCGGGGGGTTGATGTTGACCTCGCGCAAGCCTTGGCCAAAGCCTTGGGCGTGAAGCTGAAACTGATCTGGGCCCCGGCCGGCGAGAAGCTCGACGACGACCTGCGCGACTACATCTGGCGCAGCAGCCAGTTGCACAACCAGCAACTGGCCGACCTGATGATGCGCGTGCCCTACGACCGCGATTACGCACAAAAACGCAACGAACTCGGCGAGCTGGAAAACGACCATGTGGTGATGTTCGGCCCCTACCAGAACGAACAATGGCAGGTTGCTTATGACCGTCGTCGGCTGGATTCGGTGGGCAGCGTCGCGGTGTTCGAGCAGCACCCGATCGGCGTCGAAGTCGATAGCGTGCCGTCGTTCTACCTGACCTCGGTGTTCAACGGCATGCTCGCCGCCAAGACTCACCACTATCCCGGCGTGCCCCAGGCGTTTGTCGCGATGAAGGCCGGCGAAGTGGATGCGGTGATGGCGATGCGTGGCGAAGTCGATTGGCAGGTGCACGAAGCCCACGACCCGCAAGTGGCACTGGCGGAAAACGCCTACCCGAACATGGGCAAGCAACGCTGGGAGATCGGCATGGCGGTGCATGAAAGCAACCGGCAATTGTCCTATGCCGTGGAAGAAGCGCTGGAAGCCTTGATTCGCGAGGGCAAGGTGCAAGCCATTTATGCCGGTTACGGTCTGCAGTACGAAGTGCCCGAGATGTACCAATAATGAACTGGCGAGCGGGTTGCCTGCTGGCCTGTTGGTTGCCCCTGGCCGCCCACGCGGTGGACCTCGATCCGGGCAAAGACCCGGTGCCGTCGGTAATGTGGGCCTTCTATCACAAGCAAATGCTCGGCGACGCGCCGTTCGTGTTTGATGATCGGGTCAAGCTGCTGGCGCCGCCATTTGCTGAAGATGCCCGGCAAGTGCCACTGGAAATCGATGCCCGGGCGTTCAAGGGCGATGTCGTGAAAATCCTCGCCTGGGCCGAACTCAATCCCTTGCCGAAAATCGTCGACTTCCAACCCCAGGACCGCGTGTTGCCATGGCTGTCGATCCGTATCCGCATCGAACAAGCCACGCCGTTGCGCGCGGCGGTGCTGACCCGGGATGGGCTCTGGCACGTCGGTTCGACCCTGATCGACGCGGCGGGCGGCGGCTGCACCGCGCCGAGCGTGGTGCGTACCCAGCCGGGTTGGGAAGAACACATCGGTGAAGTGCTCGGCGGGCGTTATCCCCGTGGTGAATTCAGTCGCTTGCGCCTGCAAGTGGCGCATCCGATGGACAACGGCATGGTCGGTGGCATTCCGGAGTTCTATATCAACCACGCCGAACTGCGGGATCAAAACGATCAAGTCCTGGCCACGCTGGAGCTGTTTCCCGCCGTCAGCGAAAACCCCAACCTGGCCTTCGACATCGAAGGCACGGGGCAAACGCGGCTGTTGCTGCGCGATAACAGCGGCAATCAATTCGATGCGGCCATCCCCTGACTCAAGGAGCGCGTGATGCGCTGGATTCTGCTGTTGCTCATCGGTTTGAGCCTGCCGGCGTTGGCGGCGGAGCTTGAATACACCCTCAAGCCCCGGCTGATCGCGGCCGACACCTGGCTGCTGGAAGGCAGCACCGACAATTTCGCCAAGGCCAACGGCGGCAACATCGTCAACACCGGGTTCCTCGTCACCGAGCGCGGGGTGGTGGTGATCGACACCGGCCCGTCGAAACGTTACGGCGAAGCCATGCGCAAAGCGATTGCGGCGGTCACCGATAAACCGGTGATCGAAGTGCTGCTGACGCACCATCACCCGGACCATGCGCTGGGTAATCAGGCGTTTACCGACGTGCCGATCGGTGCGTTGGCCGGTACCACCGAGCTGCTGCATCAGCAGGGTGACGGGATGGCCGAGAATATGTATCGGCTGGTGGGCGACTGGATGCGCGGCACCGAGGTGGTGCTGCCGACCGAGACGCTGACACCGGGCGTGCGAAGTTTTGGGAACCACGATTTGCGTCTGCTAAGCCTGGGTGGGCATACGGGCGCGGATCTGGCTATTCTCGACCAGCAAACCGGCGTGCTGTTTGCCGGGGATCTGGTGTTTTATCAACGGGCCCTGACCACGCCCAACAGCCCGGGGCTGGCGGTGTGGTTGGCGGACATCGCCACCCTGCAAGCCTTGCCCTGGACGCTGATCGTGCCCGGCCACGGCCCGGTGGCCACGGATGCAAAACCCTTCGAGCAAATGCGCGACTACCTGACCTGGCTCGATCAATTGCTGCGCGACGGCGCTGCCAATGGCAGTGACATGTCCGAGATGATCCGCAGCCCCATCCCCGAGCGGTTTGCCGGTATCAACCTGAGCCGGTATGAGCTGATCCGCAGCGTCAGCCATTTGTACCCGCGCTATGAGCGTGGGCAGATGACCCGCGTCGATTCCGCCGCAACCCAATGACCAAACACCTGTGGGAGCGGGCTTGCTCGCGAAGGCGGTGTGTCAGTTCACAGTGATGTTGCCTGACACACCGCCTTCGCGAGCAAGCCCGCTCCCACAGGTGTTTGGTGGCGGTCGCTACATCGACCCCGTACTAAGGGACTAGTAATCTCAGCATTGCGGGCAATTGTTGGAAGGGCGGCGGCGCCCAAGAATCTGCACCAGACCGGGAAAATTTCCCGGGTATAACAAAAACCGCAGAGGTAGCCGTCATGACCCAACCCGCACGTCGCCAACCCTTCGTCTTGAGTGTGCTGCTCAGTGCCATGCTGCTGTCTGGCTCGGTATTGGCCGCCGTCTCCGACCAGGACATCCTCCAGGACCCCAAGAACCCGGAGCAGATCGTCACCAACGGTCTGGGCGTCCAGGGTCAACGCTACAGCCCGCTGGACACCCTCAACGTCGATAACGTCAAGGATTTGCGGCCGGTCTGGGCCTTCTCCTTCGGCGGTGAAAAACAGCGCGGCCAGCAAGCGCAGCCGATGATCAAGGACGGCGTCATGTACATGACCGGTTCCTACTCCCGGGTGTTCGCGGTGGATGCGCGCACTGGCAAGAAGCTCTGGCAATACGACGCACGCCTGCCGGATGACATCCGTCCGTGCTGCGACGTGATCAACCGTGGCGTGGCGCTGTATGGCGACCTGGTGTTCTTCGGCACCCTCGACGCCAAACTCGTGGCCCTGAACAAAGACACCGGCAAAGTGGTGTGGAGCAAGCAGGTGGCCGACCACAAGGAAGGCTATTCGATCAGCGCCGCGCCGCTGGTGATCAACGGCAAACTGATCACCGGCGTGGCCGGTGGCGAGTTCGGCGTGGTGGGCAAGATCTCCGCCTACGACCCGAAAAACGGTGATTTGCTGTGGGTTCGTCCGACCGTCGAAGGCCACATGGGCTACGTCTACAAGGACGGCAAAGCGATAGAAAACGGCATCTCCGGTGGCGAAGCGGGTAAGACCTGGCCCGGCGATTTGTGGAAAACCGGCGGCGCCGCCCCTTGGCTCGGCGGCTACTACGACCCGGAAACCAATCTGCTGCTGTTCGGCACCGGCAACCCGGCACCGTGGAACTCGCACTTGCGTCCTGGCGACAACCTCTACTCCTCGTCGCGCCTGGCGCTGAACCCGGACGACGGCACGATCAAATGGCACTTCCAGAGCACGCCCCACGACGGCTGGGACTATGACGGCGTCAACGAGCTGATCTCGTTCAACTACACCGAGGGCGGCAAGGAAATCAAAGCGGCCGCCACTGCGGACCGTAACGGTTTCTTCTACGTGCTGGACCGCACCAACGGCAAGTTCATCCGTGGCTTCCCGTTCGTCGACAAGATCACCTGGGCCACCGGCCTGGATAAGGACGGCCGGCCAATCTACAACGAAGCCAGCCGCCCGGGTGCCCCTGGCGCTGAAGCCAAAGGCAGTTCGGTGTTCGTAGCGCCTGCGTTCCTCGGTGCGAAAAACTGGATGCCGATGGCCTACAACAAGGACACCAAGCTGTTCTACGTGCCGTCCAACGAGTGGGGCATGGACATCTGGAACGAAGGCATCGCCTACAAGAAAGGCGCGGCGTTCCTCGGTGCCGGTTTCACCATCAAACCGTTGAACGAAGACTACATCGGCGTGCTGCGCGCCATCGATCCGGTCACCGGCAAGGAAGTCTGGCGTCACAAGAACTACGCACCGCTGTGGGGCGGGGTGCTGACCACCAAGGGCAACCTGGTGTTCACCGGCACGCCGGAAGGTTTCCTCCAGGCGTTCAACGCCAAGACCGGCGAAAAAGTCTGGGAATTCCAGACCGGCTCCGGCGTCCTTGGCTCGCCTGTGACCTGGGAAATGGACGGTGAGCAGTACGTCTCGGTGCTGTCCGGTTGGGGCGGCGCGGTTCCGTTGTGGGGCGGCGAAGTGGCCAAGCGCATCAAGGACTTCAACCAGGGCGGCATGCTCTGGACGTTCAAGTTGCCGAAAGACCTTGTAGTGGCCAAGCACTGATCGAACACCTGCACAAAACCTGTAGGAGCACAGCTTGCTCGCGATGAACTCACTGCGGTTTTACTGAATCACCGCAGCGCCCCAATCGCTGGCAAGCCTTGCTCCTACTACCAAATAACGAGAATCCCCCTGCCAACGGCGCATTCGCCCGGCAAGCGGGGCTCTCTACTATCGGTGCATCGCCTGTTTGCCCGACAGGCATCGACCCAGACAGAGGCCCACCATGATCTACGCACAACCTGGCACACCCGGCGCCGTCGTTTCCTTCAAACCGCGCTACGGCAATTTCATCGGTGGCGAGTTCGTGCCACCAGTCAATGGCGAATACTTCACCAACACCTCGCCGGTGAATGGCGAAGTGATTGCCGAGTTCCCGCGCTCCAGCGCCGCCGACATCGACAAAGCCCTGGACGCCGCCCATGCCGCCGCCGATGCCTGGGGCAAAACCTCGGCTCAGGACCGCTCTCTGGTGCTGCTGAAAATCGCCGACCGCATTGAACAAAACCTCGAAATCCTCGCCGTCGCCGAAACCTGGGACAACGGCAAAGCCGTGCGCGAAACCCTTAACGCCGACGTACCCCTGGCCGCCGACCATTTCCGTTACTTCGCCGGCTGCATCCGCGCGCAAGAAGGTGGCGCCGCCGAGATCAACGAACTGACCACCGCCTACCATTTCCACGAACCGCTGGGCGTGGTCGGGCAGATCATCCCGTGGAACTTCCCGCTGCTGATGGCCGCGTGGAAACTCGCCCCGGCCCTGGCTGCCGGCAACTGCGTGGTGCTCAAACCCGCCGAACAAACGCCACTGTCGATCATGGTCTTCGCCGAGTTGATCGCCGACCTGCTGCCGGCCGGCGTGCTGAACATCGTGCAAGGTTTCGGTCGCGAAGCCGGTGAAGCCCTGGCCACCAGCAAACGCATCGCCAAGATTGCCTTCACCGGCTCGACCCCGGTGGGCGCGCACATCATGCATTGCGCCGCCGAGAACATCATTCCAAGCACCGTGGAACTGGGCGGCAAATCGCCGAACATCTTCTTCGAAGACATCATGAACGCCGAGCCGCAGTTCATTGAAAAAGCGGCGGAAGGCCTGGTGTTGGCGTTCTTCAACCAGGGCGAAGTCTGCACCTGCCCATCGCGAGCGCTGGTGCAAGAGTCGATCTACGACGACTTCATGAAAGTGGTGATGCAGAAGATCGTCAAGATCAAGCGCGGCAACCCGCTGGACACCGAAACCATGGTCGGCGCCCAGGCGTCCGAGCAGCAATACGACAAGATTCTTTCGTACCTGAAAATTGCCCAGGAGGAGGGCGCCGAGCTGCTGATTGGCGGCGCGGCCGAGCGTCTTGAAGGCGACTTGTCGACCGGCTATTACATCCAGCCGACCCTGCTCAAGGGCCACAACAAAATGCGCGTGTTCCAGGAAGAAATCTTCGGCCCGGTGGTGGGCATCACCACCTTCAAGGACGAAGCTGAAGCCCTGGCGATTGCCAACGACAGCGAGTTCGGCCTCGGTGCCGGCCTGTGGACCCGCGACATCAACCGCGCCTACCGCATGGGCCGGGCGATCAAGGCCGGTCGCGTGTGGACCAACTGCTACCACCTGTACCCGGCCCACGCCGCGTTCGGTGGCTACAAGAAGTCCGGGGTTGGCCGTGAAAACCACAAGATGATGCTCGACCATTACCAACAGACCAAAAACCTGCTGGTGAGCTACGACATCAATCCGATGGGGTTCTTCTAACCTCCCGCGCATAGCCGCAACTCACGGATGCACACAACCCCTGTAGGAGCTGCCGCAGGCTGCGATCTTTTGATTTTGATTTTCAAGATCAAAAGATCGCAGCCTGCGGCAGCTCCTACAGGGGATTCCGACCCCCTACCAACGCACGCCGCCACCTCCTTCGAAAGTAGCATTCGGACCCTTGGCGGCCCGTGCATTAATGGCTTTACCGGAATTGCCCGGCACAAGAAGAGGATTGACCCATGTGGACTAAACCCGCGTTTACCGATCTGCGCATTGGCTTCGAAGTGACGATGTATTTCGCCAACCGTTGATCCATCACCCGGCCAGCCGTTGCGTTGGCCGGGCCTGCCTTCTGGAGCATTGCTCATGCACATCCGCGTTCTCGGTTCCGCCGCCGGCGGTGGTTTCCCGCAATGGAACTGCAACTGTCGCCAGTGCACCGGCGTGCGCAACGGCAGCCTGCGCGCACAACGGCGCACGCAGTCGTCGATTGCCGTCAGCGATAACGGTGTGGATTGGGTGCTGTGCAATGCTTCACCGGATATTCGCGCGCAACTCGAGAGTTTCGCGCCGCTGCAACCGGCCCGTCGATTACGTGACACGGCGATTGCCGGGGTGGTCCTGCTCGACAGCCAGATCGACCATTGCACCGGTCTGCTGAGCCTGCGCGAAGGTTGCCCGCATGCGGTGTGGTGTACCGAACGGGTTCATGAGGATTTGAGCAGTGGCTTTCCGCTGTTCAGCATGCTCAAACACTGGAACGGTGGCTTGCAGTGGCAACCGATTGAACTCGGCCGCGAGCCCTTCAACATTGCCGCCTGCGAACACCTGCAATTTCGCGCGATTCCCCTGGTCAGCAACGCACCGCCGTACTCGCCCAACCGTGGCAATCCGCAGCCGGGCGACACCATCGGCCTGTTTATCGAAGACCTGCGCAACGGCGCTTCGGTGTTCTACGCGCCGGGCCTGGGGCAAATCGATGACGAAGTGCTGAGCTGGATGCAACGCGCCGATTGCCTGCTGCTGGACGGCACCTTGTGGCGCGACGATGAGATGCGCGTGTGTGAAGTCGGCCAGAGCCTGGGCAGTGAAATGGGGCATCTGCCGCAAAGTGGGCCCGGCGGGATGCTCGAAGTGCTGGAAGGTTTTAGCCGTCAGCGCAAGGTGCTGATCCACATTAACAACACCAACCCGATCCTCGATGAAGACTCGGCCGAGCGTGCGTTGCTGGAGCGGCGCGGGGTTGAGGTCGCGTTTGATGGCATGAGTATTGAGTTGTAGCGGAGGGCCTCTTCGCGGGCAAGCCTCGCTCCTACGGGGCATGTGTTGACCCTGTAGGAGCGAGGCTTGCCCGCGAAGGCGCCAGACCCGACACCGCAAAATCCGGAGATCCGCAATGACCAACCGCCCAATGACCCCCACCGAATTCGAAGCCGCCCTGCGCGCCAAAGGCGCCTATTACCACATCCATCATCCGTTCCACCAAGCCATGTACGCCGGCCGCGCCAGCCGTGAGCAGATCCAGGGCTGGGTCGCCAATCGCTTCTACTACCAAGTCAATATCCCGCTCAAAGACGCCGCGATCCTCGCCAACTGCCCCGATCGCGATGTGCGCCGGGAATGGCTGCAACGGATTCTCGACCACGACGGCGCCCCCGGCAGCGAGGGCGGGATTGAAGCCTGGTTGCGCCTCGGCGAAGCGGTGGGGCTGGATCGCGAGCAAATCCTATCGCAGGAATTGGTCCTGCCCGGCGTGCGCTTTGCCGTGGACGCCTACGTCAATTTCGCCCGGCGCGCCTGTTGGCAGGAAGCGGCCAGCAGCTCCCTCACCGAGCTGTTCGCCCCGCAAATCCACCAATCGCGCCTCGACGCCTGGCCCGCCCACTATCCATGGATCGACGTCAGCGGCTACGACTATTTCCGCACTCGCCTGAGCCAGGCACGTCGCGATGTCGAGCACGGTTTGCGCATTACTCTGGCGCATTACGTCACGCTCGAAGGCCAGCAGCGCATGCTGGAAATTCTCCAGTTCAAGCTCGATGTGTTGTGGAGCATGCTCGATGCGATGAGCATGGCTTATGAGCTGGAGCGCCCGCCGTATCACAGCGTCACCCGCGAGAACGTCTGGCACCGAGGGATCGCCCTGTGAGTTTGATTAGCCGCGAGATGTCACTGTCCTTAAGACCGGGTTTTCGCCTGCAATGGGAACCCCGGCAGGATTGCCACGTGCTGCTGTACCCCGAAGGCATGATCAAACTCAACACCAGTGCCGGGCAGATTCTCGATCTGGTCGACGGCCAGCGCAGCGTCGCGGCGATCATCGAGCAGCTGTCGACAACGTTCCCCGGCGTGCCGGGTATTGACGAGGATGTGCTGACGTTTCTGGAGGTGGCCCATGCTCAATTCTGGATCGAATAGTTCGCCGCCGGGCCCGCCGCTGTGGCTGTTGGCGGAGCTGACTTACCGCTGCCCGCTGCAATGCCCGTATTGCTCCAACCCGCTGGACTTCGCCCAATCCGGCGAGGAACTGAGCACCGAAGAATGGATTCGCGTATTTCGCGAGGCCCGGGACATGGGGGCCGCGCAACTGGGGTTTTCCGGCGGCGAGCCGTTGGTGCGTCAGGACCTCGCCGAGCTGATCAAAGCCGCCCGGGACATGGGTTATTACACCAACCTGATCACCTCCGGCATCGGCCTGACCGAGCAGAAGGTGCTCGATTTCAAGGTCGCCGGCCTCGACCATATCCAGATCAGCTTCCAGGCGGCCGACGAAGCGGTGAACAACATGCTCGCCGGCTCGCGCAAGGCCTTCGCCCAGAAACTGGCGATGGCCCGGGCGGTGAAGGCCCAGGGCTACCCCATGGTGCTGAACTTCGTCACCCACCGACATAACATTGACCGGATCGACCGGATCATCGAGTTGTGCCTGGAACTGGAAGCGGATTTCGTCGAGTTGGCCACCTGTCAGTTCTACGGTTGGGCCGAACTCAACCGCGTCGGTCTGTTGCCGACCCGCGAGCAATTGCAACGCGCCGAGCGCATCACCAACGAATACCGTGAGCGGCTTGAGGCTCAGGGCCACCCGTGCAAACTGATTTTCGTCACCCCGGACTACTACGAAGAACGCCCGAAAACCTGCATGAACGGCTGGGCCAACCTGTTTCTCGACATCACCCCGGACGGCACCGCGCTACCGTGCCACAGCGCCCGGCAGTTGCCGGTGCAGTTTCCCAACGTACGTGAGCACAGCATCGAACACATCTGGACCGATTCCTTCGGCTTCAACCGGTTTCGTGGCGACGACTGGATGAAGGAGCCATGCCGCTCCTGCGATGAAAAACACAAGGACTTGGGCGGCTGTCGCTGCCAGGCGTTCATGCTTACCGGCGATGCGGAAAATGCCGACCCGGTGTGCAGCAAGTCGCCGCACCACGGGGTCATCCTCAAGGCCCGGGAAGAAGCCAACGCGCCGGGGCAGGGCATGGAACACCTGACGTTGCGTAACGAGAAGGCGTCCAGGCTGATCTATCGCGGATAAACCAGACACCACACATCCCTGTGGGTGGGCAGTGGATGCAAGATCGTGCTACCCATTGGTCTGATTGCAATCGCAGCCGGATGGGTTAGTGTGGCTCTCATCTTCCAAAACAATAAAAACAGGCTTTCCAATGAGCCAGAGTCTCAGCCAGCTGCGTAAATTCGTTTCGCCTGAAATCATCTTCGGTGCCGGTTGCCGGCACAACGTCGGTAACTACGCCAAGACCTTCGGCGCCCGCAAGGTGCTGGTGGTCAGTGACCCCGGGGTGATTGCCGCCGGTTGGGTCGCGGATGTCGAGGCCAGCCTGCAAGCCCAGGGCATCGATTACTTTCTATATAGCGGCGTCTCGCCCAACCCACGGGTCGAAGAAGTCATGCTCGGCGCCGAGCTGTACAAGGAAAACCACTGCGATGTGATCGTCGCGATCGGTGGTGGCAGCCCGATGGATTGCGGCAAAGGCATCGGCATCGTTGTCGCCCACGGGCGCAGCATCCTTGAGTTCGAGGGCGTGGACACCATCCGCGTGCCCAGCCCGCCGCTGATCCTGATTCCGACCACCGCTGGCACCTCGGCGGATGTTTCGCAATTCGTGATCATTTCCAACCAGCAAGAACGCATGAAGTTCTCCATCGTCAGCAAAGCCGTGGTCCCGGACGTGTCGCTGATCGACCCGGAAACCACCCTGAGCATGGACCCGTTCCTCGCGGCCTGTACCGGCATCGACGCGTTGGTGCATGCCATCGAAGCATTCGTTTCCACCGGCCACGGCCCGCTGACCGACCCTCACGCCCTCGAAGCGATGCGCCTGATCAACGGTAACCTGGTGCAAATGATCGCCAACCCGACGGACATTGCCCTGCGCGAAAAAATCATGCTCGGCAGCATGCAGGCCGGGTTGGCTTTCTCCAACGCGATCCTCGGCGCCGTACACGCGATGTCCCACAGCCTCGGCGGTTTTCTCGATTTGCCCCACGGCTTGTGCAACGCGGTGCTGGTGGAACACGTGGTGGCGTTCAACTACAACTCGGCGCCGGACCGTTTCAAGGTGATCGCCGAGACCTTCGGCATCGATTGCCGGGGCCTGAATCACCGGCAGATTTGCGGGCGCCTGGTCGAACACCTGATTGCCCTGAAACATGCGATCGGCTTCCACGAAACCCTGGGCCTGCATGGGGTCAGCATGGCGGACATTCCGTTCCTGTCGCAGCACGCCATGCACGACCCGTGCATCCTGACCAACCCGCGCGAGTCCAGTCAGCGTGATGTCGAGGTCGTCTATGGCGAAGCCCTCTGAAGACCAGCAACGGGCGCTGACCGGGTTACTGGGACTAGGCAGCCACTCGGCGCGCAAGAGCCATTACCCGGAGCTCAACGCGCGCCTCGACGAACTCGAAGCCGAGCGCAATCGCTACAAATGGCTGTTCGAAAACGCCGTCCACGGGATCTTCCAGGCCAGCCTGCTGGAAGGGATGCGCGCGGCCAACCCGGCACTCGCCCGGATGCTCGGTTACGAAAGCCCCCAGGAGGTGCTGTTCTCCCTGGCGGATCTGGCGAGCAACCTGTTTGTCGGCGGCGCCAAAGAGCTGGCCAACATCGGCGAAATCCTCAAGACCGAACGCAGCCTGCACGGCTATGAAACCCAATTGCGACGCAAGGACGGCAGCAGCCTCGACGTGCTGATGAACCTGTTGCTCAAGCCCGATCAGGAAGGGCTGGTGGAAGGTTTTGTCGCCGACATCACCGAGCGCAAACTCGCCCAGCAGCGCCTGCAACAACTCAACGATGAACTGGAACAGCGGGTCACCGCGCGCACCGATGAATTGCTGGAAGCCAACCGCAACCTGCAACAGCAGATTACCCAGCGTAAACAGATCGCCCAGGCCCTGCGCGATGCCCGGGACGCCGCCGAGGCCGCCAATCGCAGCAAGGACAAATACCTCGCCGCCGCCAGCCACGACCTGCTGCAACCGCTCAACGCCGCGCGGTTGCTGATCTCGACCTTGCGTGAACGCCAATTGCCCGACGTCGAACACGTGCTGGTGGAGCGCACGCACCAGGCCCTGGAAGGCGCCGAGGATTTGCTCACTGATTTGCTGGATATCTCGAGGCTCGATCAAGCGGCGGTGAAACCGGATGTCGCGCTGTACCGCCTCGACGAATTGCTCGCGCCGCTGGTCTCGGAGTTCCAGTCCGTGGCCGAGGCGGCAGGGTTGAACCTGCGGGTGCACATGGGCGACTTCGCCATCAGCACCGACCTGCGCTTGATGACGCGAATCCTGCGCAACTTCCTCAGCAACGCCTGCCGCTACACCGACGAAGGCAGCATCCTGCTCGGCGCCCGTCGTCGCGGTGAAACGCTGCGCCTGGAAGTCTGGGACACCGGGCGCGGAATTGCGGCAGACCGGCTCCATTCGATTTTTCTGGAGTTCAACCAACTGGACGTCGGCCGCGCCGCTGACCGCAAAGGCGTGGGTTTAGGGCTGGCGATTGTCGAGCGCATCGCCAAGATTCTCGGTTATCGGATCGAGGTGCGTTCATGGCCGGGGCGCGGGTCGGTGTTCAGCATCGACGTGCCGATTTCCCGTGAAGTGCCGCTGCCGATCAGCCTGGCCGCGCCGCAGCCGAGTACGGGCAATCCATTGCCGGGCCGCCGCTTGCTGGTGCTGGACAACGAAGTCAGCATCCTGGAAAGCATGAGTGCGCTGCTTGGCCAGTGGGGTTGTGAAGTGGTCATTGCCACGGATGAGTTCTCCGCGTTGGCGGCCCTTGAGGGGCGGGCGCCGGAGCTGATTCTGGCGGACTATCACCTCGATCACGGCGTTGTGGGGTGCGATGTGGTGCGGCACTTGCGCGAATATTTCGATCAAGTGATTCCAGCGGTGATCATCACCGCCGACCGCACCGACCAGTGTCGCCGTTCGTTGCAGCGCCTCGACGCGCCGCTGCTGAACAAGCCGGTCAAACCCGGCAAGTTGCGCGCGGTACTGAGTCAGTTGCTGGGTTAGCCGAGCGCGCGGTATTGCAGGCTGAAACCCAGCTCGGTGGCTTGGCCTTGCTCCAACAACACCAACCCCGGGCGACCGGGCAAGTGGTGGGCATTTACCGGGTGGCTCACGGGTTCGATGCAGAAAAAATCCAGGCCCACCGGGCAGTAGAGCAGGTAGTAATCGCTGCCGGTGGCCTGGCATTCCAGTGCATAACCTCGCTCGGGTTGCTGGATCAGGCAGTGGCCGTCCCATTCGCAGAAACCGTTGTCCACCAAAGTGTCGGGTAAAGGTTTGGGCTGCTGGAAATCCCATTCGGCGGGCATCGGAATCAGCGATGTCGGCAGTTTTGCGCTGTCGCACAGCCAGACTTGCCCGGCCTGGGCTTGCAACCGGGTACTGGCAGTGCGTGGGAAGTACGGGTGTAAACCGAGACCGTGCCACGCCGCGCCTTCGGCCAGGTGAGTGATGGCCAATTCGATGCTCAGCTTGCCCTGATGCAGATGGAACCGTTGCCGGGCGCGATAGGCGAACGGTGTTGTGCTGTCGAGTTGCAGGACCACTTCATTCAGCGACTGCGAAACCACCTGCCACGGTTGTTGCCAGGCACTGCCGTGGATCGGCAAGGGATCGGTGAGGCTGTTGGGTGTCAGCGCGAGCCAGCCGTCGGGGCAGTCGAAGCCACCCTCGGAAATTCGGTTCGACCATGGGGCCAATGGGTAGCAGGCGAGTTTGCCGGGCAGGCCGGTGTTCAGGGCTTGGGCGTCGCTGTGGCGCAGCAGCGGCTGGCCGGTGCTGCGGACCGTCCAGTTGACGATGCTCGCGCCGAGTTCGGGGGCGAGGGTGAGGTGGGTGAGGTCGTCTTCGAGTTCGAGCAGTTTCATCAGTTGTCGTTCTGTGTTGAATGGTTGAAAAGATCGCAGCCTGCGGCAGCTCCTACGGGATGGGATTTGCCCGGATGTACCGATCCCACCGCAGGCTGCGAGCTTTCAGGCTGTTCAACCATCTTGAAATAGCGGCTCAGGCAAACCCTTCACCCCCGGACTCAGGGAAAAAACTCCACCCGCCAACGACTGTTCATCATGATCATCACCCGGTCGGATCGAGGTCACGAACAAAGTGTCCAGTCGGCTGCCACCAAAGGCGCACATGCTCGGCTTTTTCACCGGTACGGCGAGGGAGCGGTCGAGTCGGCCGTCCGGCGTAAAGCGATGAACCAGCCCGGCGTCGTTGGCGCAGATCCAGTAACAGCCCTCGGCATCCACCGCCGCGCCGTCGGGGCGACCACAGTAGTGATTCATGTCGACGAACAGTCGGCGATTGCTCGGCGTGCCGCTGTCGATGTCGTAGTCGAAGGCCCAGATTTGCTGGACCAAAGGGTGGGAATCAGACAGGTACATCGTTCTTCCGTCGGGGCTGAACGCCAGGCCGTTGGGAACGATGAGGCCGGCCAGCCTCGATTTCAATGGTCCGCGCTGGCCATGGCTGTAGCGATACAGCGTGCCGTCCGCCGCGTTGGCGCCCATGTTCAGCACCATGCTGCCGGCCCAGAAACGGCCCTGACGGTCGCAACGCCCGTCGTTCAGGCGCATGTCCTGGCGGGCGTGATCGACGTGGGCCAACCGTTCGCTGTCGAGGCTGCCGTCGCTGTGGGGCTGTAAACGAAAGAACCCGCTTTCCATCCCCGCAACCCAGCCGCCCGCGCTGTGGCGAACGATGCAGGCGAGCATTTGCGGTGCTGTCCAGGCGTGAACGTGGCCGGTTTCGGCGCTCCAGCGTTGCAGGCCCCCGGCGGGAATATCGACCCAGTACAGGGCGTTTTCCTCAGGTACCCAGACCGGACTTTCACCGACCGCGTTACGGGCATCGACAATCAATTCGGCTTGCATGACGACTCTGTTCTCCTGGAGTTCGGCTCAGTCGCCGAACGGGCCGGCCACGGCAAATGCGCCGCCCTGGTACACCCGGATCGGGTCGTCGTCCGCCGGCAGCGGCAAGGCTTCGATCTGCTCGCGGAAGGCTTCGGCACTGTCCTGCGGCGCATAACCCAGGCATGTGGCGAAACGGTTGTCCCACCACAGGTGCTGGTTGTCGGACGCGCCGTAGACCACGGTGTGGCCGACGTTCGGCGCGTACAAGGCGCGTTCGATCAAGTGGGTCAGGTCGCCGAAACTCAGCCAGGTGCTGAGCATGCGGCGGTTTTGCGGTTCCGGGAACGAGGAGCCGATGCGGATACTGACGGTCTCGATGCCGTAGCGATCGAAGTAGAAACTGGCCATGTCTTCGCCGTAGGACTTGGACAAACCGTAGTAGCTGTCCGGGCGGCGAGGGGAGTGGGCGTCGATCACTTCGTCCTGCTTATAGAAGCCGATCACATGGTTGGAACTGGCGAAAACCACCCGTTTCACGCCGTGGCGACGCGCCGCTTCGTAGATGTGGAACACGCCGCAGATGTTGGCGCCGAGGATCTCTTCGAACGAGCGCTCGGTGGAGACGCCGCCAAAATGCAGGATCGCGTCCACGCCCTCGACCAGTTGATGCACGGCGTGCTTGTCGGCGAGGTCGCAAGGCACGACTTCTTCGCGATCATCGATGGCCGGGGCGATGTCGGCGATGTCCGAGAGGCGAATCACATTGGCGTAGGGCCGCAGGCTTTCGCGCAAGACTTTACCGAGGCCACCGGCGGCGCCGGTCAGCAGCAGGCGATTGAAAGGGGCTGGAGGAGTGGATGTCATGGGGGGGACCTGAGCGCGCGGTTATTGTTATTGAAATCGTTGTAGGTTGTCGTATGACTTGGTCTGAGTATCGTTAGGCTTTCTGGTGGTTGTCAACGAACCATCGGCTGAAATTGACGGAGGGTCAGCGGCGAGGGCGCAGTCACCCTCGCCACCGGGTTTACAACAACGAAATCGGATAGCTGATGAAGAGCCGGTTCTCGTCGAATTCATTGGTGCTGAAGTCTTTGCGAATACTCGAGTTGCGCCACTTAACGTTGAGGTTCTTCAACGCGCCGCTCTGCACGGTATAGGCCAGTTCCGATTCGCGGCCCCACTCCTTGCCGTCGGTGATCACCCCGGTGTGCACGTTATCGCCGCTGATGTAGCGGTTCATCAGGGTCAGGCCGGGAACGCCGAGGGCCACGAAGTTGTAGTCGTGGCGCACTTGCCAGGAACGCTCCTGAGCGTTGTCGTAACTGTTGTTGTAACTGTCGTTGGCCAGGGTGCCGCCGCTGGTGCCGTTGACCCGCATCCAGGCACTGTCGCCGGTGAGTTTTTGCAGGCCGACATAGAAAGTACTGCCGCCGTACTTTGCCGAGAGCAGGGCGAAGGTGGTTTTGTTGTCCAGGTCGCCGGCCAGGGCGCTGCCGTCTTCCTTGCCGGTGAAAAACCCGAGGTTGGCGCCCAAAGTCCAGTCGCCGACGGGTTGGCTGTGGCTCAGGTTGAAATACTCCTGCTGATAAATATCGCTGAGTTGCGAGTACCAGACGCCGACCAGGGTGCGCTTGTCATTGAAGGTGTATTCACCGCCGCCAAAGTTGAAGCGGTCCGAGGTGAACGCGGCTTTGCCGTTCATCGACATGTCGCTCATGCTCGAATCGTTGCGCGGGCTGTTGGCGCGGAACTGGCCGCCGTAGAGCTTCAGGCCATCGATTTCGCTGGACGTGACCTGACCGCCGCGAAAGGTTTGCGGCAGGGAACGACCGTCGTCCGAGCGCAGGACGGGCAGCACCGGCATCCATTCGCCGACCTTCAATTCAGTCTTCGAGAACTTGGCCTTGAGCGCTACGTTCGTGCGACCGAAGCTATCTGCCGGGCGACCGTCGTGGTCCAGCGGCAGCAGTTGCGTGCCGCCCGTGCCTTTGCCGCCATCGAGTTTCAGCGAGTACAACCCCAACACATCCACGCCGAACCCGACGGTGCCCTGAGTGAAGCCGGACTTGGCGTCGAGGATGAAGTTTTGCGTCCATTCTTCAGCCTTGCCCTGGGGGTAGGCCGGGTTCGTGAAGTTGCGATTGAAGTAGGCGTTGCGCAGGTTCAGCGTCGCGCTAGCGTCATCGACAAAACCTGCGGCGTGGCTGGTCATGGGCAAGGCGAGGGCCAGGCTGCTGCAACCGATCAGGCTCAGGGTGTGACGGCGTGTAGAGGAGGGGCGAGGGGTGCAGACGGAGGAATGACGGACGAGCTTGCTCACAGTGACGCTCCCATGTTTCTTGTTGTTTTTATTGTTGTCATACGTCGTCGTACAACATGACGGCGATTATTTGCGAGGGTTTGGGGGAATGTCAATCACAAGTTGTACGATGACCTAAAGAGCCGAACGCAACCCCGTAGGAGCGAGGCTTGCCCGCGAAAGCGATCTAACATGCAACATCAATGTTGGCTGATAGTCCGCCTTCACGGGCAAACCTTGCTCTTACAGGTTTTGTGTTTTACCCGTCGTTTTCCGGCAAACTGGCGGCACTTCCAGCACAAGGCTCATGAATGGATCAATACGCCCCGCGCAACTGGCAGCCCCACGAACGGCCCAGTTTGCCCGGTTCCCCCTCGACGCCCTTGCACTCCACGCCCAAGCGCCTGGCGTATGCGTTGGTGGGTTTGCTGGTGGCGTTGACCGGTGGCCTCGGCAATTCGCTGGTGATCGCCAACCTGCCTTACCTGCAAGGCGCACTGGGGGCGACCACCGCCGAGATGGCCTGGCTGCCGGCAGCCTATGTAATGACCAACGTTTCGATGAACCTGCTGTTGGTGAAGTTTCGCCAGCAGTTCGGTTTGCGCGCGTTCACCGAAGTGTTCCTGGTGCTCTACGCCCTGGTGACTTTCGGCCACTTGTTCGTTAACGACCTCAATTCAGCAATTGCCGTGCGGGCCGCCCACGGCATGGTCGGTGCGGCGCTGAGTTCCCTGGGCCTGTATTACATGATCCAGGCGTTCCCGGCGAAGTGGCGGATGAAGGCGCTGGTGCTGGGCCTCGGCACCTCGCAACTGGCGCTGCCGCTGGCGCGACTGTTCTCCGAAGACCTGATGCAGATCGCCGAATGGCGCGGCTTGTACCTGTTCGAACTGGGCATGGCGCTGCTGACACTGGGGTGCGTTTTTTTGCTCAAGCTGCCACCGGGCGACCGCTTCAAAACCTTCGAAAAACTCGACTTCCTGACCTTCGCCATCCTCGCCAGTGGCGTGGCGTTACTCTGCGCCGTGCTGTCCCTGGGACGCATCGACTGGTGGCTGGAAGCACCGTGGATCGGCGTGGCGTCGGCGGCCTCGATTGTGCTGATCCTCGCCGGCCTGGCCATCGAACATAACCGCAGTAACCCGATGCTGATGACCCGTTGGCTCGGCAGTGGCGTGATGATCCGTCTGGCGTTGGCAGTGATCCTGATTCGCATGGTGTTGTCCGAGCAGTCCACCGGTGCCGTCGGCTTCATGCAGGCGCTGAACATGAGCAGCCAGCAGTTGCATAGCCTGTACGTGGTGATGTTGCTCGGCAGCATCGCCGGTCTGGCCACCAGTGCCCTGACCATCGACCCCAAACACCTGTTCATGCCACTGATCGTGTCCCTGGCGCTGATGGCAGTGGGGTCGGTGATGGACAGCTATTCGAACAACCTGACCCGTCCGGAAAACATGTACTTCAGCCAGTTTTTGCTGGCCTTTGGCGGCACGTTTTTCCTTGGTCCGACCATGGTCCTCGGCACCCGTAATGTGCTGACCAACCCGCGCAATCTGGTGAGTTTTTCCGTACTGTTCGGGATCTGCCAGAACCTCGGTGGCCTCATCGGCGCGGCGCTGCTCGGCACCTTCCAGATCGTTCGGGAGAAATTCCATTCCAGCCATATCGTCGAACACCTGACGATGCTTGATCCGCGTGTCGCGGCTCGGGTCCAGAGTGGCGGTAATGCGGTGGGCTCGATGATCGCCGACCCGAGCCTGCGCAATATTCAAGGCATTCGCAGCCTGGCGACCGCCGCCACGCGCGAGGCCAATGTGCTGGCTTACAACGATGTGTTCATGCTGATCGCCGTGATTGCGGTGCTGACCATGATCTGGATCTCCATTCGCGCCCTGTGGCTGATGAGCACCACCCAAGCCGTCGCCCCGGCGCCAGCCACTTCTTCCGTTCAACCCAGCGGTGCCACTTCTTCATGACTGAACCGACGACCACGACCACCAACGCCATTGCCGCCACCCCCGAAGGCGTGGCGCCGCCGTCTTCGCCGGCCACCGAACCGCGCTCGCTGCGGGTGCGGATCATTTCATCCATGGGCTTCTCGGCGATTGCCATCGTCGGCGTGTTGATCGTGTTGTACGCCTGGCAATTGCCGCCGTTCAGCAGCGCGGTGGAAACCACCGAGAACGCCTTGGTGCGCGGCCAGGTGACGATCATTGGCCCGCAGCTCAGCGGTTATGTGTACGAAGTGCCGGTGACAGACTTCCAGTTTGTGAAGGCCGGCGACCTGCTGGTGCGGCTCGACGACCGCATTTATAAGCAACATCTCGATCAATCCCTGGCGCAACTGGCGGTGCAAAAAGCCGCGCTGGCCAACGTGGTGCAGCAACGTAACAGCGCCGAAGCGACCATCAAGTTGCGTCAGGCCGCGGTTGCCGACGCCCAGGCCCAGTCACGCAAGAGCGAGGCCGATCTGCGGCGCAACAAAGCACTGATCAACGATGGCTCGGTGTCCAAGCGTGAGCTGGACGTGACCCTGGCCGCCAATGCCCAAACCATTGCGGCAGTGGCGCAGGCCCAGGCCAACCTGGAAATCGCCCGGCAGGATCTGCAAACGGTGATCGTCAATCGTGGCTCGCTGGAAGCGGCGGTGGCCAGCGCGGAAGCGGCGGTGCAACTGGCGCGGATCGACCTGTCGAACACCCGAGTCACGGCGCCCCGTGATGGCCAGCTCGGGCAGATTGGCGTGCGGTTGGGCGCCTACGTCAACTCCGGCGCGCAGTTGATGGCGCTGGTGCCGAATCAGTTGTGGGTGATCGCCAACATGAAGGAAACCCAGATGGACGACGTGCGGGTCGGCCAGCCGGTGAGCTTCACCGTTGATGCGCTCAACCATCGTAAATTCCATGGCAAGGTGCAGCGGATTTCCCCGGCCACCGGCTCCGAGTTCAGCCTGTTGCAGGCGGACAACGCCACCGGCAACTTCGTCAAGATTGCCCAGCGGGTGCCGGTGCGGATTACCGTGGATGCGGATCAGGAACAGAGCGAGCGGCTAAGGCCGGGGATGTCGGTGGTGGTGAGTATTGATACCGCTTCGCAAGGAAAGGCAGAGCCATAAGATCAAGAGATCGCAGCCTTCGGCAGCTCCTACAGGGGCAACGTGTTCCTCTGTAGGAGCTGCCGAAGGCTGCGATCTTTTGCTTTTTAGCTGGCAATCATCGGCGGCATGGTGCCCAGCAGCGAAACCGCCGCCACCGCGCCCATCCCCAGCAACCATTCCACCATCACGCTGGTCTTGAGCATGCCAACCCGCTGCTCACAGTCCTTGATCCGCAGCCGATTGAACAACGCCAGCCCCAGCATCACCGCGACCAATCCCACCTTGATCAGCAGAATCAAGGCAAACCCGGACAGCAACGGTGTCGGCCAGAAGGCACCGGTCAACACCCGCACGTTGATCAATCCGGTCACCACCAAGCCTGTCACCAAGCCGTAACCGACCCCGCTAAACCGCCTCAGGATCGCGCTCAACGAGTGGCCGCACGGTTGCCGCAGAATCATCACCAACAGCAGCAACCCACCCAGCCAGGCGCCGACGCAGGTCAGGTGAATGATTTGGTTGAGGATCAGCAATTGCCCGCTAAGTCCGTCGAGCATCGCGCCATGCCCCACCGGTGCCAGGGTCGCGAGCAGCAGGCCAGTCACGACCAGTCTCAGTGGCACATTCGCGCGCAACGGCGTCAGCAATAACCCCATCAGCACGGCGTTGAGCAGCAGGTGCCAGGTCCAGACCTGGCCGAAAAAGGTATTGCGCAGCACCAGACGCAGGGTCGAGGGATCGAACGCAGCGTCCCACGCCCCGGCCATGCTGGCGGTGATCAACAGCAACCAGCTCACGCCGCTGACCAACGCCACGGCGGTCAGCCAGCGGGTGATTCGCGCCAGTTGCCGATCCAGCGGAGCGGCTTCACCGTTCAGCAACAGCGGCCGGAACACCCAGGCCCCGAACAGCATCAGCACCACCACAAAATGCAGGAAGCGGCACAGCACCAGCGCGTCGGTCATGAATTACTGGCCAACCTTGAAGCTGTAGGCGCCTTCGCTTTTGTGAGTGTCGACCGACACCGCATGCCATTCGACCTTATACGCACCGGCCGTCAGTGGTGCGGCCGGGGTGACGATCAGGGTTTTCTTGTCGGCGCCTTCGGTGGCCAGGCTTTTCACCGGTACGTCGGCGCCGTCCTTGCTGAGGCTGACTTTGGTGAAGGTCGCTTCCACGCCTTCGGAAAATACCAGGCGCAGATCAGTCGGCGCGGTCACGGTGCTGTCGGCGGCCGGGGTTTCACTTTTCAAATGGGCGTGGGCGAACACCGAGGAAGCGGCGAGCAGCGAGCCGAGCAGGGCGGCGGCGGTCAGGGCTTTTTTCAGCAGCATGGTCAGTTACCTTCTGGGCAGTGGAATGGGCGTTACTTAAGCATGAACGGTGCGCGCCGGGAAATGTTTACGCCGGTTTCAGCGCCAGGTGAATGATAGGAAACGGCCGGCCTTCGCCATCGGTTTCCGAGCGGCCGGTCTGTTCAAAACCATAGTGCAAATAGAAGCCATGGGCCTGGGGATTCTGTTCGTTGACGTCCACGCGCAAGGTGTCGTGCAGGGCGTTGACGTGATCGAGCAATTGGCGCCCGACCCCTTGGCCTCGCCGGTCCGGTTCTATAAAGAGCATTTCCACGGTGTCGCCGCCGGTGGCGATGAATCCTGCGGGCGTGCCGTCCACCTGTTCACCGACCCATACCTTCAGCGCTGGCAGGTAGCTGTCGCGCACCAGCGGGAAGAAGAACCGGATGTCCTCTTCGCTGAGAAAGTCGTGGGTGGCGCGCACCGAGCGTTCCCACAGGGCGGCGAGGGTGGCATCGTCGGTGGCGACGCGGGGTCGAATGTTCACGTGGGTGATCCATTGCGCGGTGGAAAGTGCCGCGGATGCTACCCAATCGGTTTTCCCCGGGGAAGTGAAAAAGGCCTGTCGCCGCGATCCAGAGCGGATGCTAGTCTTGGGCAACGCTGTTGTCAGGGAGCCCTCATGGGCAATCACAAGATCGAGATTCGTCGCAGTAACGTCGAGAAAATTCTGCTGGGGGCCGAGAAGGTCTTCGCCGAAAAAGGTTTCGGCAGCACCGCCATGGCCGACATCGCCGCCGAAGTGCAACTGCCGCGCTCCAATCTGCATTACTACTTCAGCACCAAGAACGAGCTGTACAGCGCGGTATTGTTCGACTTGTTGGAAGTCTGGAAGCAGGACGCCTTGTGCTTCGAAATGTTCGACGACCCGCGCGTGGTGCTCAGCAGCTACATCCGCGCCAAGATGAACCATTCCCGCAGCCGGCCCTATGGGTCGAAAGTCTGGGCCAACGAGATCATCCACGGTGCGCCGACCTTGGGTGAGGCGCTGGACGTCAGCCTGTATGACTGGGCGAAGATGAAAGAAGCGAAGATTCGCCAGTGGGTCGAGGACAAACGCATCCTGCCGGTGGAGCCGTCGGCGCTGCTGTACATGATCTGGGCTTCGACCCAGCACTACGCGGACTTTGATCATCAGGTGAATATCCTCAACGATCATCAGCCGTTGTCGGACATGCAGTTTGAGCGGGCGGTGCAGACGGTGACGAGCGTGATATTGCGCGGGATTGGGTTGGAGCCTTGAGTCAAAAGATCGCAGCCTCGTTTTACTCGACAGCTCCTACAGGGAGAGCGCATTTCTCTGTAGGAGCTGTCGAGTAAAACGAGGCTGCGATCCCTTGATCTTCAACGATCAAACCGCGACGTGATAGGGATTGCGCGGATCATGATTCCAATCCAGAAACGGCTTGCCCGTGTCCATCGGCACCATCTCGATACAGTCCTCAACCGGGCAGGTGATCTGGCACAAATTGCACCCGACGCACTCATCATCGATCACTTCATATTTATGCGTGCCATCCGCCAGCTTCAGGCTGGCAATCGCCTGGTGCGACGTATCCTCGCAAGCAATGTGGCACCGCCCGCAACCGATACACGCCTCCTGATCAATCTTCGCGATCACCTGATAGTTGATGTCCAGGTACTTCCAGTCCGTGGTATTGCCCACCGCGCGCCCGGAAAACTGCGAAATACTTGCGTAGCCCTGACTGTCCATCCAGCGCGATAAACCGTCCTTCATCTCATCGACAATCCGGAAGCCATGCAGCATCGCCGCCGTGCACACTTGCACCGCGCCGCTGCCCAACGCGATGAATTCCGCCGCATCGCGCCAACTGCCGATGCCGCCGATGCCGCAGATCGGCAGGCCTTGGGTCTGCGGGTCGCGGGCGATTTCGGCGACCATGTTCAGCGCAATCGGCTTCACCGCTGAGCCGCAATAACCGCCGTGGGTGCTCTGGTGGCCGACGGTGGGGATGGCGACCATTTGCTCCAGGTTGACGCTGGTGATCGAGTTGATCGTGTTGATCAGCGACACCGCATCGGCCCCGCCACGGTGGGCGGCGCGGGCGGCGACGCGGATGTCGGTGATGTTCGGCGTGAGCTTGACGATCACCGGCAACGAGCAATAGGTCTTGCACCAACGGGTGACCTGTTCGACATACTCCGGCACCTGCCCGACCGCCGCGCCCATGCCCCGTTCCGGCATACCGTGGGGGCAGCCGAAGTTCAATTCGATGCCGTCGGCGCCGGTGGCTTCCACCAGCGGCAGGATGAATTTCCAGGACTCTTCAACACACGGCACCATCAGCGAGACGATCAATGCGCGGTCCGGCCAGTCCTTTTTGACCTGGGTGATTTCCCGCAGGTTGATCTCCAGGGAACGGTCGGTGATCAACTCGATGTTGTTGATGCCCATCACTTCGCGATTGGCGCCAAAGTGCGCCGAGTAGCGCGAGGACACGTTCACCGCCGCCGGGTCTTCGCCCAGGGTTTTCCAGACCACACCGCCCCAGCCCGCCTCAAAGGCGCGGACCACGTTGTAGGCTTTGTCGGTGGGCGGCGCGGAGGCCAGCCAGAACGGATTGGGGGCTTTGATGCCGGCGAAGACAATCGAGAGATCGGCCATTTACGCAGCCTCCACGTTAAGCATGAGTTGAGCGTTGATCGCTTCTGCCGCGCGTTTGCCGTGTTGCACCGCTTGCACGGTCAAGTCCTGATCGAGACTGGTGCAGTCGCCGCCGGCATACACGCCGGGGATGTTGGTGCGCAGGTTTTCATCCACCTGAATGCGCTCGCCCTGGCGCTTGAGTTCCCGGGCCAATGGATCGGCGAGGGCGCTGCTGTCGAAGGCCTGGCCGATGGCTTTGAAGATCGCATCGGCGGCCAGTTCGAAGGTTTGCCCGGTGGTTTGCAGGCGACCTTCGACCATGGCCGTGCGAGCGAAGCGCATGCCGCGCACATTGCCTTGGGCGTCGAGCAGCACCTCTTCCGGCTGCGCCCAGGTCAGCAAACGCACCTGATTGGCCTTGGCGATGTCTTGTTCGTGGCCGGTGGCGCCCATGTCCTCGACGCCGCGGCGATACACCAGATTGACGTCATGCGCCCCGAGGCGGGCCATTTGCACGGCCATGTCGATGGCGGTGTTACCGGCGCCGAGGACGATGCAACGGTCGGCCAGGGGCAGTTGCGTCAGGTCATCGGCCTGGCGCAATTCGCGGATGTAATCGGTGGCGGCGACCAGACCCGGCGCGTCTTCGTGGCTTAAACCGAGCTGTTTGCTGGCGGCCAGGCCGAGGCCGAGGAACACCGCGTCGAATTGTTGATGCAGTTCGCTCAGGGTCAGGTTCTCGCCGAGTTTCTGCCCGTGACGGATTTCGATGCCGCCGATTTGCAGGAGGAAATCCAGTTCCTTTTGCGCGTAGTCATCCACCAGTTTGTACTTGGCGATTCCATATTCGTTGAGGCCGCCAGCCTTTTCCCTGGCTTCGAAAATCACCACATCGTGGCCGTGCATCGCGCTGCGATGGGCGCAGGACAAACCTGCCGGCCCGGCACCGACCACGGCGATACGTTTGCCAGTGGCGGCTGCACGCTGGAACGGGTGTTCGCTGAAGTGCGCGTTGTCCACGGCATAGCGTTGCAGCAGGCCGATCAGCACCGGCGCGCACTCGTGATCGTTGTTACGCACACACGCCTGCTGACAGAGGATTTCCGTCGGGCAAACCCGGGCGCAACTGCCGCCGAGGATGTTGGCCGAGAGGATTTTCTGCGCCGCGCCCTGGACGTTTTCTTGATGGATATTGCGGATGAACGACGGAATATCGATCTCGCTCGGACAGGCATTCACGCACGGCGCGTCGTAGCAATACAGGCAGCGCGAGGCTTCCAGATGGGCCTGACGGTCGTTGAGCGGCGGCGCCAGATCGGTGAAATGGCCGGCGAGGGCGGCCGCATTCTCGTAAGGATGCGGGAGGTGGTTCAGGGTCTTGATCACGGTGTTGGCCTCACGGTTATTGAGGTACTGCCTCTGATGGGCATTGGTTGCGTGCTGCGCAATCCCGTGTAGGAGCTGCCGAAGGCTGCGATCTTTTGATCTTGATCTTAAAAACAAAAGTCAAAAGATCGCAGCCTTCGGCAGCTCCTACGGGGAATGCATTTCAAACTGTAGGAGCGAGGCTTGCCCGCGAAGGCCGAAGGCCTCGATCTCAGCGTTTCACGGCAACTGGCTTATTCAACTCGGCCCGCTTGTTCAGCAAATCAAACACCGCCGGATACGCCGGCCGTTCGATATACCGACCGGCACCACGCTCGGCGCGCAAGTCGCCATCGGCCCAGACCACGCGGCCCTGGCTGATGGTATGGCTGGGCACGCCGCGCACGGTTTTGCCTTCGAAGATGTTGAAGTCCACCTGCTGATGGTGGGTTTTGGCGGAGATAGTGCGCGGGCCTTGCGGGTCCCATAGCACCAGGTCGGCATCGGCGCCGACGCGGATTGCGCCTTTGCGCGGGTACAGATTGAAGATCTTCGCGGTGTTGGTGGAGGTCAGCGCGACAAATTGCTGCATCGAAAAGCGCCCCGTATTGACCCCTTCATCCCAGAGCACGGCCATGCGGTCTTCGATACCGGCGGTGCCGTTCGGGATTTTGCTGAAGTCGTCCCGCCCGGCCGCTTTTTGCTCGGCGCAGAAGCAGCAATGGTCCGTGGCGGTGGTGTGCAGGTTGCCCGATTGCAGACCATGCCAAAGCGCTTCCTGGTGGCCGCGAGGGCGGAAGGGCGGGCTCATCACGTAACCGGCGGCGGTCTGCCAGTCCGGGTGTTGGTAGACGCTGTCGTCCAGCAGCAGATGCCCGGCGAGGACTTCGCCGTACACCGGTTGACCCTTGCTGCGGGCATAGGTGATTTCGTCGAGGGCTTCCTTGGTCGAGACGTGCACCAGGTACAGCGGCGTGCCAATGGTCTCGGCAATGCGGATCGCCCGACTCGCCGCTTCACCTTCCACTTGCGAGGGGCGCGACAGCGGATGAGCTTCCGGGCCGGTAATGCCCTGAGCCATCAGCTTGCGTTGCAGGTGATAGACCAGTTCGCCGTTTTCGGCATGCACGGTGGGCACCGCGCCGAGTTCCAGGCAACGTTCGAAACTCGCCACCAGGGTGTCGTCGGCCGCCATGATCGCGTTTTTGTAGGCCATGAAATGCTTGAAGCTGTTGATCCCGTGATGGCTGACCAGCTCGGCCATTTCCTCGCGGACCTGCTCGCTCCACCAGGTTATCGCGACGTGGAAGCCGTAGTCCGAGGCTGATTTTTCGGCCCAGCCGCGCCACTGATGAAACGCTTCCATCAACGACTGCTGCGGGTTGGGAATCACAAAATCGATAATCGACGTGGTGCCGCCGGCCAGGCCTGCGGCGGTGCCACTGAAGAAGTCTTCACTGGCCACCGTGCCCATGAAGGGCAGTTGCATGTGGGTGTGGGGGTCGATGCCGCCGGGCATCAGGTATTGGCCGCTGCCGTCGAGCACTTCGGCACCCGCCGGAACATCCAGATTGTCGCCGATGGCTTTAATCACACCGTCGGCGCAATAGACGTCGGCGCGATAACTTTCATCATGGGTAATAACGGTGGCGCCACGGATCAACAGAGACATTCCGAGTTCCTCGCAGGCATGACCGACTGATGCCGGTTCTAAATGTTTTATATGAAGCAGACGCCAACAGGTGTATTCCTGTCATGGCTGTCAGGAATAGAAACTAGCTGGTGTTATTGGAATGAGCAAGAATATTTTTTATAAGCTTATATCTGTATTAAGTGATTGATAAATATCGATTAAATATATAAATCACCAAAATGTAGCGTCCTCTCACCATTTTGACGCACTTGACAGGATCTCAAAATAGACGAGATTTCCTATGTGAAATCAGCTGTTTGAGGATGGTCTATGGTTGATGCGCCACATTGAAAAAAATATGGATGCACCAGATTGAGTCCTGACTGTTTGGACAACTTGCTGCGCATTCGGCCTGAGTGCCCCGGCAAGTAACCAGGGACTTGATAGTTGAATAAATAAAACTGATAAACATCAGTTGGTTATAAAGGTTTTATGGCACGGCTCGATGGGCCGGCGGGAACCCCGGCACGTTTATTGATGCCGCCGCTGACACCTTGGCCGGTCCGTAAACGTTGTCAGTTCCTCCGGCCATCGTCGGCTCGCGCTCCTTGGCGCCAGCCCCTGATGAGCAAAAATAATTCAAAGAACAGTGGAGCGGCCATGCAACAGATCAGATCGCAAGTGACGGAGCGCGACGGCTTGTTTGAGCTCGAAGCCGGCACCGACGTCCTCGACAGTCCCCGTTACAACCACGACATGGCACCGACCAAGGTGCACGAACGAACCTGGAACAAATGGCACATCACCGCGCTGTGGATCGGCATGTCGATCTGCGTGCCCACCTACACCCTCGGCGGCGTGCTCACCGCGTACTTCGGCCTGACGGTCGGCGAAGCGCTGCTGGCGATTCTGTTTGCCAACATCATCGTGCTGATCCCGCTGACCTTGAACGCCTTCGCCGGCACCAAGTACGGCATTCCGTTCCCGGTGTTGCTGCGTTCGTCCTTCGGCATCCTTGGTTCGAACGTGCCGTGCCTGATCCGGGCGCTGGTGGCGTGTGGCTGGTTCGGCATTCAGACGATGTTCGGCGGGCTGGCGATTCACCTGTTTCTGGGCTCGGTGTTCGACGGCTGGAAAGCCCTCGGCGGAACCGGTGAAGTCATTGGCTTCATGGTGTTCTGGGCGTTGAACCTGTGGGTGGTGATCCGGGGGGCCGAGTCGATCAAATGGCTGGAAACCCTGTCCGCGCCGCTATTGGTGGCGGTGGGTGTCGGGTTGTTGGTGTGGGCGATGCCCAATGTGTCGATGACCGAGTTGCTGGCGATCCCGGCCAAACGTCCGGAAGGGGCGAGTGTGGTCAGTTACTTCGCCGCCGGGCTGACCGCGATGGTCGGGTTCTGGGCCACGTTGTCCCTGAACATTCCGGACTTCAGCCGCTACGCCAAAAGCCAGAAGGATCAGATCGTCGGGCAGATCATCGGCCTGCCGCTGACCATGTTCCTGTTCGCCTCCCTCGGCGTGGTGATGACCGCCGCGTCGGTGAAACTGGTGGGCGTGACCGTCTCCGATCCGGTCACGCTGATCGGGCATATTCAGAGCCCGGTCTGGGTCGCGGTGGCGATGGCGCTGATCATCATCGCCACGCTGTCCACCAACACGGCGGCGAACATCGTTTCACCGACCAATGACTTCCAGAACATTGCTCCCAAGCACATCAACCGGACCAAAGCGGTGTTGCTGACCGGTGTGGTCGGGTTGCTGCTGATGGCCCATGAACTGCTGAAAAAACTCGGGCTGATCGTCTCTGACCTGAGCCTGGAAACCGTCTACTCCAACTGGCTGCTGGGGTATTCCAGCCTGCTCGGGCCGATCGCCGGGATCATGGTGGTGGACTATTTCCTGATCAAGAAACAGCAACTGGATCTGGCCGGGCTCTACCGCGATGACGTTTACCCGGCGTGGAACTGGTTCGGGTTTATCGCATTTGGCGTGCCGGTGGTGCTGACCTTGCTGTCGCTGGGTAGCGATGCGTTTAGCTGGTTCTACAGCTACGGCTGGTTTACCGGCTCGGCGCTGGGTGGGGTGATTTATTACGGGTTGTGCTCGATGCGCCCGAGCCCATCCGTTGTGAAGTCTTCGGTGTGAGTGCCGGCCTCTTCGCGAGCAAGCTTTGCTCCTACAGAGGAGCGGCGCAAACCTGTAGGAGCAAAGCTTGCTCGCGAAGGCGGCCTCAAAAACGCCGATGAAACACCTGATAACACTGATAAGAACAGCCTGAGCGGTGTGAGGGAGGGCCTCTTCGCGGGCAAGCCTCGCTCCTACATGGGGCAGCGCGAACCTGTAGGAGCGAGGCTTGCCCGCGAAGACCGCCGCATAAACACCAAAGAAATGCCTGAAGAAACTCATAAGAACAGCCTGAGGAGATCCCCATGAACGCGGCCGTAGACGTTCTGCAATCCACCCATCAGCACATCAACCGCGACCGCTTGTGGCAGTCGCTCATGGAACTGGCCAAGCTCGGCGCCACGGTCAAGGGTGGCGTCTGTCGTCTGGCCCTGACCGACCTCGACCGCCAGGCCCGGGACATTTTCGTCAATTGGTGCGAAGAGGCGGGCTGCACCGTGACCGTCGACGGCATCGGCAACATCTTCGCCCGTCGCCCCGGTCGCAATCCAAACCTGCCGCCCGTGATGACCGGCAGCCACATCGACACCCAACCCACCGGCGGCAAATTCGACGGCTGCTTTGGCGTGCTCGCCGGGGTCGAAGTGCTGCGTACGCTGAATGATCTGGGTGTGGAAACCGAAGCGCCACTGGAAGTGGTGGTCTGGACCAACGAAGAAGGCTCGCGCTTTCCTCCATGCATGATGGGCTCCGGGGTGTTCGCGGAAAAATTCACCCTCGAAGAAACCCTGGCCAAGGTCGATGCCGAGGGCTTGACCGTCGGTGAAGCGCTGAACGCCATCGGTTACGCCGGGCCACGCAACGTCACCGGCCACGCGGTCGGCGCCTATTTCGAGGCGCACATCGAGCAAGGCCCGATCCTCGAAGACGAACACAAAACCATCGGCATCGTCATGGGCGCCCTTGGCCAGAAATGGTTCGACCTGAAACTGCGCGGCGTCGAAGCCCACGCCGGCCCGACCCCAATGCACCTGCGCAAAGATGCGCTGGTCGGCGCGGCGGTCATCGTCGGTGCCGTCAACCGCGCCGCCCTCGGCCATCAACCCCACGCCTGCGCCACCGTCGGTTGCCTGCAAGCCTACCCGGGCTCGCGCAACGTCATCCCCGGCGAAGTGCGCATGACCCTCGACTTCCGGCACCTGGAGCCGGCACGCCTGGATTCGATGATCGCTGAAGTGCGCGAAGTCATCGAAACCACCTGCGAGGAACATGGCCTGACCTTCGAACTGACCCCCACCGCCGACTTCCCGCCGCTGTACTTCGACAAGGGCTGCGTCGAAGCGGTACGCGGCGCCGCTCAAGGGTTGGGCTTGTCGCACATGGACATCGTCAGCGGGGCAGGGCATGACGCGATCTTCCTCGCCGAACTCGGACCGGCCGGGATGATTTTCGTGCCTTGCGAAGGCGGGATCAGCCACAACGAAATCGAAAACGCTGCGCCGGATGATCTGGCGGCCGGGTGTGCGGTGTTGTTGCGGGCGATGCTGGCGGCGTCGGCGGCGATTGCCAATGGTCAATTGGCGGCTTGAGTAAAACCTGTCGATTGTTCACGCCGCGAAGGTCCGTGAACAATCGACCGCTCAGCGGTTTTCCTTGATCTCGTAGGTGTGCTGAATATTGAAGAACCCGCGCGGTGCCTGCTGGGTGCCCAACTGCTGGTAATACGGATACCAATATTTGGCCATGATCCACAGGTATTCCGGGCACGCCGCCCGGGATTCCAACCCCGGCGTCACGTCAAACTGCGCGGTGTTGAACACCGCTTCGAGCATGCTCGCCGAGGGCATGCCGATGCCGTCATGAATCGGGTTGGGCGTGCGGTCGGCGCCCCAGGCAAAAGCCAGCCAGCGCAGGATGTGTTCCAGGCTGTCGACCGGGGAACGTGAATGCTTGAAGCGTTCAATGGACTCACGAATGGTCTGTTGCGCCACCGGCAGCGCAATGACGCAGACGTTTTGCCAGTGCGCGGCATCGGCAAAATGGCTCAGGGGCTGCTCTACCACGCCGTTGCGTTTGGTCGCGAATTCGGCCTGTTCCGGCTGGAACAGCGGCACGTGAATCGCCGTGGTTTTCGCTGCCGACCTCGGCGCCACGTTGATAAACGCCGCTTCCGACCAATACGAGGGCAGCAGGTCGTTACGCAAGTGCGACTGGGCCACCCGCAGACGAAACGCGAGGATGTCGATGGCGCCGAACAACGCGATGAACGACCAGGCTTTCGGGTCCAGGTCGAGCTTTTGAATCGCCCGCAAAATCCACGCGTCATTGCTTTCCTGCTTGGTGCGTTTCAACGATGTGAAAGCCGGGTTTTTGTCCTTTGCCGAAGAGTTGCGCGCGTGCGCCATGGCAGATCTCCTGTCGGATCGATTCAATAAAAACGTAAAAGGTAATTAGCGGTGGACTTGGGCTGCTTGAGTCGGCTGTCGAGGCTGACACCGAAAAAGGTCACTTTCATGTCCAGGCCAAACCCTGAGCGGGTGAACTGCAACACGGCAATCTGATTGCCGTTGCACTGGAAATAGTTGTCCTGGGTGGTGCGCGACACGGTGAAGCTATTGTGGCTGCCGAATTTGCTGGTCAGGTCCTTTTCTTCCGGGGCGGCGGGGTAGCCGGGCCAGTCCTTGCCGTGCAGTTTGTCCAGGCCAATATCGATCAGGGATGAGCGCGGAATCATGGTCGACGGCGAGCAAATCACCTCGTACAGCATCGGCGTCGGTTGCGAACCGTGGCGCGCCGCACAGACGCGGCTCCAGTGCACATCGCCGGTCAGGAACACCACCGGAATACCCTGGCTGGCCAGTCGTTCGAGCTGCACTTCGATCAGTTCGAATTGCTGATAGTTGGCCAGGTCGGCATCGACATACTTCTTGCTGAAATCCCCGGGCGGCTTGGTAAACATCGGTTGGCCGGCTGACAACACGCCGATTTTTGGCGCGTTGTTCTGCTTGGCCAGGATCAGGTCATCGGCCCAGTGTTGCAGGGCCATCGCCGCGTCGTCGGGCATCAGCCGGTTGAAACTGTCGTCGCGCCGGGTGCGGGTGTCGAGCATCAGAATGATCAGCGGATCGACTTCAATGCGCTGGAACCCGGGAATATCCTGCGGCGTTTTCGCTGGGCCGCCCAACTGGAACCCGGCGTACAGGTCCATGGCGGTGTTGGACCAGTCGTCCTTGTCGACGAAGGCCAGCGGCGGCAGTTGAAACTGGTCCAGCGGGTAGTTGTTCCAGAATTCATGGTCATCGGGAATGCAGGCAGTCGGCGCGGTTCGCAGCACCGATTGCAAACCACCGGTGCCCAAGGTGTCGGAGCACCAGTTCTTGTAATACTTCTGGCCGATCAGCTTCTGCACGCCATCCAGGGTGAAGCGCCAGGACGGGATCACCGGCACGTCCAGGTAAACCTGATCGCCGACCATCAGGCTCAGGTGTGGCTTGAAGCCTGAAGGCAGTTGCGCGACGGCGTTTTCCAGGGCTTTGTCATCGCCGTTGGGTTGGTAATAGCAGGAGGTCAGCAGAATATTCAGCGGCGCGCCGTCGGCAGGCACTGCATCGGGTTGGGAAACAAAGGCCAAGCTGTATTCCACGCCGTTGGCGACGATACGGAAACAGTGATTGATGCCGGCGCCGAGCCGGGCAAAGGTGAACACGCCTTGGTGGTTAAGCGGTTTGTCGGCGGCGTTTTTGACTCCGTCGTCAAGTGGATAGAGTTTTTCGTCAGGCGCGGGTTGGGCTGAGGCCTGTAATGCCGGCGTCGTGCCCAGGAAAAACGTCGGCAGCGCGGGGTTGTCGATGCCGAACACACCCACCCAGAGCTGCACGGTGCCTTTTCTCGTGGGGGCGCTGATCAGCGGGCGAGCGACCAGAATCATCGACTGTCTCCTTTACCTGCCTGGGTTTCCATACAAAGTCAGGGCCGGACACTGCTTGAAGTCGGGCGGGGGTGTCCATCAACTTTAGTACAGAGTGGGAGCGTTGGGGCGCCGAAAAGATCGCAGCCTTCGCCAACGCCAACGCCAACGCCCACAGGCGCGTAGGAGCTGCCGAAGGCTGCGATCTTTTTCGCGTACCCGAAACATCACGAAAAAGCTTCGACCGACGACGAAACCGGTATCGACTAACGTTCGTCTGCCAACACATTTCAAGGAGGGCAAAGGAATGCCTGTCGCTGCAAATGGATGTCGCCTGCGCAAGGCGCGTATCTCTGAATCCGGGCGTATCTACCTGCTGACCGCCGTCACTGAACAACGTCAACCGGTGTTCACAGATTGGCGACTGGGACGGCTTTTGGTCGATCAACTGCGCCAGGCCAATGAAGCGGCGACGGTCACCTCAATGGCCTGGGTCGTGATGCCGGATCACTTGCATTGGTTGGTGGAGCTGCATCGCGGCACGTTGGCCGAGTTGATGTGCCGCATCAAATCCAGGAGCAGTCGATCAATCAATCTTTTGCGTGGCGACCAGGGCCGACTGTGGCAACGAGGTTATTACGACCGGGCGTTGCGTCGGGAGGACGATATCAAGGGTGCTGCGCGGTACATCGTCATGAATCCGTTGCGTGCGGGGTTGGTGGAGCGGGTTGGGGATTATCCATTGTGGGATGCGATTTGGGTTTGAACCGTAAGATCAAAAGATCGCAGCCTTCGGCAGCTCCTACAGGGTTTGAGCAAATTTCAAGGTTGCATGCGGTCACCGTAGGAGCTGCCGAAGGCTGCGATCTTTTGATCTTCAGCCTCTCGAAAAACCTTGTGGTGAATGACCTTTCCTACACGGTAAGTCCGAGGCTACATCGCCTTGCGCCTTTACCTACACCTACGCCAGAATCCGCCGGCTTTTGCGCCTTGTACCGGGTCTTTATCATTTCCGGGTCGCTGAATGTTCAGCGATCGGGTTTAGCGACCCGACTAGAAAGCGCGCAAAGCTCCAAACCTGATTGCATACTTTTTATGTGCAATTTGCGTTATGGCGGCTGTGCGCGGGAGACCTTCGGGTCTACCGGGTGCCTTCTACCGGTTCGCTAACCTGCGTACAGCCGCCACCTTGACTTGTTAGCGACAAGCTACGGTGGCTCCACTTAGAAGGAGCTCCACCATGTTCAAAGACTCACCCAATCCCCCCCCGCAACCCCAGCCCATTCTTCTTCATGGCGCCTGACATCAAGACCGAAACCGCGCTGGCCCACGCTTGCGAATCACTCGCCTCAGCCAGCGTCATGGCCAGCGATCTGGCAGGTTTTCTGGCATACCCTCACCGCAACGCCCTGCTCGGCATCGCACAAGTCATCATGCTCGGCGAGTTGGCGGTGAACCGGGCGCTGGACAATCTCGACCCACCATAAGCGGCGGCCTGCTGGCCGTTTTTTTGTGGACTGACAAAGACTTCAGTCAAGCGCTGCACCTGTGGCAAGTCCCCTCGCCACAGGGACTGTATTCGCACGTTCGTAATCCCCTGCGGTCGTACTCTTCACAGGGTGCTGAAAGAGCACCGTCGTATTTTTGTGGAGACCCAATGAGCCAGGACGTCCTGACCACCGAAACCAATCGTCGCCAGTTGCAGCAGATCATCGCCGGGTTGTCCGACGGGGTGATTCTGCTGGAGCTCGACCAGACCATTCTCTGGGCCAATGACGCCGCGCTGGCGATGCACGGTGTCAGCCGGATCGGCGAGTTGGGCGCCAATGCCCAGGAGTACGCCAAGCGGTTTGCCTTGCGCTACCGCAACAATCACGCGGTGCCGGCGGACAATTACCCGATCAACCGTATCGCCCGGGGGGAAGTCTTCAGCGATGTGTTGGTGGAAGTGACCCCGGCCGACGACGAAGAGCGTATGTGGGTTCACAGCGTGCGCAGCATGCAATTGGCCGACAGCGCCGGCGCGCCGGAATCCCTGGTGCTGATCATGAATGACGTCACCGAATGGGCCAGCGCCGAGCAGCGTTTCGAGAAAACCTTCAATGCCAACCCGGCGCCGGCGGTGATCTGTCGGCTCAGCGATTTGCGTTACATCAAGGTCAATCCGGGCTTTCTGGAAATGACCGGTTACACCCGTGACCAGGTCATCGGCGTGTCGACCTATGAGCTGGATATTCTCGAAGGCGCAGAGAAGAAAGATCTGGCGATCGAGCGCCTGCGTGAACACGCGACGATTCCGCAAATGCAGGCCGAACTGAAACTGGCCGGGGGCGGCAGTAAACAAGTGATCGTCGCCGGGCAACCCCTGGAGCTCAACGAAGAAGATTGCATGCTGTTTTCCTTCGTCGATATGGAGCCCCGGCACAAGGTCGAGCTGGCGCTGCGCCAGAGCGAGGAGCGTTTCGCCAAGGCCTTTCGCCTGACGCCGGTGCCGACGCTGGTGTGCAGCGCCGAGAGCCAAGTGGTGATCGACGTCAACGAGGCCTTCCTGGAAACCCTCGCGTACCCCAGCGAAGAGGTGCTCGGCAAAACCGTGACGGAGATCGACTTTATCGATGACAAGGGCACGCGCTCGCGGCTGTTTGCGGCGCTGGAGAAGGTCGGTCGACTGGATCGCGTCGATGTCCGGTTGCGCAAGAAGGGCGCCGAGATGATTGAGTGCACCGTCTCGGCCGACACCGTGAACATTCAGGACAGCCCGTGCTATCTGCTGGTGTTCATGGACATCACCGAGCGCAAACGTACCGAACTGGAACTGGTGTCGGCGATTGAAGAGGTGATGAAAGACGCCTCCTGGTTCAGTCGCACCCTGATCGAAAAACTCGCCAACGTGAAAAGCGTCAACTCGCCGAAATTGCCCAGTGTGTCCTTTACCGACCTGACGGCCCGGGAGCGCGATGTGCTCGGGCTGATCTGCGAAGGTCTGGCTGACAAGGAGATCGCCGCGCGCCTGAAACTGGCGCTGAACACGGTGCGAAATCATGTGTCGACGGTGTATTCCAAGCTTGATGTGCACAGTCGCAGCGAGGCGATTGTGTGGGCGCGAGAGCGTGGTTTGTTCTCCAGTGAATGGCGACCGAAGGGCCAGCGTTAAGGTGCAAATGCACTAGGCGTGAGGGTGCAAATGGAGGTTCTGGCCGGGTGTGGCAGTTCTTAATCTGTGAGGGTGCGGTAGCGGTCTTCGGGTCGCTATCGCGTCCTCTTCGATACAGCTAAAGGAACAGCCACATGGGTTACGAACAGTTCATCAATGCGTCCGATTTTGCATTGTCGGTCGGGTGAGTCGGGATGATTTATCTGACGAAATTGCGTACTCAGCTGGAACAGAGTTTTTCGCCTCTGGCCTGTGATTGCGCGGTTACCGGCGACAACTCCTTGACGATCAAGCTCTATCACCCGGTGTCGGGGCAGGTGGATCTGGTGGTCAGCGGGTTGAATGTGGCAAACCTCAGAACCCCGGAGTCGGTCGCGGCGTTGATCGAGGAACTGCGTTACGAGCTTGAGAGCAACAGTCTGCATCAGCGTGAAACGGATGCTCGCAGCTGATCCCAAGCCGATCATTTGTAGGAGCACGGCTTGCCGGCGATAGCGATATTGAAGACGCCATCGCCGGCAAGCCGTGCTCCTACAGTGCTCTTAACTGTCATTTTCGGGTAGCTGGGCTATAAAGAATGCGTGGTACTCATTTTCTGTGACCGGGTCCGCGGCTGCGCGGTGATGTTTTCGAGTCGCGGAAACACGTCGATCAGCCACCGCAGGCCAGCTTATGAACAGTCTTGGGAAACGCCTTTCTATGCCACTGTCGCTCGCATTTTGCGCGCTGATATTAAGTGGTTGCGCCAGTCCTCCACCTCCGCCACCCATTACCCCGCCGCCTCCACCTGAACGTACCTGCCAAAGCCTGGATAAAACCGATGTGATGGGCGACATGCGTGCCGACGGTCAGGTGACTCGGGTCACGACCACCACCCGTTGCGTCACTCAGTAACGCGAGCGACGCCGTCGTTGAAGCCCCGTGTCGAGAAAATTGTGCTGGTGGCCGATCTGGTCGGCACCGCCGTGTTCGCCGTTGAAGGCGCGATCAGTGCCATGCGCAGCAACCTCGACCTGCTCGGGGTGATGGTGATTGCCTTCATCGTCGCCCTCGGTGGTGGCGTGACTCGGGACCTATTGATCGGCGCGACGCCACCCAATGCCGTGGCCGACTGGCGCTACCCGGCCCTGGCGTTTGCCATGGGCGGGGTCGCGTTTGTCTTTCATGAGCAGGTGTTGGGCTGGTCCGGTTCGACGTTGATTGTGCTGGATGCGGCGGGGCTGGCGCTGTTCGCCGTGGCCGGGGCGCAGAAGGCATTGAATTTCGGGATCTCGTCGTTTGTCGCGACCCTGATGGGCACCATCACCGGAGTCGGTGGCGGGGTGCTGCGCGATATCGTGTTGGCGCGGGTGCCGGTGGTGTTGCAGGAAGACTTGTACGCCAGTTCGGCGTTTGTCGGCGCGGCGGTGCTGATCATCGGGCGGCGTTGCGGCGTACCGCCCGTGGCCGCCGCGCTGTTAGCCGGCGCGGCGTGCCTGATGTTGCGTTTGCTGTCAGTAAATTACGGCTGGCAGTTGCCGAAAGTCATGGGCGGTTGAAGTTAGACCTCCTCAAGCCTGACCCAGCGTGATTCGTTGGCCGCCAACCGAATGGCCGTCGCCAGCCGTTCGACTTCCCAGGCCTGTTCGAAATCCGTCCCGCCCTGACTGAGCCCGGCCAACGCCAGCACCAGGTCATGCACCTCCAGGGTCTTGAGTTCGTTGTAACCCAGTTGGTGCCCGGCCGCCGGACTGAACGCCGCATACCCCGGCAAGTTCGGCCCCGCCAGCAAGCGCTGGAAACCCTCCTGCCCGACACGAAACAGGCGCAACTCATTCAAGCGTTCCTGATCGAAGGCGAGGGTGCCTTTTGTGCCGCTGATCTCGAAACTCAGGTGATTTTTGTAGCCGTGCTTGAGCCAACTGCTGCTGAACGTGCCCCGGGCGCCATTGGCAAACCGCAGCAGCGCATGAACCTGATCGTCCACGGCGATGCGGCGTTGCTCGTGGCTGCCAGCGGTGGCGGGGCGCTGCGGGTGAACGGTTTGGGTGTCGGCGCACACCGCTTGGACATCCCCCACCAGATAGCGAGCCATCGCCAGCAGGTGACTGCCCAGGTCCGCCAACGCGCCGCCGGCATGCTCGGCCTCGCAACGCCACGACCACGGCGACGTGGGGTCGGCCATGAAGTCTTCGCTGAACTCACCCTGGAAGCTGATGAGCTCGCCCAGTTCACCGTTCTGGATCAGCTCGCGGGCCAGGCCAATCATCGGGTTGTGCTGATAGTTGTAACCGACCCGCGTCACCACACCCGCCGCTTTGGCCGCCAGACGCATGGCATTCGCCTGCTCCAGGCTCACCGCCAAGGGCTTTTCGCAATACACCGGTTTGCCGGCGGCGAGGGCGGCCATGGCCATGGGGTAGTGCAGGTGATTGGGCGTGGTAATGGCGATCAGGTTGACCTTCGGGTCGTCGATCAGTTGCTGCCAGTCCGTGTGGGCGCTGTCGAAACCCCAAGCCTCGGCACACTGCCGGGCGCGCTGCGGATCGGCGTCGGCCAGTGCAGCAAGCTTGAGTTTCAGGGGCAACTCAAAAACCGCGCTGACATTACGAAACGCCAAGGCATGGGCACGGCCCATGAAACCTGTGCCGATGAGTCCGATACCGAGTTCGCGCATAGCCGGGGTCCTTTTGGATTTTTGTTTTCAGGAGGGCTATTTATGGAATAAATATTCCCAAATAGCAATCCATGGAATAAATATTCACAAAGCGCGGATACCCTTCGTAGGAGCTGCCGAAGGCTGCGATCTTTTGCCTTTGGCGTCTCCGAAATCGACAAAAAATCAAGATCAAAAGATCAAGATCAACAGATCGCAGCCTTCGGCAGCTCCTACGTGGGGAAAGCAAAAAGGCAGCCCTGGGGCTGCCTTTTGCACATCGAGCGAATCAACTCAGGACAGGAACCCCCCATCCACATTCAACGAAACCCCAGTCGTGTAGCTGGATGCATCACTGGCGAGATAAAGCACCGCCCCCGCCATTTCACTCGGGTCCGCTACCCGCTTCAGCGGAATCTGCTGCAACGCAGTCTTCAGAATCGCATCGTTCTTCACCAGCGCCGAGGCAAACTTGGTGTCGGTCAGGCCCGGCAGCAGGGCGTTGCAGCGGATGCCGAACTGCGCGCATTCCTTGGCGAAGACTTTGGTCATGTTGATGACCGCCGCTTTGGTCACCGAGTAGATGCCCTGGAAGATCCCCGGCGAGATGCCGTTGATCGAGGCCACGTTGATGATGCTGCCGCCGCCGTTGTCGCGCATCAGCTTGCCGGCTTCCACCGACATGAAGAAGTAGCCACGGATGTTCACGTCGACGGTTTTCTGGAACGCGCTGAGGTCGGTGTCCAGTACGTTGCAGAACTGCGGGTTGGTCGCGGCGTTGTTGACCAGGATGTCCAGGCGTCCGAACTGTTCGCGGATGGCGGCGAAGACTTGGGTGATCTGTTCCATTTCGCCGATGTGGCAGGCGATGGCGGTGGCTTTGCCGCCGGCGGCGATGATCGCGTCGGCCACGTGTTGGCAGCCATCGAGTTTGCGGCTCGAAACGATCACATGGGCGCCTTGCTGGGCCAGCAGTTTGGCGATGGCTTCACCGATGCCACGGCTGGCGCCGGAGACGAAAGCGATCTTGCCGTCGAGGTCGAACAACTGAGTCTTGGACATGGGATTCTCTTATGGAAAGTCTTATTAGAAGGCCTGATCAGAGGCTGGATTTCGAAATGACCTGCAAGCTCATCTGCTCCAGCAACTTGTTCATGTGAATGAACTGCGCGAAGCGTTTGTCCTGGGTCTGACCATGGAAGAAACGGTAGTAGATCTGCTGGACGATGCCGGCCAGGCGGAACAGGCCGTAGGTGTAGTAGAAGTCGAAATTGTCGATCTGGATGCCGGCGCGCTCGGCGTAGTAATCGACGAATTCGCGGCGGGTCAGCATACCCGGCGCGTGGCTCGGTTGACGGCGCATCAGTTGCACAGGCGCCGGGTCGCCGGCCTCGATCCAGTAGGCCAGGGTGTTGCCCAAATCCATCAGCGGATCGCCGAGGGTGGTCAGTTCCCAGTCGAGCACGCCGATGATCTGCATCGGGTTGTTCGGGTCGAGGATCACGTTGTCGAAACGGTAGTCGTTGTGGACGATGCTCGACGTCGGGTGGTCGGCCGGCATCTTGTCGTTGAGCCAGGCCTTGACCGCTTCCCACTGCGGCGCATCGGGGGTCAGGGCCTTCTCGTAGCGTTCGCTCCAGCCTTTGATCTGGCGTGCCACATAACCTTCGGGTTTACCGAGGTCGGCCAGGCCACAGGCCTTGTAGTCGACTTGGTGCAGTTCGACGAACTTGTCGATGAAGCTTTTGCACAGCGCTTCGGTCTTGGCCGAATCCAGGCCCAGCTCCGGCGGCAGTTCCGCGCGCAGGATGATGCCGTTGACCCGCTCCATCACATAGAACTCGGCGCCGATCACCGATTCGTCGGTGCAGTGCACGTAGGCTTTGGGGCAGTACGGGAAGCCGTCCTTGAGCTGATTGAGAATGCGGAATTCGCGGCCCATGTCGTGAGCGGACTTGGCCTTGTGGCCAAACGGCGGGCGACGCAGGACGAATTCCTGCTCGGGGTATTCCAGCAAGTAAGTGAGGTTTGACGCACCGCCCGGAAACTGGCTGATCTGCGGCAAGCCGCTGAGGCCCGGAATGTGGGCCTTGAGGTAGGGATCGATCAGGCTGGCATCGAGTTCTTCGCCGGAGCGGATACGGGTGGACTGGTCAGTAAGCGCCATGCTTATCCCTTCTGCTTATTCTGGAGGCCTGAGACTATTGGCTAATCTAATGCGCGCACCCGACACCCACAACCACCAGCGGCCCTTATAGGTGAGCGTGTTGCCGGGCAATCATTGCTTTTGATACACCTGTTTGAATGACCGTCATTAAACCGCTTTGCCCACGGGCGGCGGCAGGGCAATCGGCGTCAATACGGGCCTGCCGGCAAAGAAGGCCACCAGGTTTTTGCCCACCAGTTCGACGGTGCCCTGGGTCGCCTCCGGGGACAGCCCGGCGACATGGGGGGTCAGGACCACGTTAGTCAACGTCTTGAGGGCATCGGGCACCTTGGGCTCGTGGTCGTACACGTCGAGGGCGGCGCCGCCGATCCGGCGTTGTTCCAGCGCATTGATCAGGTCAGCAGTCACCACCACGCTGGCCCGGGCGATGTTGACCAGGAAGCCTTTGGGGCCCAGCGCGTCCAACACTTGCCGGGTGATCAGGTGTTGGGTGCCGAGTCCGCCGGGGGTGGCGACGATCAGAAAGTCTGACGCCCGGGCCAGTTCCGTCGGGGTCGAGCAGTAGCTGTAGGGCACGTCGCTGCGGTGTTGGCGGTTGTGGTAACTCACGCTCATGTCAAAACCGTTGGCCGCGCGTTTGGCGATGGCCATGCCGACCGCCCCGAGCCCGAGAATGCCCAGGCGTTTGCCGGCCAGGGACGGGCGCATGATTTTCGGCCATTCACCGCGCCGCACCGCCGCATCGGCCCGGGGAATGTCGCGCACCAGCGACAGCAGCAGCGCCATGGCGTGGTCGGCCACCGAAGAGGCGTTGACCCCGGCGCCGTTGGTCACACTGATGCCACGGTCGCTGGCGGCTTGCAGATCAACGTGTTCGTAACCGGCGCCGATCACGCAGATGATTTTCAGCGCGGGCAGGGCGGCGATTTCTTCGGCATACAAACCCAGCGGGCCGCGTGTCAGCACGGCGTCGATGCGCCCGCCGTGAGTGGCGATGGCTTGGGCGCGTTCGGCAGGGGTCGGGGCCAGGATCAGGTGAAAGCCCTGGTGTTCAAGAATCGGCAGGTAGTCATTGATGGTTTCAACCAATACCAGAACGGTTGCGGTCATGCTGGGCTCCTGTGGGCATTGGAATGTCGGGGCGCGAAAGTCGTTTCAGATTGCTGATTCCAGAGCTGTTTGGCAATCACCAAAGATCATAGGCCATAGGCCGCACACCGTAGGAGCTGCCGCAGGCTGCGATCTGTTGATCTTGATCTTCGGGCGCCTTCAATGACGCTGAAAGATCGCAGCCTTCGGCAGCTCCTACGGGAGCTTGTTTGTCATTCAGAAGGTGGCGTCGGCGGTATTCACGACCCTGGCGAACGCCCCGTTCAACGTCGCGTTATGGTGCGCGATGATTGCCCGGGCCGGCAGCGCAGGGGTGTCCATGCAGGTATGGGCATCGGCGATCAGCACGGGGTTGAACCCCAGGTCGGCGGCGGCCCGGCAGGTGGCGTCGATGCAGTATTGGGTTTTCATGCCGACGATAAACAGTTCGTTGATCCCGTTGGCCCGCAGTTGCTCCGCCAGCGTCGTGCCGTAAAAGGCATTGGGTTTGCGTTTGTCGAACAGGATGTCGGCGCTGGCGTTCAGTTCCAGGGCGGGCAGCAACTGCCAAAAAGCACTCCCGGCCTCTATGGGCGAACCTTGAGGGCCGGTGTGGCGAACCGCATAGATCGGCACTTTGCGCCCTCGGGCACGGCCAATGAGCTGCTGGATATTCGCCACTATTCGCTCGCCGTCATGGGGCGCGTCCGGGCCGTTAAACAGGCCAACCTGCATATCGATGATCAAAAGTGCCGATGACATAGGTGTTTCTCCGTGAAGTGCCGAACGGACGGGAGAAACAACAAGGCCCCGTCCATTGCTGGCGGGGCCTTGGGTTTACTGCGCTGGGTTTATATCAGCCAGCCACCCCACGACCCGCCGGAAGCGGTCGTGGTGGTGCGGGTGAGGTTCAGCGCAGAAATGTTCATGGGGCCGATCATGCGGTGGGTGCCTCGGGCTTGTCAACGCCGCTGTCCGCCGTCAGAAAGGCTCGTGCCGCGTCGAGGATTTCATCGGACAAGGCATCCCCCCGAGTGGCGCGGGCCAGGGTCAGGGCGCCGACCATCAGCGAGTATTCAACCAGTGCCTGCCGCCGGTCACGCTCGGCATCACCTGTACTGACCAACGATCCGTAAGACTTCAGAAGCTTGTTCAGACCGTCCATGAAGGTCTGGCGCAAGCCGCTATCGGCTGCTTCGTGGCACATGTCCCCGGCAAAAGCGACCACTGGGCAGCTATCGCCGGGATTGTCACGGCTGGCGGCAGACAGATACGGCTCGATCAGGGAATGACGGGCCGCGTCCGGGTCGTCGTGCTCGGCGATCCTGCTTTTCCAGCGTTCTGCCGACTGCTCGAATGCCCGTCCACCGGCCTCTCGGGCCAAGGCTTCCTTGGACTCGAAGTGGCCGTAGAAGCCACCATGGGTCAGACCGGCGGCGCCCATTACATCGACGACGCTGATCCCATGCAGGCCGCGCTCGCGAAACAGCCGCGTAGCCGCCTCGACGATGATTTCGCGGTTGAGGTCGGCTTGCTTGCGGGAGACTCGGGGCATCAGCGGCTCACAGGTATAAAGGAAGGGGTTAGCTGGCGTACTGGGCAATCCCGTTGCCGAACGACCAGTTCTCTTTTTTCACTTCCACCAGATTAATGAAAACGTCTTCCAGGCGCACGGCCAGTTCACTGTTCAGGCTTTCGGCGATGGTTTTGTAGAGCAGTTTTTTCTGCTCCAGGGTGCGGCCTTCATTGAGTGTTATCTGGATCACCACCAGATGGTCGGTGCGCTGGATACCGAGGTATTCGGCGTCGAAAATGAAATGCTGCTCATCGTGCTCCGCCAGAATCTGGAAATTATCGTGTTCCGGTACGCCAATGGCACTGCGCATGGCTGCGTAGATCAACTGACCGACGCGTTTGGCGAACGTCGGGTCCTGATGTTTTTTGATGTCAACGCGAACCAGTGGCATGGGATGACTCCAGGCAAAATAGGGGTGCATCTAAAATACATGATGATTAACCTTTATCAAGCTTCTAATTTTGCCTGGCAGACGAACAGCATGATCTCGAGGCTAAGATGATCCCCTGTGGGAGATTGCTCGAAGGGGTCACTCTGCGTCATTCGATATTGATGTTGACTGACACGCCGCCGTCGCGAGCAAGCCCGCTCCCACAGGGGGATGTGGCGCTTTTGCCATCTGATCCGCATAACCACTCCTCAGCTAAGTCTTTGCTTCTGTTCATTAATCCCGGACAATCGCGCCCCTGTTTCGGCCAGGGCGCTGCCTGTCGGGTTTTTCCGACTCGTCCTGGTCGGGTAGCAACTGACCGGAATGCGGAGATCCCACCGGATGAATGATCAGGCCAATAGCGTCGACGAACGCTATGTAGCGGCGGCACCAGCGACTCTTGAGAGCTGGAATCGCCATGACACCACCTGGATGCTGGGCCTGTTTGGCACGGCGATCGGGGCGGGGACGTTGTTTTTGCCGATCAACGCGGGCCTGGGCGGTTTCTGGCCGTTGATGATCCTGGCGGTGCTGGCATTCCCCATGACGTTCTACGCCCACCGTGGCCTGACTCGCTTCGTATTGTCCGGACGCGAAGGCGCGGACATCACCGAAGTGGTGGAAGAACACTTCGGCATCAAGGCCGGTGCGCTGATCACCTTGCTGTACTTCTTCGCGATCTTCCCGATCCTGCTGATCTATAGCGTGGCGCTGACCAACACCGTGGGCAGTTTCCTGGAAAATCAACTGCACATCCTGCCGCCACCTCGGGCGATTCTGTCGTTGCTGCTGATCGTCGGCCTGTTGGCGTTGGTGCGCTGCGGCGAGCAGGTGATCGTCAAAGCCATGAGCCTGATGGTGTACCCGTTCATCGTCGCGTTGCTGTTTCTGGCGGTGTACCTGATTCCGCACTGGAATGGCGGCATCCTCAGCACCGCATCGACCCTGCCTGAGCCGTCGGCACTGCTGCACACCTTGTGGCTGGCGATTCCGGTGATGGTGTTCTCGTTTAACCATTCGCCGATCATTTCGGCGTTCGCCGTGGACCAGAAGCGTCGCTACGGTGAACACGCCGAAGAGCGCAGCTCGCAGATCCTGTCCCGCGCCCACGCCTTGATGGTGGTGATGGTGCTGTTCTTCGTGTTCAGTTGCGTGTTGACCCTGTCCCCGGCGCAACTGGCCGAGGCCAAGGCACAGAACCTGTCGATCCTGTCGTACCTGGCCAACCATTTCAGCAACCCGACCATCGCGTTCGCGGCGCCGTTGATTGCGTTCGTGGCGATTTCCAAGTCGTTCCTGGGCCACTACATCGGCGCCAGCGAAGGCTTGAAAGGGCTGATCATCAAGAGCGGCAAACGCCCGTCGCCTAAAGCCCTGGACCGCATCACCGCAGCGTTCATGCTGGTGGTGTGCTGGATCGTCGCGACCCTGAACCCGAGCATCCTCGACATGATCACCACCCTCGGTGGCCCGGTCATCGCAGCGATCCTGTTCCTGATGCCGATGTACGCGATCCGCAAGGTGCCCGCGATGGCGCGTTATCGCGGTCAGGCGTCCAACGTCTTTGTGACGGCGGTGGGGCTGGTGGCGATTTCGGCGTTGATTTATTCGCTCACAGCTTAAGGTCAAAAGATCGCAGCCTGGGGCAGCTCCTACACTGGCTGCCCATCATCCCTGCAGGAGCTGCCGCAGGCTGTGATCTTTTGATTCTCAAGGCACAAAAAGCGCCGCTCCTTGCAAAGGGAGCGGCGTTTTTTATTGCCTGCGCCCGTCATCTGACCCAGAGCACACATCCAACCGGATAAACGGCTAACCTAGAGCCTTCATTGACGCGTCGTAGACGGCCTGTTGATCTTTCTCTGGAGACGTTTCATGGCGCGTGCGCAACCCCAAGCCGATACGCCTAACCAGTGGCAAGACTTGCTGGCCGGGTTGTCGATTGCCGGTTTGTTGTTACCCGAGGCGGTGGCCTATTCGAGCATCGCCGCAGTGCCGCCCCAGGCCGGGGTCATTGCGCTGTTTGCCGGGTTGCTGTGCTACGCGTTGTTGGGCACCAGCCGCTTTGCCATCGTCTCGGCGACCTCGTCCTCAGCGGCGGTACTGGCCGCCGCCACGGGCGCCCTGGCCAGTGGTGATCCGACCCTGCGCATGACCCTGGCCATCGGCCTGGTGCTGGTTACCGGCGGGTTTTTCCTGCTGGCCGGGCTGCTGAAACTTGGCAGCGTCACCTCGTTTATCGCCAAACCGGTGCTGCGCGGCTTTGCGTTTGGCCTGGCGGTGACGATCATCCTCAAGCAGGTGGCGAGTGCCGTCGACGTGCACCTGAGCAACGGCAACCTGATCCGTTTCGTCCCGCAATTGCTGGAGCAGTGGCCGCAGTGGAATCGCGTCGGTTTACTGGTCGCGGCGGTGGCGCTGCTGGTGTTGTGCCTGTGTGCGCGGTTTCGGCGGGTGCCTGGCGGCTTGCTGGTGGTGGCGCTCGGCATCGCCGCCAGCCAATGGCTGGACCTGCCCGCTTACGGCGTGAAGCTGATCGGCGTGATCGACCTGAGCCTCGAAGTGCCACGGCTGCCGGTGTTGCCGTTTGCCGACTGGTTGCGGCTGGGGGAACTGGCGTTTGCCATGGTGATGATCCTGTATGCCGAGTCCTACGGCTCGATCAGCTCCTTTGCGCTTAAACATGGCGACCGGGTGTCGTCGAACCGCGACCTGCTGGCCCTCGGTGCGGCGAATCTGCTGTCCGGCCTGTTCCATGGCATGCCGGCGGGCGCCGGTTATTCCGCGACGTCGGCCAATGAAGCGGCGGGGGCGAATTCACGTTTGGCCGGGGTGGTCGCGGCGCTCGTGGTGTTGCTGATTGTCCTGACTGTTTTGCCCTACATCGCCCTGACCCCCGAACCGGTATTGGCCGCGATCGTCATTCATGCGTTGGCGCGGGGCTTGAGCTTGCAACCGCTGGGCCGCTATTTCATCTGGCGCCGGGACCGGGTGCTGGTGATCTGCGCGGTGGCGGCGGTGCTGGTATTGGGCGTGCTGGACGGCTTGCTGGTGGCCGTGGCGATCAGCGTGGTGTTGATGCTCAAGCAGATGTCTTCGGCGGATATCCAGGTGTTGGGACAAATGGATGGCGGTCACGATTACGTCGATCTGCAACGCCACCCGGATGCGCAGGCCATCCCGGGTGTGCTGATCGTGCGGCCCAGCGAGGCGCTGTTTTTCGCCAACGTGGAACGCATTCTGGGCGGCGCACTGCGCCTGGCCCGGCATGCACAGCCGCCGGTGCATACGATTATTCTCAGTCTCGAAGAGTCGCCCGATCTGGACGGCACCAGCATCGAAGCCCTGGAAGGGTTCTTTTTGCAGGTGCGGGCGCTGGACAAGTTGCTGATCCTGGCGCGGCTCAAGCATGAGGCCAAAGCGGTGCTCTCGATGTTGCCGACTCAGGAGCTGGAGCAGGTGATTCTCAGCGGTTTGAGCGTCGATGGCGCGGTACAACAAGCCCTCAGGCCAAACCCATAACCCACATTTGATCTTCATACAGGCATAAAAAAACGCCGCCCATCTCGCGATGGGCGGCGTTTTCTATTGCGTTGCAGCGTTAGGCTTGAACGACCGGAATGTTGGCGTTCGCAGCAGCTTCACGGAACTCGGCAATCTGGTCGAAGGACAGGTAGCGGTAAACATCGGCCGCCATGCTGTCGATCTTGCCAGCGTATTCCATGTACTCCTCGACGGTCGGCAGGCGACCCAGGATGGACGCAACGGACGCCAACTCAGCCGAAGCCAGGTAAACGTTCGCGCCGTCACCCAGACGGTTCGGGAAGTTACGGGTCGATGTCGACACAACTGTCGAGTTCGGCTCTACACGTGCCTGGTTACCCATGCACAGCGAGCAACCCGGCATTTCCATGCGAGCGCCAGCCTTGCCGTAGATGCCGTAGTAGCCTTCTTCGGTCAGTTGGTGAGCGTCCATTTTGGTCGGCGGCGACAGCCACAGACGGGTTGGCAGCTGACCTTTGACCTGATCCAGCAACTTGCCGGCCGCGCGGAAGTGACCGATGTTGGTCATGCACGAACCGATGAACACTTCGTCGATCTTCTCGCCAGCAACGCTGGACAGCAGACGGGCATCGTCCGGGTCGTTTGGCGCGCAGAGCACAGGCTCTTTGATGTCGGCCAGGTCGATTTCGATGACTTCGGCGTATTCGGCGTCAGCATCGGCAACCATCAGCTCAGGGTTGGCAACCCAGGCTTCCATCGCTTGGGCACGACGTTCCAGGGTACGCGCATCGCCGTAGCCTTCGCCGATCATCCAGCGCAGCAGGGTGATGTTGGAGTTCAGGTACTCGGTGATCGACTCTTTCGACAGCTTGATGGTGCAACCGGCAGCCGAACGTTCCGCCGAGGCGTCGGACAGCTCGAAAGCTTGCTCGATGCTCAGGTTGTCCAGGCCTTCGATTTCCAGGATGCGGCCGGAGAAGGCGTTCTTCTTGCCTTTCTTCTCGACGGTCAGCAGGCCAGCCTGAATCGCGAAGTAAGGAATGGCGTGAACCAGGTCACGCAGGGTAACGCCCGGTTGCATCTTGCCTTTGAAGCGCACCAGGATCGATTCCGGCATGTCCAGCGGCATAACGCCAGTGGCTGCGGCGAACGCGACCAGACCGGAACCGGCCGGGAACGAAATGCCCATCGGGAAACGGGTGTGGGAGTCACCACCGGTACCGACGGTGTCCGGCAGCAGCATGCGGTTCAACCACGAGTGGATGATGCCGTCGCCCGGACGCAGGGAAACGCCGCCGCGGGTCATGATGAAATCTGGCAGGGTGTGGTGGGTGGTCACGTCGATCGGCTTAGGGTAAGCCGCGGTGTGGCAGAAGGACTGCATTACCAGATCGGTCGAGAAGCCCAGGCACGCCAGGTCTTTGAGTTCGTCACGGGTCATAGGACCGGTGGTGTCCTGGGAACCGACGGTGGTCATCTTCGGTTCGCAGTAGGTGCCAGGACGAACGCCTTTGCCTTCCGGCAGACCGCACGCCTTGCCAACCATTTTCTGTGCCAGGGTGAAACCCTTGCCAGTGTCGACAGGTGCTTCAGGCAGTTTGAACAGGTCGGTTGGGCCCAGGCCCAGCTCGGCGCGAGCCTTGTCGGTCAGGCCGCGACCGATGATCAGCGGGATACGGCCGCCAGCACGAACTTCGTCCAACAGCACCGGGGTCTTCATTTCGAAGGTGGTCAGGACTTCGTCGGTGCCGTGTTTGCAGACTTTGCCAGCATGCGGGTACAGGTCGATCACGTCGCCCATGTGCATGTTGGAAACGTCGAACTCGATTGGCAGTGCGCCGGCATCTTCCATGGTGTTGTAGAAGATTGGAGCGATTTTGCTGCCGAAGCAGAAACCGCCGGCACGCTTGTTCGGAACGTGAGGAACGTCGTCACCGAAGAACCACAGCACCGAGTTGGTTGCCGATTTACGCGACGAACCGGTACCGACCACGTCACCGACGTAGGCGATCGGGAAGCCTTGACCGCGCATTTCTTCGATCTGCTTCATCGGGCCGGTCACGCCTTGGACGTCAGGCACGATGCCTTCACGGGCCATTTTCAGCATGGCCAGGGCGTGCAGCGGGATGTCCGGGCGGGACCAGGCATCCGGGGCAGGGGACAGGTCGTCGGTGTTGGTTTCGCCGGTGACCTTGAACACGCGCAGGCTGATCTTGTCGGCCAGGGTCGGACGGTTGCGGAACCACTCGCCGTCAGCCCAGGACTGGATCACGCCTTTGGCGTGTTCGTTGCCGTTGCGGGCTTTTTCCGCGACGTCGTGGAACGCATCGAACATCAGCAGGGTGTGCTTGAGTTGAGCGGCGGCGACTGGGGCCAGTTCGGCGCTGTCGAGCAGGTCAACCAGGGTCACGATGTTGTAGCCGCCCTGCATGGTGCCGAGCAGTTCAACCGCGCGTTTCTTGTCGATCAGAGGGGAGGTCGCTTCGCCTTTGGCCAGGGCAGACAGGAAACCGGCCTTTACATAGGCTGCTTCGTCCACGCCAGGTGGAATGCGATTGGTGATCAGGTCAACGAGGAAAGCTTCTTCGCCAGCCGGGGGATTCTTCAGCAGCTCGACCAGGCCTGCAGTTTGTTCGGCGTTAAGCGGCTGGGGAACGATACCCAGTGCTGCACGCTCTTCGATATGTTTGCGGTAGGCTTCAAGCACAGTTATTACCCTCATCAGTGGTCCCAAATGGGTGTCCGGGACGCTCATCCCGAAATTGCCGTACTCATGCGCTGCGTGGCGTTGTGGGCCACTTAGCCAGAATTACCGGCAATTCCTTACAGAAGCTGCTTTCAAAGTTTTACGCCTGCAGAACGGGGAGCTGATGAGGGTTGGCGTCGAGCTTTTCCCCGCTGGAAAAACCCTTCGCCAACACCGCTCTGTAGGAACGACTGTGCTCGTGACGCTTTGAAAACAGCTTCTAACGGACATTGGCGCCTTAAAAGGCTGGCTGATTCTACGGCAAAAAAAAATTAAAGGTAAGTTAGCCCCTCAAGATTGAGGGGTGATCAATGTTAGACAAAGGGCTAACATGCCGACCTGTTCTGCTTTCCCGTGTTTTGCCTACCTATGCCCAATCAGACCATCAAGACCCCCTGCGTCGGCCTCTGCTCCACCGTTTACGGTGACCTGGTGTGCCGTGGCTGCAAGCGTTTCCACCACGAAGTGATCAACTGGAACGGTTACAACGAGGAAGAAAAGCGGGCGGTGTGGTTGCGTCTTGAGCAACTGCTGTCCCAGGTGATGGCCAGCAAACTGGAAATTTTCGACCCGCAGCGCCTGCGTTTGCAGCTTGAACAGCGCAAGATCCGCTTTGTGCCGCATCAGTCGGAATATTGCTGGGCCTACCAGTTGATCGCTCGCGGGGCGCGGGTCATCAACAATCTGGAGGCGTATGGGATGGTGTTGATGCCGGAGTTTCGCGACTGGAACCTGCCGGAATTGCGCGATGCCATTGATCGGGAATTCTTTTTGCTGTCGGAAGCGCATTACCAGCGCTATATCGCGCCGGGGTTCCTTAAGGACGCCTTTGGTGGCTGATTATTAAAGTCAAAAGATCGCAGGCTTCGCCAGCTCCTACAGATTGAACGCAATCCCACGTAGGAGCTGCCGAAGGCTGCGATCTTTTGATCTTGCTTTAATGCCGCGTCACAACCTCTTCCAGATGATCAATGATCTCATCCGGCTTGAGCACCAGCACATCGCTCTCCACCGCATCCAGCACCACTTCCGCCGTGTTGCCGATCAACGCCCCGGACAACCCGGTCCGCGCCACGGTGCCGATCACCGTCACCGCCACCCCCAACTTGTGCACCATGTGCGGAATCAGTACATCCGCCGGGCCTTCCTCGATGTGCAGGTGTTCGTCGTCGATGTCGAATTCGGCCTGGAACGCTTTGCACTGCTCGCGATACTTGGCCTCGATGGTCTCCCGTAGCTGAAACACCGGGTCGGCCGACGACAGCATCGGCGACGGATGCGCGCTGATCACATGCAACTGGGCCTTGGCCAGGCTGGCGATGTCGTAACCGTGATCGACAATGCACGCATGCAGCGTGCGGTGTTCGCCATCGGTGTTGCCGACGTCGATGGCCGCCAGAATGACCCCGCCGGTCCATGGCTTCGAGGTTTTCACCAGCAGCACCGGGGTTGGGCAGTAGCGCAGCAGTTTCCAGTCGGCCGGGGTCAGCAGGGCCTTTTTCAGCGGGCTGTCGGGGTAATGCTGTTTGATCACCAGCCCGCAGCCTTCGGCCTGCTGCACGTCGACGATGGTTTCGTGCAGGGTTTCGTTCCAGGCTTGCTCGGTGGTGACGCTGTAGCCGTCCTCCAGCAGCGAGGCCTTGAGCACGGCCAACATGCCGCTGTGATCATGCTTTTTATCGCAGACCAGCAAATGCAGGTGCGCCTGGGTAACGCCCGCAATCAGCTTGGCGCGCTTGAGCGCCAGACTTTCCGAGTGTTCGGGTTCGATGACCACCAGAATGCTGCGAATGGCTTGCATGATCGGGATCTCCTGAAAAGTAAAAAACACTGCGTTGGACAACTATAGTTGCTGCCCGGCAACTCGGGACTTGATGCATATCAATGGCCGCGACTGGTGGTCTGCCGGCAGGCCGGTATAATCGGCGCCCTTCGTTTTGAACCTTTTATCCGTGAGCCCCATGATCCTTCCCGAAATTCACGAGTTCCTCGGCTGCCGCACCCCTGACGGCTGGGTCCAGGCCGCGCTGGCCGATCAGGAAACCTTACTGATCGACCACAAGAACTGCGAATTCAAAGCGGCCAGCACCGCGTTGAGCCTGATCGCCAAGTATCACTCCCACGTCGATCTGATCAACCTGATGTCGCGTCTGGCCCGGGAAGAGCTGGTGCACCACGAACAAGTCATGCGCCTGATGAAAAAGCGCAAGATCGAGCTGCGACAGCTATCCGCCGGGCGTTACGCCTCGGGCCTGCGCAAAGTGGTGCGCAGCCACGAGCCGGTCAAACTGGTGGATACCCTGGTGGTCGGCGCCTTTATCGAGGCCCGCAGTTGCGAGCGTTTCGAGGCGCTGGTGCCGCATCTGGACGAGGAACTGGGCAAGTTCTACTTCGGCCTGTTGAAAAGCGAAGCCCGGCATTTCCAGGGTTACCTGAAACTGGCCTACCAGTACGGTGACGCCAAGGACATCGCCCAGGTCATCGACCGGGTTCGCGCCGCCGAGCAGGAATTGATCGAGTCCCCAGACGTGGAATTCCGCTTCCACAGCGGCATCCCCACCGCCGCCTGACCCCGTAGGAGCTGCCGCAGGCTGCGATCTTTTGATCTTGTTTTTATAAGGTCAAGATCAAAAGATCGCAGCCTTCGGCAGCTCCTACGCCGAACGGCGTTTGGCATAACCCAGCGTCCGCAGGCTGTGATGTTTTGATGCAATATTATTAAAAACTTTTAAGAGTATGAAACATCACCCAAAACCGGCCCCCATGGCCGGTTTTTGCTGCCTGCCGTCACCGTCCTGCCACCGATTGACGCCATAATGCCGCCCACTTCAAACAAGGGTTGGCAGACGGTCGTTATGGATAACCTGGGTTTTGGCAAAGTATTGCTGGTGGAAGACGACGAAAAACTCGCCGGGCTGATTGCGCATTTCCTGTCCCAACACGGCTACGAAGTCCGGGCGGTGTATCGTGGCGATCTGGCGTTGGCCGCGTTTCTCGAATTCAAACCAAAAGTCGTGGTACTCGACCTGATGTTGCCGGGCCAGAGCGGCCTGCACGTGTGCCGCGAGATCCGCAGCGTGTCCGACACGCCCATCGTCATCCTCACCGCCAAGGAGGATGACCTCGACCATATCCTCGGCCTGGAGTCCGGCGCCGACGACTATGTGATCAAACCGATCAAGCCACCGGTGTTGCTGGCCCGTTTGCGCGCCTTGCAACGGCGTCAGGCGCCGGACACCAGTGTGTGCAGCGCCCTGGCGTTCGGCCATTTGAGCATCGACCGCAGTTGCCGCGAGGTTCGGCTGGCGGGCGAGGGCATTGAGTTGACCACCATGGAATTCGAGCTGCTGTGGCTGCTGGCCAGCGCCGCCGGCAAGATTTTGTCCCGGGATGACATCCTCAACCGCATGCGCGGCATCGCTTTCGACGGCCTCAATCGCAGCGTCGACGTCTACATCAGCAAGCTGCGCGCCAAGCTCAGGGACAATCCCCGCGAGCCGGCGTGTATCAAAACCGTCTGGGGCAAGGGTTACCTGTTCAATCCGTTCGCGTGGGAGCTTTAAATGCTGCGGTTATTTCTAGGCTTGTACCTGGTGCTGGCGGTGGGGCTGGTGCTGGCGTTGCAGACCGTCGAACACACCTTCAACGCGCTGCTCGACAATCAGATGCAGGCCTACAACCGCGAGGCTGTGCGCGGTCAGGCGTATTCGTTGGTGGAGCAGTTGCGCGGCCTGGAAGGTCCGGGCCGCGAACAGCAACTGGACGCCTTGCGCCCGCATTACGGTCTGGGGCTGGCGTTGGTCAATGCCGACCAACTGGCCCTGGACGATCAGGAGAAAAAGCTGTTGGCCGAAGGCCTACTGGTGATTCGGGAAAAGTACACGCAGTTTATTTCTTCGATCGATGGTGGCCCGCAATTGCTAAGCATCAAGCTGCCGGCCGAGCCGAGCCTGATGCCGTTCTACATCACGGCGGCCTACCTGATGCTGGCGGTGTTGATTGGCATCGTGCTGTTCATCTGGGTGCGACCGCACTGGCGGGATCTGGAAAAACTGCGCCTGGCCGCCGAGCGCTTCGGCGATAACGATTTGTCGTCGCGGATTCAGCTGTCCAAACGCTCGAACATCCGCGACCTGTCCGAACACTTCAACCTCATGGCCGCGCGCATCGAAGGGCTGATCGCCAATCAACGGGAGCTGACCAACGCGGTGTCCCATGAGTTGCGCACGCCGATTGCGCGGCTGTCGTTTGAACTGGATCAGCTCAAGCAACAACCTGACCCGGCGCAGAATCGCGAACTGATCGCCGACATGTACGCCGACCTGGGCGAACTGGAAGAAATGGTCTCTGAGTTGCTGACTTACGCCAGCCTCGAGCGCGGCGCCACGGTGATTAATCGGGAGAACATTCAGGCCGGCAGTTGGCTCGACAGCGTGGTCGGCAGTGTGGCGCTGGAAGCGGAAGCGGCGGGGGTGCAGTTGCTGATTGTCGAGTGCCAGATCGAGCAGGTGCGCATCGAGCCGCGCTTTATGGCCCGGGCGGTGATCAACCTGCTGCGCAATGCCATTCGCTACGCCGACGGCCGGGTGGAAGTGTCATTGGTGCGCAGTGGCGATCATTACGAAGTGCGGGTCAACGATGACGGGCCGGGCGTGCCGGTGGACGGGCGGGAGAAGATCTTCGAACCGTTCTCGCGGCTCGATGCCAGCCGTGATCGGCGTACCGGCGGTTTCGGATTGGGATTGGCGTTGGTGCGGCGGGTGTCGCAGTCCCATGGCGGGCAGGTGGAAGTGGCGGATTCGCCGTGGGGCGGGGCGTCGTTTCGGATGACCTGGGCGCATTTGGATTAGTGTCATTCTTGAGGACGCTTTCGCAGGCAAGCCTCGCCCCTACAGTGTTGCGTCATACCCCATGGGCGTGATCGCCTATCACCTGTAGGAGCAAGGCTTGCCCGCGAAGAGGCCATCAGCAGCACCCGTGCTGTCAGAGTGGGCTTAGAAATCCCACTTGGTGGTCAGCATCAGGTTGCGCGGCTCGCCGTAGAACGTGGTGTCGAAGTTGCCCAACCCCGTCAGGTAGCGCTTGTCGAACACGTTGTTGGCGTTGGCGGTGAAACTCAGGTGCTCGTTGTACTGATAGCGGGTCATCAGGTCCACGAGGGTGTAGCCACCCTGTTTGATCTGGGTGTAATCGCTGACGGTCGGGCTGTAGATTTTGCCGTAAAACGCGCTCTGCCAACTGATGCCGCCACCCACGGTAACTTTGTCCAGGGCGCCCGGCAGGCGATAGGTGGTGAAGGTGCGGACCACGTGTTCCGGTTTGCTGGTGGACAGCGGGAAACCGAAGATCCGCTGCTCATCGGCATCCCGAGTGCGGGCGTAGGTGTAGCCGGCCGAGAGGTTCCAGCCGTCGGCCAGTTCGCCGGCCAGTTCCAGCTCCACGCCTTGGGTCTTGGTGCCGTCGATGGCTTTGTAGATGCCTTCGTTGGTGACCGGGTTGGTGCCGATCGACTCGGCCACGCCGTCCTGCTCGATGCGGAACAACGCCAGGCTGGCGTTCAGCTTGCCATCGAAGTACGCCGCTTTCAGACCGGTTTCATAGCTGTCGCCTTCCACCGGTGCCAGGGTCGTGCCGTTACTGTCCTTGTAGGTTTGCGGCTGGTAGATCGAGGTGTAGCTGGCGTACACCGAGTACACATCGTTCAGGTCATAAACCACACCGGCGTAAGGCGTGACCACCCCGTGTTCCTTGTAGCTGGCGTGGGTGTCGTCCAGTCCGGCGCCGGGGTTGTAGCGGTAGTCTTCGTTGTATTTGAAGGTGCTCAGGCGGCTGCCGAGGATCACCGACAAGTCGTCGGTCGGGCGCAGGCGTGTGGCCAGGTAAACGCCGTTCTGGCTCTGGGTGCGCTCGTACTTGCCGTTCTTCGGAAATTCCTGTTTCGGCAGGTGACCGTCCCAGTCATAAATGCTCCCCGGGACCATTTCGAATGCGCTGGTGTCGTAGGTCGAACCGGTCTGACGCGAATTGGACGTCATGACGCCCGCCACCAATTCATGTTCGCGGCCGCCCAGGGTGAACGGCCCGGAGACGTTCACGTCAGCGGTGTTTTGCACCCGATGACCTTCCCAACGCCCCCAGTACAAAAACATGCCTTCGCCGGTGGCGCGGTCCGGGTTACCACCGCTGGCCGAGGCCAGTTGGGTGTCGTGATCGGTGGTTTTCTGGTCGATGCTGACCTTGAGTTTCCAGTCATTGGCCAGGGCTTGTTCCAGCGATGTGAAGTACGTGGTTTCGTCGAAGTCGCGACGGCTCCAGTCGGCGCCCGGGTTGAAGTGACGCGGGAAATCCGTGCGGCCTCCATCGGCGAAATACGTCGGGTTGCCGGTCCAGGAACTGCCGCGCGGGGTGGCGCTGGATTTGTCGATGCCGAAGGTCAGCAGGGTATCCGGGGTCAGGTCGGCTTCGAGGATGCCGTAATACAGGTCTTTCTTCTGGCTGTAGTGATCCTGGTAGGAATTCTTGTCTGAGTACGAACCGACGAAGCGTCCGCGTACGGTGCCGGAATCATTCAGCGAACCGGAAATGTCGCCGGTGCTGCGATAGGCATCCCACGAGCCGACGGTGCCGCTGACCGAGGCCTTGAAGTCCTTGGTCGGTTTCTTGCGGATCAGGTTGACGGTGGCCGAAGGGTCGCCCGAGCCGGTCATCAGGCCGGTGGCGCCCTTGATCACTTCGATGCGGTCCAGGCTGGCCGAGTCGTCGCTGTTGTTGGGGTTTTCGCCATACACGCCGTCGTAGGGCTGGTTGACCCCGTCGTACTGGAAGTTGGTGATGGCAAAGCCCCGGGCGGAAAACTCGGTGCGGTCACTGTCGTACTTTTGCGTGGAGATGCCCGGAGTGTTACGCAGCGCATCGCCGACACTCTGCACGCCGCGATCGTCCATTTGCTGGCGGGTGATCACGGTCACCGACTGCGGGGTTTCCCGTAGCGACAACGGCAGGCCGGTGGCCGAGGACGTCGAGCCGGTGGTGTAGGCGTGGGTGTCTTCGGTGGTTTCGCCCAGGGCCTGGCCGGAAATGTTGGTGGCGTCCAGTTGCAGCGCGGAGCCTTTGGCTGCGCCGGTTTCAGCGGCATGGGCGGCGGGGGCAAGGCTCAGCAGGGCGGCCGGAACGGCCAGTGCCAAGGGGCACAGGGCAAAACGAAAACGCGCGGCGAGGTGGTGCGACATGGCGGTCCCTTTGAATCGAATCGATCGGTAATGGAATGCTTCTGAGGGTTAACCGAACGAAAAACGCAAAGGGGAACTGCGGGGTGAAAAATAATTTGATGCAGGCACAAAACTCTGTGGCGAGGGAGCCTGCTCCCTCGCCACAGTTATGGTGTTTATTCTTGATTTAGCTTCACTGGCTCAAACCTAACCGCTCATGCCAATCGGCAATCGACTCTTTGGGATAAACCTCGAATTGCTGATCCCCAGGCTTCACCTCAACCTCCACCCACGGCGCCTTCGAACCGAGCATCAAATGCGTATGCTCCGGCGGCACCGGCAGCGGGGTGTCGATGGCCGAGGCGAACGGGTGGATCAACTCCGGCCACTCGGGGCTGAACAACCATAAACCGCTGCCGCATACCGCACAGAAATGCCGCTCGGCCGTGCTGCTATGGGCGCGTTTGTCGCCTTCATCCTTGAGCCGCGCATGGTAGATCGCGATGTTTTTGCGCCCGCGAACCTTGAGGCTGCCGGCATCGCCGCCGAGATTGATCGCATAACCGCCACCGCCCTGGGTCTTGCGGCAGATCGAGCAGTAGCAACGCTGATAAGGGTAGGGGTGGGCGCTGGTCAGACTGAACGACACCGCGCCGCAGTGGCAGGAACCTTCGAGCTGCATGACGACCTCCGACTGTTCTTGAATGGACTCAAGACAGCCTAGACCCTCAGCGGCCTTCGACCGGCACCAGGATCGCGTCGCCGGTCGCCACCAGTTTCAGTTGGCCGCCGGTTTGCGCGAACAGCTCGGCACGGGCGAACACCTGCTTCTTGCCGGCCTTCACCACCCGGCCCTTGGCGATAAACACCTCACCGACGGCGGGCGCCAGGCAATTGACCGAAAAGTGCGAAGCCAACACGTTGCCGGCCACCGTCCCGGCGGCAAACCCGCACGCTGTGTCGAGCAACGCACCGATCAGCCCGGCATGCAGGAAACCGGCGTACTGCGCCATGTCGGCTTCGCGAAAAGCCATGGACACGTCGGCCTCGCCGCTCTCGGCGCGAATGACTTCGAAGCCGGCCCAGCGGTTGAACGCCGAGGTTGAATTGATCTGTTTGAGTGCATTGAGCATGGCGAATCCCTCCGGTTGAAGGTGCAACATGCGCCGGGTTTACGGGGAAGTCATGGTGGATAAAGGCGGGTGATGGGCGGGTGGAGTTACGGTGAATGGATCACTGCCAATCTGTAGGAGCTGCCGAAGGCTGCGATCTTTTGATCTTTTGATCTTTTTCTGGGTAGGCCACCTAAGGTCAAGATCAAAAGATCGCAGCCTTCGGCAGCTCCTACGGGGGTGGACGTGTGTCGGTTGCCGGGGCAGCATGACCGCCTCGAAACAGAGGCTTGATCGATGCGACGACTACCTTCCCTGGCCGCACTGAAAACCTTCGAATGCGCCGCCCGCCATGCCCACTTCGGCCGGGCCGCTGCGGAGTTGTGCGTCACCGACAGCGCCGTCAGCCATCAGATTCGTCAGCTCGAAGAACAACTGGGCGTATCGCTGTTTATCCGCGAGGGTCGGCAGATTCGCCCGACCATGGCCGCCGGGCGCTTGATGCAGAGTTTGCAGCAGGCCTTCGAACTGATCGGTGAGGCCTGCGATGAACTGCGCGATCCCGCATCGCTCGCGGTATTGCGCCTGGCGGTCACCGCCGAGTTGGCGCAGAAATGGTTGATGAGTCGCCTCACGGATTTCTACGCGCGTTATCCGCACATTACGTTGCACCTCTACGAACAACCGATCGACGCCACCGCGCCGGGGGAAGACATCGACCTGGCGATCACCTACGGCACCGGGCCGGTGGACAGCAGCGCGTACTTTGTCCGGCCCTTGCCGGCGTTGCAGTTTTTCCCGGTGTGCAGCCCCGGCCTGTTCAACCAGGGCACGCTGAAAAACCCGAAGGATCTGGCCCGTCATTGCCTGTTGCACGACGATCAGGACGGCAAGACCTGGACCGCGTGGCTCACCAGTCACGCCGGCGATCAGCGTCCGCAACGGCAACTGTATTTCGCCCACGCCGGTCTGGCGCTGGAAGCGGCGGCCCAAGGGCAGGGCGTGGCGATGGGCGATAACCTCACGGCCCAGGAAGACCTGCTCAGCGGGCGATTGGTGCGTCCCTTCACAGCCAACATCACCGCGCTGGGCCAGTACGCGCTGGTGTGCGAGCGGGTGCGGCTGGAGCGTCCGGCGGTGGCGCAAATGCTGGAATGGTTCAACGATCAGTTAGTCGATTGATGAGTTAAATTCAACTGTTCCGAAATATTCATCGTTGGCGAGGAGGGCGCGGGCAACCGTAGCCTGTGGTCATTCCAATCCCCGCTGATGAGGTTTGTCCATGGCACGTTTGCTCGATTCCACTCCCAAGTTCGATGGCTTCCGCCTGCCTGGCGAGTTCGAAACCAAGTCCGGCTGCTGGCTCGGCTGGCCGGAGCGCACTGACGTGTGGCGCAACGGCGCCAAGCCTGCGCAGAAGGTCTGGGTGCAAATCGTCACCGCCATTTCCCAGAGCGAACCGGTCACCGTGTGTGCCTCCGCCGCACAATTCGCCACCGCGCGCCGGCAATTGCCGCCGCAAGTGCGGGTGGTGGAAATGACCTGCAACGACACCTGGTTTCGCGACAGCGGCCCGTGTTTTGTGGTCAACGACGCCAGCGGCGAAGTGCGTGGCGTGGATTTCGAGTTCAACGCCTACGGTGGCCTCGACGGCGGCTTGTACTACCCGTGGGACAAGGACGATCAGATCGCCAGCAAGATCCTCGAAATCGAACGCTTCGACCGCTACCGCGCGCCGCTGATCGCTGAACTCGGCGGCATACAGAGCGACGGCCAGGGCAGCATCCTCACCACCGAGCAATGCCTGCTCAACCGCAATCGCAACCAGCACTTGGGCAAGGAAGAAGTCACCCGGCGGCTGACCGATTATCTCGGCGCCGAGCAAATCATCTGGCTGCCACGGGGCTGCAAATTCGACGAAACCGACGGCCATGTCGATGACCTCGCGTGCTTCGTCCGACCCGGCGAAGTGGTGCTGCAATGGACCGACAACCGCGATGATCCGCAGTGGGAAATCTACCAGGAGGCCTACGACATCCTGCGCAGCACCCGGGACAGCCGTGGTCGTGAGTTGATCGTGCACAAACTGCCGCAACCGGACGTGCTGGAATGGACCGCCGAAGAAGCCGAAGGTCTTGACCAGCAAGACAGCACTCACACCCGTCAAGCCGGGACGAAAATCTGCGCGTCGTACATCAACTACTATGCCGGCAACACCTCGATTGTGGTGCCGCTGTTTGGTGATCGTCAGGATCAGGTGGCGTTGGCAACCCTCGCCGAACTGTTCCCGCAGCACAAGATTCTCGGCATCGAAAACTCCCGGGAAATCCTCCTCGGCGGCGGCAACGTCGCGTGCATCACCATGCCGCAATACGCCGGCGTCCAAAAAGGAGTGTGATCATGGGCCTGCACAAACTGACTCAAGCGTTATTGCTGGTGCTTGCACCCCTGTGTGTGCAGGCCGCCGACACCGCCAAGCCGGTGGTCAACCTGTACATCTGGGGCGAGTACCTGGCCCCGGACACCCTGAGCAATTTCGAGAAGCAGACCGGCATTCACGTGGTCGCCGATCACTTCGATTCCCTGGAAACCGTCGAGACCAAACTGCTCACCGGCCGCAGTGGCTATGATCTGGTGCTGACGGCGGGGCAGCACTTGTCCCGGGCGATCCAGAGCGGCGCGATCCAGCCGCTGGACCACCAGCGGCTGCCGCATTTTGCCGGCGTCGGCGAGGAGTTTCGCCAGCACATGGCGGTGTTCGATCCGGGCAATAAATACGCAGGGATCTACGCCTGGGGCACCACGGGCGTCGGGGCGCAGGAGGAGGCGGTCAAGCAGCGTCTGGCCGATGCGCCACGGGACAGCTGGGCGATGTTGTTCGACCCGGCGGTGGTCTCGAAATTTGCCGATTGCGGGGTCAGCCTGCTCAACGATCCCAACGAAGTGTTCGCGGCGGTCATGAAGTACATGGGCCTGGACATCAACCGCCAGAGCCTCGACGACCTGAAACTCGCCGAACAGCAATTGGCGAAAATCCGGCCCTACATCCGCTACTTCGACAACGACCTGAACATCAGCGACCTGGCCAACGGCAACACCTGCGTGGCGATGTCGTGGAACGGCAATGTGGCCATCGCGGCCGGCCAGGCCGAGGCCGCCAACAAACCGTTCAAACTGAGTTACCGGATTCCGAAGGAGGGCACGTTGATCTGGTTCGACGCCATGGTCATCCCCAAGGATGCACCGCACCCGCAGGCCGGGCTGGCGTTGATGGATTACCTGATGACGCCGCAGGTGATTGCGCCCATCACCGACACCATTCACTACGCCAATGCGATCACGGCGGCGGACGGTTTAATCGATCCAGCGATTCGCAATGATCCGGGGACGTACCCGTCGGCGGCGGTGAGGGCGTCGCTGTACAGCAAAAATGACAACGGCAAAGACTTTAACCGCGCCTTGATTCGAGCGTTCAGTCGGTTGAAGTCGGGGTTGTGACCTGTCTGTGAGGTGATGTGTTGGATATGAAATCGCCTTCGCGAGCAAGCCCGCTCCCACAGGGTTTATCTGGGCCCACAAATCTTGTGTCCACCAGAGATCTCCTGTGGGAGCGGGCTTGCTCGCGAAGAACGATAACGCGGTCTACCTGCCAGGCACCCGCCACAAATACCACGAAGCCACCGTCCGATAAGGCTTCCACCCCAACCCAATCTCAATCATCTGCTTACGCGTGGGCTGCACCTCCAGCCCCTTCATCCGCCGATACCCCTCGCGTACCCCGAAGTCATCCGCCGGCAGAATATCCGGCCGCTCCAGGCTGTAGATCAACAGCATCTCCACGGTCCAGCGTCCAACGCCGCGCAGGGTAATCAAGCGCTCGATCAATGCTTCATCATCCATGCCCAGCGCCGTGGCGTAATCCGGCACCACACCGTCCAGCGTCGCTTGGGCGATCCCCTGAATGGTCGCGATCTTGCTCGCGGAAAACCCGCAGCTTCGCATGTGCTCGAAGTCAGTCGCCAGAATCTGCTCGGGCCCGGGGAAGGTGCTTAAGGGAAACAACGCCCGTAGGCGCCCGACAATCGCATCCCCGGCCTTGGCATGCAGTTGCTGATAGGCAATCGCCCGCACCAGCGATTCATACGGATCACGCGCTGGATGCGGTTGATGCAGGCATGGGCCGATGGCGGCGATGTGGCGCTGCCAGTCCTCGTCGATGGACGCTAGAAAGGTACTGGCAGGCTGGTAGAGATCGGGCATGCCGGTCAGGATTTTTTCAGCAGGCCGTTCACCTCGCCATAGGTGAAAGCCTTGAGGTCGTGCGTGTCGAGCTTGCCGGTGTCCGAAAAGCTTTTCGCCAGCCCGGCCATGGCGCCATACAGGAACTCGGCGATGCTCGATCCGGCGCTCAACCGCCGCACGCCGAGGGCTTTCAGTTCGTCGGGGGACGGCAGGGCGGCCAGGCCCAGCACGTTCACCGGCAGCGGCGTGCCCCGACAGATCGCGCCAATCTCATACTCCGCCGTCACGCCCGCGGCGAACAATCCATCGGCCCCGGCGGCCTGATACAGCGCGGCGCGCTTGAGGGTTTCGGCCACACGGTCTTCGGCGGGCACCAGGCTTTTGAGATAAACGTCGGTGCGCGCATTGATGAACAGCTTCACACCTCGACGCTCGGCCACTTGCCGGGCGACTTCGATTTTGCGCACCAGCAACTCGGGCGGGGACGCGCCGTCCTCGATGTTGATGCCGACGGCTCCGGCGGCGATCACCGCGTCGATCACTTCCGACACCCGCCCCAGGTCATCGGAATAACCGGCCTCGATGTCCACGGTCAACGGCACGTTGATCACCCGGGCGATGGATTCGACCGTCGACACCAGACGTTCGAGGGGCAGGGCGTTGCCGTCCGGGTAACCATGCCCCCAGGCCACCGCCGCGCTGCTGGTGGCCACGGCTTGGCTGCCCAGTTGTTGCACCAGTCGCGCTCCGGCGGCATCGGCGACGTTGGTGAGGATCAGCAGGCCGTCCTGATGCAGCCTGTGGAACTGTTGGTCAAACGCGTCCATCGAATTTCCTTCCCTATGAAATGTTCAGAATGCCAATTGTTGAGTGATCTGCACCGCAGCCTGTTCCAGGCGTAGGAGAAACGCCTTGCGCGGTTGCCCGCCACCATAACCGGTCAGCGAGCCGTCCGCACCGATCACCCGGTGACACGGCAGCACAATCGCCAAGCGGTTATGCCCGTTGGCCAGGCCCACGGCGCGGCTGGCCCCGGGTTTGCCCAGCAGCGCGGCGATGGTGCCATAGGTGCTGGTCTGGCCGTAGGGGATTTGCGCCAGTTCGGCCCAGACCTGCCTGGCGAATTCGCTGCCCGGCAGGTGCAATGGCACGCTGAATTCGGTTCGTTTGCCGGCGAAGTATTGCGTCAGTTCCGCTTCGATCTGCTGCAAATGCGGGTTCTGCCCCGGTGCCACGGCGTAGCCATAACGGTTCTGCAATTCTTCGACTTCCCGGGTCAGCGCCGGCCGGTCCAGGAACTCCAGCAACACCAGCCCGCGCCGCTCTGCCATGGCAATCATCGGCCCCAGGGGTGTGGTTAGCCGGGTGAACAGCAGCGGCTCGCTATTCACCGCGCGGCCAGGCGTGATGTGAAAGGATTTTTGAAAGGCATCGCGAAAACCGCTCAGGGATTCGTAGCCAGAATCGAACGCCACGTTGTCGATGGACTCGCCCTGCTTGATTCCGCCCAGGGCCATGCCCAAGCGTCGGGTGCGCAGCCAGGCGTGAAAGGTCATGCCGAAATGCTGTTTGAACCAGCGCCGCAACTTGAGCGGCTCGATGCCCTCGGTTTGCAGTTGAATGTCGGTCCAGCGCTGCTCGGGTTCGGCATCGACCAATGTGAGCAGCCGCTGCACCCAATCCGGCGCAATCGCCGCCGCGTCCAACGGTTTGCAACGCAGACAAGCGCGGTAACCGGCGGACAGGCACTCATCGGCATGGGCGAAGAACTCGACGTTCTGCGGTTTCGGTTTGCGCGCCGTGCAACTGGGGCGGCAGAAGATCCCGGTGGTTTTCACCGCCGTAAAGAACACCCCTTCGTAGGCGGTGTCGCGCTCGAGCATGGCGCGAACCATCTCGGCGTGGGGGGGCAGCACAGCGTTTTGTAGGTTCATGGGCTGAGCATAGGGCCGCATTGGCGACGACTCCACCGGAAAATCGACAGGGAATTTTTACGTACGCCGCGCCATCAACAACACCGAAGCCGCCGCCGACAACAGGCCCGCACAGCAACGGTTGAAGATTTGCTTGCCTCGCGGTTCGGCGAACCAGCGGCGCATGTGCAGACCCATGTAGGCGTAGGCGCTGATGGTGACCCATTCCAGCGTCAGGAACAGCGCCGAGCAGGGCGAGTTGCGGCAGAAGCGCGGTGTAAATCAGTCTTCCTTTCGGATGGCGGGCGCCCAGCTTGAATGTTCGCTGCGGAATGGTGGTTTTCGGCCGAGAGTGTGTAAAAACGTCAGATTAGATTTTCTATATCAACGCTAGGAGACCGTGCTTACGTTTCGCAGACTGATCAAGTTCGTGATGTCTTCACGAACAGTTAAAACCGTTCAGCAACTTCTTAAGGCCCTTTGAATGGGGTAAAAAGACTGGTTTTTACGCCGTTACCGCTTTAATCAAGACTGTGCTGCCGATGATTTTCATGGCCCGTTTCAGCGCGAATACGTTTTACACACTCTGGGCCAGAAGCAGTCGTTCGACAGTTGATCCCGCTCTCATACTCTTTCAGATTTTGCGTAACGGATATAGGTTGGATCATGTTTTAACT